>NZ_JABWNC020000001.1:0-551578 GCF_013368855.2 Escherichia sp. 93.0816 | reverse complement strand
TGTCATCGCGCATTTCGTGCAGCGGAAAACGTTTAGATTCCGCGATAGTGGAAATAGATTTCGCACCAAAACGTGAATCTAGTAGTTCTGACCTTAAATCCGTTACTTGCTTCTTATCCATTTCAAACTCCTTAAAATGATTGGATCGCATTAAAAAAAGTAGGATTTATCGATAAAGTAAGCAAGCGTAATGGCTTTGGTTTTAAATAACAAAATCCTAACCGATTTTTGATTTTCGGAATAAGTATGGTGTATTTTTCATAATTAATTACAATGAGATACAACAGTTTCCGATAAGGGGTATTGAGTTATATGTTGTTATTTTTCTGTGATTTTCCTACGCAACATGATTATCACATAAAAATCAGCCAGTAAAATATCATTATTCGCCCTCATTAATTTATGAAAGTGGTGGATAATATTGTCAAATAACAAAGGTTATTACTGGAATCTCCGCCAACAATGTTAACGAGTGGAGTTTTATTTCTACAAAAATAGTCCAGTATAAATGTATGCGGATAATGGTGATGCGAAAAATTAAGTAATGTCTATCGCGAGTGATTAAGATATTTCCTAATCGAAGAGCACATGACTATAAATGAGGACTGGCATACCACCGAAGGCTTATTGACTTATTTTAGCTGTAATGTACTCCATCTACGGAAGGCCAGTTGCGATTACTAAATAATAACTACGCACCGTAATTTAGTCAGCATCCAATAGAACTTACCCCTTTATATTAGCTCTTGCACAAAAAGCTAAATTCATATTTACAAACAAAAATATAATCCCGGCCCTGTCACCAGACGAGTAATTGCAACCACTGAATATTCAGGGTGGCGATGCGCTTTCTTTCATAAAGGTATTTCCTTTTCTGCGGAAAAGGAAACCGGGAAATATCCGGTTTTTCTGACAAGTAAACGTTTTTATATGCGTTTGCTTATGTTCGTTAATTCGTTCATCAGGAAATTATCTCAATGTCACGTTTTAAAAAAGCTAATAAACAACCACGCTTTCGTTATTCAGCCCTGGCTCACTGCGTGGCGTGGGCAAACATCTCTATTCAGGTTCTTTTTCCACTGGCTGTCACCTTTACGCCGACAATGACGGCGCGAGCGGCTCTGCCTCGTCTAAGTACGGAAAATACTGCGGTTGCGACTGACAATAATGCAGAAAAAAATATCGCGTCGTTTGCCGCGAATGCCGGTAAATTTTTAAGCAGTCAGCCGGATAGCGATGCGACACGCAATTTTGTTACCGGAATGGCCACAGCTAAGGCTACCCAGGAAATCCAGGAGTGGCTTGGAAAATATGGTACGGCGCGTGTCAAATTGAATGTCGATAAAGATTTCTCGCTGAAGGACTCTTCGCTGGAAATGCTTTATCCGATTTATGATACGCCTTCAGATATGCTGTTCACTCAGGGGGCAATACATCGTACCGACGATCGTACTCAGTCAAATATTGGTTTCGGCTGGCGTCATTTTTCAGGCAATGACTGGATGGCGGGGCTGAACACATTCATCGATCATGATTTATCCCGTAGTCATACCCGTATTGGCGTTGGTGCGGAATACTGGCGTGATTATCTGAAACTGAGTGCCAATGGTTATATCCGGGCTTCTGGCTGGAAAAAATCGCCAGATATTGAAGATTATCAAGAGCGTCCGGCTAATGGTTGGGATATCCGCGCAGAGGGATATTTACCGGCATGGCCGCAGCTTGGCGCAAGCCTGATGTATGAACAATATTATGGCGATGAGGTAGGACTATTTGGTAAAGATAAGCGCCAGAAAGACCCACATGCCATTTCCGCCGAGGTGAACTATACGCCAGTGCCTCTTCTGACACTGAGTGCAGAGCACAAGCAGGGCAAGAGCGGTCAGAATGACACTCGCTTTGGCCTGGAAGTTAACTACCGGTTTGGCGAGCCTCTGGAGAAACAACTCGATACGGATAGCATTCGCGAGCGTCGGGTACTCGCAGGCAGCCGTTATGATCTGGTTGAACGTAATAACAATATTGTTCTTGAGTATCGCAAAGCTGAGGTGATCCGTATTGCTCTGCCTGACCGTATTGAAGGTAAGGGCGGACAGACGGTTTCGCTTGGTCTTGTAGTCAGCAAAGCAACTCACGGTCTGAAAAATGTGCAATGGGAAGCACCGTCCTTGCTGGCCGCAGGCGGTAAAATTACCGGTCAGGGTAACCAGTGGCAAGTGACGCTCCCGGCTTATCAGGCAGGCAAAGACAATTATTACGCAATTTCTGCGGTCGCATACGATAACAAAGGCAATGCCTCAAAACGCGTACAGACTGAGGTGGTTATCACCGGGGCAGGTATGAGCGCCGATCGCACTACGTTAACGCTTGACGGTCAGAGCCGTATCCAAATGCTTGCTAACGGGAGTGCGCAAAAGCCGCTGGTTCTGTCTCTGCGAGACGCCGAAGGGCAGCCAATCACGGGTATGAAAGATCAGATCAAAACTGAACTGACGTTTAAACCTGCCGGAAACATCGTAACGAGGGGCATTAAGTCTGCTAAATCACAGGCACAACCAACTCTGGGTGAGATCACCGAAACAGAAGCTGGGGTGTACCAGTCGGTCTTCACTACCGGTACGCAATCAGGTGAAGCAACCATTACGGTGAGCGTTGATGGCATGAGCAAAACCGTCACTGCTGAACTGCGTGCCACTATGATGGATGTGACAAAATCGACTCTGAGCGTGAATGAGCCGTCAGGTGACGTGGTTGCCAATGGTCAGCAATCCTACAAGCTGACGCTTACTGCCGTGGATACCGATGGCAACCCTGTGACGGGAGAAGCCAGCCGCCTGCGATTTGTTCCACAGGACAGCAATGGCGTTACCATTGGCAGCATTTCGGAGATAAACCCAGGTGTTTACAGCGCCACGGTTTCTTCGACCCGCGCCGGAAACATTGTTGTGCGTGCTTTTAGCGAGCAGTATCAGTTGGGAACGTTACAACAAACGCTGAAGTTTGTCGCCGGGCCGCTTGATACAGCGCATTCAACCATCACCCTGACCCCGGATAAACCGGTAGTTGGTGGCACGCTTACAGCTATCTGGGCAGCAAAAGATGCCTATGACAACCCGGTGACCGGTCTCACTCCAGATACACCGTCATTAACGGGGGCAGCCGCTGCGGGTTCTTCAGTTTCAGGCTGGACGGATAATGGCGACGGGACGTGGACTGCGCAGATTTCTCTGGGTACTACGGCGGGTGAATTAATTGTTATGCCGAAGCTCAACGGTCAGGATGTAGCAGCTAATGCGGCGAAAGTGACTGTGGTAGCTGATGCTTTATCTTCAGGCCAGTCGAAAGTATCCGTTGCATCGGATCGCGTAAAAGCAGGGGAAAGCACGACTGTGACGCTTGTGGCAAAAGATGCGCATGGTAACGCAATCAGCGGTCTTTCCCTGTCGACAAGCCTGACGGGAGCTGCGTCTGAAGGGGCGAACGTTTCCAACTGGAGCGAGCAAGGCGATGGTTCCTATGTCGCGACGCTGACCACCGGCGGAAAAACAGGTGATCTTCGCATTATGCCGTTATTCAACGGCCAGCCAGCTACCACCGACGCCGCGCAGTTGACTGTCGTCGCGGGCGATCAGGCAGTTTCTACTTCAACGCTGACTGTAAAAGATGCCAATCTTGCTATTGAAAGCACGACGGAACTGACTTTCTCCGCCAAAGACCAGTTTGGAAACGCGCTTACCGATATCGACACCGCTAAACTTGGCGCATCGCTTTCCGGTGACGCCGCGTCTGGTAGTTCGGTGACAGGCTGGAGCCATAAAGGCAACGGCGAATACACGGCTGTTCTGCGTTCGGGAACGCGGGCAGGCGCGCTGAACATTATGCCGCAGATCGATGGCAAAAACGCTACAGCACAGGCAACTCCGGTTAACGTTAAAGCGGGGGCTATTGCGGTTGACCACTCGGAAATGACCGTATCAAAAACGTCGATTACCGCAGGCGAAAGCATCACGCTGACGCTGACTGTGAAGGATAAATTCGGCAACGCAATCACCGGTATT
Source organism: Escherichia sp. 93.0816 (assembly GCF_013368855.2). Lineage (NCBI taxonomy): Bacteria > Pseudomonadati > Pseudomonadota > Gammaproteobacteria > Enterobacterales > Enterobacteriaceae > Escherichia > Escherichia sp. 93.0816. Next base: position 547,520 of record NZ_JABWNC020000001.1, on the reverse strand, counting down.
ACACCGGAAACACCGCAATTTGGTGGTGATGCATACAACGTCAACCAGCAGCGCCCATCCGTCAGTCAGTGGACGGAGAAGGGCAATGGAACCTATACGGCGATGCTGACTGCTGGCGCAACGGGAGTTGGTGAGCTGACCATCATGCCGCGCGTTGATGGCGCTGATGCTCTGAAGCAGGCGGTTTCTGTCACCATCGCCGCCGGGGAGATGTCGTTAGTGAACTCCACGCTTGTTGCAGATAATGAAGCCCCGATGATCAAAACGACGACACAATTGACCTTCACGGCGAAAGATGCGAACGGTAACCCTGTAAGTGGTCTGAAACCTGATGCTCCAGAATTTAGTGGCGTAGCCAGCACAGGGACGGAACAACCTTCGGCAGGAACCTGGACGGAACAAAGCAATGGCACCTATGTTACGACGTTAACCACAGGCTCTGCAGCCGGTCAACTGGTTATCTGGCCTCGAGTGAATGGCAAAGATGCTGCTTCGAAACCGCTACTGCTGAACGTTGTGGGTAACGCTTCTGAGGCTAACATTCACGATATTTCAGTGAATGTTGATAACCAACTGGCTGATGGACAGTCCGCCAACAAGGTTACCCTGACCGTAACGGATTCCTATGGTAACCCGTTGCCGGATCAAACGGTAACACTGACTTTGCCTGAGGGAGTGAGCAGCAAAACGGGGAATACGGTAACAACGAATGCGGCAGGTAAAGCCGATATTGAGCTGATGTCCACCGTTGCCGGGGAACACACAATCACGGTCTCGGTGAATAAAAATCAGAAGACTGCCACGGTGAAGTTCAAAGCGGATGCCAAAACCGGTCAGGCAAGCCTTCAGGTTGATACCGTCGATCAAAAAGCAGCAAACGGCAAAGATGCCTTTACGCTGACGGCAACTGTTGAGGATAAAAACGGCAACCCTGTTCCCGGAACTATGGTCGCCTTTAATCTGCCTCGGGGCGTCACACCGCTTAATGACGACAGTACCTGGATGAAGACCAGCGATGAAGGTAAAGCCGAGCTGCGAGTCGTTTCTGTGACTGCGGGAACGTATGCAATCACCGCAACGGCAGGAAATGACCAGATGTCGGATGCGCAGAGCATCACGTTTGTGGCTGACAAGGCTACGGCAACCATCTCGAGTATTGAGGTGATTGGCAACCGCGCACTGGCAGATGGTAAAGCCAAACAGACTTATAAAGTTACGGTTACTGATGCCAATAACAACCTTGTGCAAGGTAGTGAAGTGACGCTGACCGCCAGCCCGACAACGTTAGATCTGGAGCCGAACGGGACTGCAACAACTAATGAGCAAGGGCAGGCTGTATTCACCGCTTCTACCACTAAAGCGGCGATATATACGCTAACAGCGAAAGTGAATCGGACCGACGGTCAGGTATCGACGAAAACTGCCGAATCCAGATTCGTTGCGGATGATAAAAATGCAGTACTTGCTGCATCATCTGATGTAAAAGAACTGGTAGCAGACGGAGTGGCGACCGCAACGCTGGATGTTACTCTGATGTCGGCTGGCAACCCTGTTGGGGGAAATATGTGGGTCGACATTAAGGCTCCGGAAGGCGTGACGGAGAATGATTACCAGTTCTTGCCGTCGAAAGCTGACCATTTCGTGAACGGGAAAATCACGCGTAAATTCAGTACCACTAAGCCAGGGGAATATACATTTACATTCAACACTCTGACGTATGGTGGGTACGAAATGCAGCCTGTGACGGTGACTATTAACGCCGTGGAAGCTAATACTGAAGAGGGTGAGGAGGCAGTAAAATAATTTTCCCCGGAATGAAAAATTCGCTGTAATAAAGAATAATGGCGTCGACATTCTCAACGCCATTATTCCACTAAATACCTACCCTGATACTGATTAGACGGTAGCAGGGTAGGGTAATCCTTAATGTGAGAATGTGACACAGATACAAACTAAGCTGGGCGAACGGGGATGAAAATTTCGCAAACAACATAATTGCTATCCTTTTCTACGAAAGTTTTATCGTAGTAAAATCGCTCAATATCACTGCCGTTGACTCTGACTAACCCCCTGGCAGGCAGTTCTATCAGATACAGGTTCCGCACCCAGTTCGCGTAGTGCTCCCAATCTCCTTCATAGCGGAAAGATGCATAAAGCCCTCCAGCCGTTATCCATTCCTTTGGCATGTCTGTATCCGCATGGTTGCATACAGTACCGGCGAAAGTTTCAACTGTGAGCAAATCTACCGATTTTGTTGATGGTGTATACGCTGAGACGTAATAGATATCCATCTTCAAATTTTGAAGACACCGGGATAAATGATTACGCCGCAGTTTTACTTCTTCATCTGGTGGCGTATTAGACAGCTCAATATCATATTTAAATGCATTGCCAAAAATACGTGTTTCAGGAAGATGGATTAATGTGCAATCTGTCTTTTGATGTTGACGCGTTAATAACGGGGGTAAAATATTTGTTAGATCCCAAAAATCACGGTGCCGATATTCTCTGGGAGAACATCCAAACAATTTTTTAAATTCACGACTGAATGACTGCTGTGAATCAAAATGCAAAGAGAGCGCAATATCAAGCATTGATTTGGCAGTAAGTCTGACAAGAATGGCTGCCCGACAAAGTCTTCGTTTGCGGATATATGCGCCCAGGGGCATGTGCATGTAGTTTCTGAACAGGAGTTGAATATTGCGTCTGCTGTAGCCAGATTTCTGTGCGATATCTTCGATTGAGATAGGGTGATCAAGATTGCACTCAATCCACTCCAGGAGCTGCTGTAAAATCTTCTGCCTGATCATAACATTCTCCATTTATCTTTAGTCACTTTGCACATTTTCCTGGCGACAGTGGCTTTGAGTATATCAAAAACAGAAATACCCGAGGCAAAACGATTGATAGTGCCTGTCGGGTAATGGGGAGGGAGCATGTACATCAAAGCTATGAGGTCGGTACGGTGGTCAGGTGTATGTTGATATCTTGCATTTAACATAATATACATTATGCGCATCAAGGTTGTAACTGCAATATTTTAATGTCACTTTTAACCCATTTAATTTAGTGATGTCACTTTTTATGGCATAAAGGATCAAGCCTTTGTGCCATGGAGACATCAGGATGCTAGTGACTATGTCAGATAAAGAACTGCACAGGATTAATGTCATTCAGTCAGTTGTCGAAAAGCGCATGCGCCGTCGTGACGCTGCACACCAACTTGCTCTGACCGAACGTCAGACGCAGCGTCTGATGAATCGCTTTCGTGAGTCTGGCGCTGCAGGACTGGCAAACCTTCGGCGTGGACGTCCCGGTAATCACAGGCTTCCTGAGTCACTTAAGCTGCGTGTTCTTTCTTTACTTCACGATCACTACAGCGACTTTGGACCCACACTTGCCGCAGAAAAATTGCGCGAACGCCATAACATCATGGTGTCTGTTGAAACGCTCAGAAAATGGATGAGGCTGATGGACTCTGGGTCCCATATTCGCGTCGCAGGCCACGTGTTCATCAACCCAGATACCGGCGTGACTGCCTCGGAGAACTTGTTCAGATCGATGGTTCCCTGCATGACTGGTTTGAAGGACGTGCGCCGAAATGCTGCCTGCTCGTCTTTATTGATGACGCTACTGGCCGCCTGATGCACCTTCGCTTTGGTGAGACTGAATCAGCCTTTGATTACATGATGGCCACTCGTGAATACCTTGAGCAACATGGCAAACCCCTGGCGTTTTACAGTGATAAGCACGGTAGTTCGACTACATGATGGCCACCCAGCAATACATTGATAATAAACGTTACCGTGAGCTGGGACCTGCCGGTCTGGTCAGCCAGCGCAGGGGAAAGCCCGGCAACCATCAGTTAAACACTGCCATCAGAGACCAGACCCTGCAGTTTATTCGCACACGTGGTCGGGGGATGAATCCGTCTGCAATCTGGCGAATTCTGACCACAGAATACGGTGTCCGGATTTCAAAAGAGACCGTGCGGAAAATGATGATTACAACCGGCGCTTTGCGAAATCGCCTCGGCATGACTTTGATGTTCACCGGCCACTTGAAACTGATGATGATCTAGCCGCATCTTTCACATGGCGGGAACTGCGACGTGTTTCAAAATCTTTAACGGTGCAGTACTTTATCTGATTGAAGATAATGAGATGAGTTAAGCCGCAGGGCTATCGGGAAATATATCGAGGTCTGGCATTACCCGGAAGGTCGTAAAGAACTCTGCCTTAACGGTGAAGCTCTTCCCTACTCCACCTATGATCGGCTCCAGGAAATCGACCAGGGGGCTATCGTGGACAACAAACGACTCGGACGTACCCTTGAATTTATCAAACTGTTTCAGGATAAACGCGATAATAACCGTTCACAGGCACTCCCTGCCGGTGATGGCCCAGAAAACCAGGCGAAAAGAAATCGCAACGTTCACTGAATGGTGACGATATGCTTGATGCGTTGAAGACGTTACAGTCCCGTTCTGAAGAAATTTTCGGTACAAGGAAATGACGAAGCTCTGAAGGCAGACATAATCCCACCCTTCACAGAACTGAATTGCCAGAGACATTAATGTCCGCTTTGAGCGAGGAGCGGTCATTAGCCCCTCAGCCGTATGCCTTAAAGAGCGTACGCCAGAAATAAAAGGATTGCGCTACTGCGCATTCCTACTTTGACGGGATGTGACCCATGTCATCGCCACCGCACCCAGAAGTAACAAACCACTTAAACCAAAAGCACTTCTCCATCCCAGACTGTCGAATACCAGACCTCCAGCCGTTGAACCAAGTGCAATAGATAGCTGAATCACCGCAACCATGAGGCCTCCCCCCGTCTCTGCATCTTCGGGTAACGCACGTGCTATCCATGTCCACCACCCCGTTGGCGCAGCCGTTGCAAGTAGCCCCCACAGGCTGAGTAAAACGGCAACAGCCCAGATGTGGTGTCCGACCAGCAGTAACGCACCGGTAATCGCTGCCATAAGCAACGGGATCATGATTAATGTCTTATAAAATATGGTGTTCAGGAATGTTGAGACGAGCATTGTGCCGACAAAACCTGCTACACCTATTGCGAGCAAAATCAGAGAAAGATCAGAAGCTCCCACTCTGGTGACGCTTTCCAGAAAGGGGCGCACGTAGGTAAATAAAGCAAACTGTCCCATAAAGAAGAGCCCACAGGCCAGCAGTCCCGTTGGTACGATGGCGACACTGAACAGACGAAGCACAGACCCCTGTGGTTTATGTGTTTTATCGCTTTCCATCGAAGGCAGGCTGATCCATTGCCAGATGAACGCAGCTATCGCAAGGGGGACCAGACATAAAAAGGTGCCACGCCAACCGATGGTTGTCCCCAGATAGCTACCAAGCGGCGCAGCCACAACGGTGGCCAGCGCGTTGCCGCCGTTAAAAATTGCCAGTGCGCGGGGGACCTGGTGCTGCGGCACGAGCCGAATGGCGGTTGCAGCCGACATTGACCAGAATCCTCCGATGACGACGCCAATCAGAGCCCTCCCCAGCATATAAACCGGATAGTTAGGCGCTATGGTGATAACTATTCCCGATATGGCCATTAAGACCGTCAGCCCCAGCAGAAGATATTTTCGATTCAGGTCTCCGACAATACGGGAGATAGTCAGACTGGTAAGCACCGCCAGCGCGCCAGACACAGCAATTCCTTGCCCTGCCAGCCCTTCGGTAACGTGTAAATCATGGGCAATGAGCGTAAGTAGGCTGACTGGCATAAACTCAGAAGCGATCAGCACAAACACGCAAAGCGTCATAGCAAATACGCCGCTCCAGTATGCATGCGTTTTTTCGTATGATTGTTTTAGACTTATAGTGAACATTATTAGCATCCCTTAATATCGAACCAGCCAGATTCAGGCGCAGTCGGGTCAGAAGTTATTCAGGGAATAACGACATAATAGTTGGGTGAGAATAGAGGGCGATGTGGCATATTCTGCATCACACCAGGCAGTTAAAAGCCACCCGTTTACGACAGGTGGCCTGGTAAACCTTTCGGGTTATCTTAAGTTTGCCTTGAAAAATTGCTCAAATTTGGCAAATGGGATCTTACCCGCAACGTTGTCATACAGATCAACATGGTTTGCCCCGGGAACAATCACTAACTCTTTCTCTTTGCTGCCGATCGCGTTAAAGGCATCTTCAGCAAAATAGCGTGAATGGGCTTTTTCGCCGGTCACGATGAGTGTAGGGATAGTAACTTCATTAGCGTAACTCAGCAGCGGCATATTCATAAATGACAGCGGCATGGTTGCATTCCAGGCACCGGTTGAGTTGACCGAACGCGCATGGAAACCACGCGGCATGCGGTAATAATCAAAGAACTCTTTCAATACCGGATTAGGATTCGTGGGCAGAGTTTCCGGTAAAATACGATCGGAAGCGGTGACGTTGCCCTTCTCATCAACGTAAATGTCATGCCCGCCTGGCGCGAAAGCGCCATTTTCCGCATCCTTCCAGCGCTGCATGTTCAGATACTGCAATACGGCACGACGATCGGCAGTGGTATAGCGGTCTTTGCCATCGCCCACGCCATGACCCATTGCACGGCTCATGTCATACATCACGCTGCTCGCCACCGCCTTGACACGCGTGTCCATCGCAGCGTCGTTTAAAGCCATGCCACCCCATCCGCAGATACCGAGCAACCCGATACGGTTGCGATCCACCTCTTTTTGCAGGCCTAAGAAATCAACCGCCGCGCTGAAATCCTCGGTGTTGATATCCGGAGATGCGACGTTTCGCGGGTAGCCGCCGCTTTCACCCGTGTATGAAGGATCGAAAGCCAGAGTGACAAATCCCTGTTCAGCCAGCGTCTGCGCATACAGGCCGCTGGATTGCTCTTTCACCGCCCCGAAGGGGCCACTAACAGCAATAGCGGCCAGCTTGCGATCTCCACGATCCTTCGGTATGTAGAGATCCCCGACTAAGGTGATCCCGTACCGGTTCGGAAAGGTCACCTTACGGTGATCAACTTTCGTGCTCTCAGCAAAAGTTTTATCCCATTTCTCAACCAGCGAAACGGGCGCGTTCGGATTGGTTGTATCAGCGTAACTCATATTTGTGACTCCACTTAATGATGCGCATAACAGCATGGCGGGTATCGCAGCTGTCAATTTTTGGGTGAAAGCAGTCATCAAAATCCCCTTCATAAAATGTGCCAGATACTGGTTTCATACGGCCAACGCTGCCGTGCTTTGTTGCAACGCGCATATTATAGTTAGCACTAATAGTGCTGATTAGAGGGTAAATAATGCTAAGATTAATACCATATTGTTCTGAATTGTGATGCAGCAGCAGAGGAAGAATGATGGCGAAAAGGGAAAACTATAACGATCTCTATCTGTTTATGCAGGTCGTGCGAGAAGGGAGTTTTACCGCCGCCGCACAGAGGCTTGGTCTGGCGCAGTCAGGAATTAGCCGTGCAGTGCGCGAGCTGGAAGAACGACTGGGCGTGCAGCTTCTGGTACGCACCACGCGCAAGCTATCGCTCACCCATGCTGGCGAGTTGCTCTATAAAAACGTCGAATCTGGATTTGACGCCTTAGATATGGGGCTTGCCACGCTGGCCCATTATCGCCATACACCATCGGGTACGGTCCGTATTAATGCCAGCCAGCACGCCATTGACAAAGTACTGCTGCCGAAGCTGGCGGTGTTTAAACAACGCTACCCGGATATTCGGCTGGAGCTCATCAGTGAAAGCCGGTTTGTCGATATTATTACTGAACGCTTCGATGCCGGTATACGTCTGGGCTCGGAAGTGGATAGCGGTATGGTCGCGGTGCGTATTTCGCCCGATATGGAGATGGCCGTTGTCGGCACACCCGAGCACTTTCGTCGCTACGGATTTCCGCAAACCCCCACCGATTTAGTGGGTCATCCCTGCATCGCTTACCAGTTCGGCGACGGCAGCCTGTATGCCTGGGAACTCAATCAGGACGGTAAAAAGATCACCCATCAGCCTCAGGGACAATGGGCCTTTGCTGACAGTTATATGGAAGCCAAAGCCGCGAGGCTAGGTCTGGGACTGGCTTATGTTCCGGAGGAATTGGTGTCTGATGATATAGAACAGGGGGCGCTGATCAGAGTTTTGCAATGCTACAGCCAACGCCTGGAAGGTTCATATATCTATTATCCGCACAGAAATGTGTCACCCGCTCTACGAGCGGTTATCGATACATTGAGAATTTAAGGGATGAAGATGAGATGATTCGCAGGCCTGGGTAATAGTTGGAAAACAACGTCCGTTCCTGGCACACAGCGGACATTTCAGCTTTACCCTGCCCCGGACATCTGAACTTAGCTTTGACATAGATTGTAGAGGCTAAATTGAGATGTCCATTTCTGGCAAATATAGCCATGTCCGCGCTACAGTCTCACCACTGCTTTCAAAGGATGAGACTCATAACTACACTCGGAACGGAGTTTTTCTCAATGAACGATGTTAATCGACTCAGGATCTTGCAGGACGTGTTTGGTTCCACGCAGGCTTCGCGCCCCCAACATTAAACAGTCAAGGATCGACGCGCTTGTACTGGTGAGCTCATTCAGCAACATTGTGCGTCCATCCGTTGAACTCACAGCGAAAAGCAACCCTGGCAACTTTAGCGAGATTTGGATATTTTTACTTAACTCTTCTGACAAAGGTTATGGCAATGGTCTTAATCAGGACTCCTGAATTAAAAGATATACCATCTCTACAAAAGCTCTTTCTGCAATTGGGTTATCAGACAGATGTAGAACGCTTAGAAAATCATATTAACCAGAAGCATCCCAGTCTTAGCATTTTGGTTGCTGAAACAGAAAAGGAACTCTGCGGGGTTATTGTGATGAATTTTATCACCCCTGTACATGAAAACGGCTTGTGGGCATTAATTTCTGCTCTGGTCATAGATGAATCGTCGCGAGGCACAGGGATCGGACAGAAGCTTCTCATTGCCTCTGAAAAAATCGCACTGGATCAGGGATGTTCTCAGATTGAACTTTCAAGCAGTGAACGTCGAGTCAGAGCACACAAGTTTTATGAAAGCAACGGTTACCAGGAAGTGAGGAAGCGTTTTGTTAAGCATCTCGCAGACATTCCCATTGTTAAATAACTCTCCCGCGAGGTTTGCAATGTCTGATCCTGATTCCGTGCGCAAGCTGATTATTATGACCACTTCGTAAGTTGTGCCACCTGGTGTATATCACCTGACTTGATGTACACCAGGTATTCTACAGCAGTAAATCCAGTGTCTTCAGGGTCAAGCCCCCTTCCCCATGATTGTATTTCTTTTCAATTTAATTGCATTCCTCAGTTCGAGGTTGAATTTAGCCTCGTCAATAAGTTTGTCCTTAAGTTCCTGTGCAATTCGCTTTAATTCCGTAAACGCAAGCGGCTTTTGCCCATGTAAGAATTGAACACCAGAACGTTCATAATACTTATCAATATGTTTTAATCTGTATTTTGCTAATTTTCTTATTTCACCTATAGAGCCCTGTTGTCCATTGTCTATTAGTCGGTTGATTGTATACTCAACAAACTCTTTTTTATCTTTTCCAAAATAACTCAAGACCAACGGAAGTAAAAAGCTTTGCATACAGATATCATATGAGAAAACCATAGAAAAATCGGCACCTAAAAGATCACAAGCCCCATCGAAATCATTATATAAAAAGATATAACGGTAAAAATCTTTAAACCTGCTAATTATACTTGCGTCAGTAACTTTGTTTGCGCCAATATAGCAGCCATAAGGACTTCCTTTTGCAAACTCTATATTTTCTGTTGATTTGAAACTGTCACATCCCGCGACAATGGCTAGTAGGTTATTCATGGTATGTTTGTTTATCATTAAAAATAAATCATTCATCTCCCCCCAGGAGATATACTTTTTAATTCCAGGGAAAAACATCCCTTCCTCAGGAGAACCATGACACTCAAAATGCACTATAGGAATCAAACCTTTTTTTATGACTCCTTTTTCCAGTTCTTTAAAGAAAGAATTCAGCATGGGGATATTATGTATCTTAACAAAAACAATAGGAATTGGCACTTTCAGACTTGATATGGATTTAAATAGTTTTGAGGCGGTATTACTTTTAAGCGTTATATCATCTGGTTTATTATTGATTTTGATGTCTCTCGGGGAATCAAGATCTTCATCACCTAAAACATCAATGATGTATAAAATGTTGAATGCAAATTTTCTCGTCATATTTTATATCTCTATATCCGATAGAGTTAGTGTCCAAAATGCCATGATTACACAGAAACTCCTTCAAATCTGGCTCCTGCCCTAAGGATATCAAAAAAAATCCACTGTAGAATTATTCCCTTCATGGATATTTAGCTGGCAAGTATTAAAATTAGATATTGAATATTCTGTATGTTAATAGATTCATATAAAATCAACAAAAAGCTTAATATATGGATTTTATTTGTTTTAAAGTGGTTGTAATTAAAATTTACGCCTGGCTACATTTGAGTTAATCACGTAGGCCACGTACAAAGCGCGTGTTCAATGGATTGATGACGTGAGGCGAATCCATCAGTTTTATCTACACTTGGGATAATGCGCTGACGGGAGTAAAAAAATGGCTGACTGGAACCCCTCTTTATATCTGCACTTCAACGCCGAACGGTCACGACCGGCGGTAGAACTGCTTGCCAGAGTCCCTCTGGAAAACGCCCGGGAAATAGCCGATCTTGGCTGTGGTCCAGGCAATAGCACCGCCCTGCTACATCAACGCTGGCCAACGGCTAAAATTACCGGCATTGATTCGTCTCCGGCGATGATTGCCGAAGCGCACACAATTTTGCCAGAATGTCAGTTTGTGGAAGCAGACATCCGCAATTGGCAACCGAACCATGCACTCGATCTGATTTTTGCCAATGCCTCACTGCAATGGCTGCCCGAACACTATGAGCTATTCCCGCATCTGGTATCGTTACTCAATCCGCATGGCGTGCTGGCGGTGCAAATGCCGGACAACTGGCTGGAGCCGACGCATGTGTTAATGCGCGAAGTCGCCTGGGAGCAGCATTATCCGGATCGTGGACGCGAACCGCTGGCAGGCGTTCATGCTTACTACGATATTCTGAGCGAAGCCGGATGTGAGGTTGATATCTGGCGAACCACCTACTATCACCAGATGCCATCGCACCAGGCGATTATTGACTGGGTGACAGCCACCGGATTACGCCCATGGTTGCAGGATCTGACGGAGAGTGAGCAGCAGCATTTTCTTACGCGCTACCATCAGATGCTGGAAGAACAGTATCCACTGCAGGAGAACGGGCAGATACTGTTGGCATTTCCGCGTCTGTTTATTGTTGCCCGGCGCACGGAGTAATTATTACGTCAGCTGGTAATGGCGATCGGGAAGAATCTTCGGCGGAATTTCTGTTTCGTCGTTCATCTGTAACAGGTCAATTTCAATAACGTTGCAGATGGCATCCAACGGTAAATCATTGTTTTCAGTACCGAACGGATCTTCCAGCTCTTCCGCCAGACAATCCAGCGAAATAAAGGTGTAGGAAATTAGCACAGAGATAAAAGGCGTCATGTAATGCAGATCCACCACAAGGGCGAATGGTAGCATGATGCAAAAAAGATAAACGGTGCGATGCAAAATCAGGGTGTAAGCAAAGGGAATTGGTGTATATGCAATACGCTCGCACCCTGCCAGTACCGCAGAAATATCATTAAGACGATCGTTCAGACTAATAAACAGAATGTCAGAAAGTAGCCCGTTCCGCCGCTGAACGGCTAACCACTCACCCATTATCAATAAAATACGGTTAGCTGGAGAGTTGGAAGCCAGTACTCGCTGAAGATCTCCAGTATTAAGATAATGTGCCAGCACTCCCGCCTGTGGCTGTTTGCGTAATGTCATGCGTAAACAGTGGGCGAAGGCGATTTGTAGCCGGGCAAACTCCTTTACACTTGCCGAATCAGGCAATGTCGTTTTTACCTCACGCAGTAACGACCGTGAGGCAATCATCAACTGCCCCCAAAGTTTGCGCGCTTCAACATAACGGGCGTACCCCGCGTTATTACGAAACCCCAGAAAGATGGCGATAGCAACCCCGAGAATGCTGAACGGCGCGAGGGTAAATTTGATGCCCAAATGCGTATACCAAGGCAGCATGAAAATAACCGCGATAGAAAAGAGAAAGTTTAGTAGCAAGCGCGATGATATTTTGGATAATACTGAACCGTGCCAGACAAAAATACGGCGCAGCCAGTGTTGTTGTGGGCGAACAATCATGATTATCTTCAGGCGTGGAAAAGTCGCCCTATTAAACGTGATTGTAATCACATTCTCAAGTTTCTAATTACAAATTACCTACAAGGCGACAACATTTACAGGTGCTACATTTGGCACCTTTTTATATTAAAGCATATAGGATGTTGTAACTAATTTAGGATACTAAGAAACCCGGTCGAAACCGGGTTCAGTGATTGTGCTGTTAATTGTCTGATGCGCTACGCTTATCAGCGTCTACAACTAACTGAAACCATATAGTTAATTGGTAAATCATGCTGGATGCGCTGTATACGCCTTATCCAGCATACAAAATAATGCAAGGATCAGCACAACGGACGTACAGCTTCGCGCATCCCTTTTTCCAGAATCGCTTCCAGGTCATTAGCAACCTGCTCGACCAGACCAGGCACTTGCGTCAGATCCTGTTCCCAGTGATCTTTTTCTGCCAACACAATCGCAACCAGTTCCTGGGTGCCGATAACACGGTCACGATGCTGGCTCCAGAGTTGTTGATAACGTTCCAGCCAGTGCGCATCGTCCTGTACCGGATACGTTTCTCCGTTACGCTCTCCGCGATAGAACGCAATCAATGCCGCTAATGCGAAAGTGAGGCGCGCCGGAAGTGTGCCGTTTGCCTTCTGCCCTGCCAGCAACTGCGGCAGGATGCGGGTGCGGAACTTGGTCATACCGTTGAGCGCGATAGACAGCAGCTGATGCTTAATGTACGGGTTACGGAAACGCCCGGTGACGGCGCTGGCGAAAGATTCCAGTTCATCACGTGGCAGATCCAGCACCGGAATAATCTCTTCGTAAATGGCTTTTTCAACGAATGCGCAAATTTCAGCATCGTTCATCGCTTCGCCGACGGTATCCAGCCCTGCCTGGAACGCCACCGGCACCAGCGCGGTATGTGCACCGTTAAGGATTGCTACTTTGCGCTCTTTATACGGTTTAATATCGTCAACAATCAGCACGTTAAGCGGATATTTATCCAGACGCAGTTCAGTCGCTAAGGATTTCGGCCCCTGAATCACAAACAGGTAAAAGTGTTCAGCGGTGTCGAGGAAACCATCGTGATAGCCGAGTTCGGCTTCCAGTTTAGCCACTTCATCACGCGGATAACCGGTAACGATGCGGTCCACCAGCGTAGAACAGAAACTGTTAGCCTGATCCAGCCATTGAATAAATGCTTCTGGCAGTGCCCATTCTTGTGCGTAGCGCAGCACCAGTTCACGCAACGCGTCGCCGTTGTAGTCGATCAGCTCACACGGAATGATGATCCAACCTTTATCCAGCGCACCGTTGAAATGGCTGAAACGCTCGAACAGCAGACGCGTCAGTTTTGCCGGATAGCTTACCGCAGGCGCATCATCAAATTTGTCGCCCGCATGATAGCTAATACCCGCTTCTGTGGTGTTGGAAAAGACGAAGCGCATTTCCGGATTATGCGCAAGTTTCAGGAATTCATCGTAGTCACCGTAGACGCTGATTTCACGGTTTACAGAACGAATCAGACGCGCATCGCTGACCGCTTCTCCCTTCTCATTCAGGCCACGAATAATGGTAGTATACAGACCATCCTGCGTGCTCAGTGACGGCGGGAATGAAGTTTCAATCGGACGAACAACGACCACGCCAGAATTCAGGTCGGTGTGTTCATTCAGGAGATCAATTTGCCAGTCAACAAAGGCGCGCAGAAAGTTACCTTCACCAAACTGAATGATTCGTTCTGGATACTGTGCACCGGGAAAATCGCGACGATTTAGTGTTTTCACAATGGGTTCCCTTTTGATTAGTCATACAACCTGCTTGAATTGGTACGACAGGTTAGCAAACTTTAATACACTGAACCCCTGTTTTGATCAACTCGTGATGATTAATTAGCAGGTTTAAGATAAAAATGTGGCGCGGATCATGGTTCCATCGAGGATTTTCCTCTTTCTCCAGTCAACAGAGTGGTAGAACACATTACGCTAAAACCGTGACAAAATAACAAAGCTGTCAGACAACTTCCTCACCATAACGCATGGTACTGGTGCGGTTACGCCCGTCTTTCTTCGACCGATAGAGACACGTATCAGCTTCAACCATCAATTTATTGAAGTCATCGGTTAGTGTGCGGTATGAAGCATCCCCACTACCGACGCCGATGCTAACCGTCAGATAAAGCGTCTTTTGTTGCCAGTTGAACGGTTGCAGTTCCACGCCTTTACGAATTTTCTCCGCCATCAGCAGACCATCAACGGGATTCATTGAAGGCACGGCTACGGCAAACTCTTCGCCTCCCATTCTTGCCACCAGCCCCTTATCGCCGACAATTTTCTGAATATGCTGGGCAAACACGCTTAATACTTTATCGCCACACTCATGACCATAGTTATCGTTAATGCTTTTGAAATAGTCGATATCAAGCAACATGACGGTCAGATGTTGTGTCTGTTGCAGCGATGGACTTTTCAGCGCCTCATAAAGACCGGATCGTGAGTAAACCTGAGTCAGAAAATCAAAGTCGGCTCGCAGCGCAACTTGCTTCATTAGCGAATTAATCGCGGCCACGCTAAAGGAAACCATAATTGGGCAAATCGCCATCGTGGCAATGCCAAGCCGTGCGGAGAACATTTGCGGAATAGAGAACGGCGAACCGACGGCGATATCAATTACCGAATTTGCCACCAGTACGATCTCCACTGCTCCGGTGATAAAAGTCAGCAGACACGTCACCTGTGGCGTATGACGCACCGCACACCAGATTAATGCGGGCAGCGGGAACGCCAGACTCCCCGCTCCGCCAATGGCGACCGAGGCAATAACCGACACAATAAGCGCAATGACTGGCATCATCTGCTCTGCTTTAAAGCGCGGCAATACCCCAGGAATTGCCAGCGTCAGCATACAAGGAACAATCAACACGCCTGTTGAGAATTGTTCACTAAACCAGTCAGCAAGCAAAGGCCAGAAATCCAGACTATCAATACTGACCGAACCAATCGCCCCGACGATGGCACATAATAAAGCGGCAATCAGACAATAATTAAATAACCGTAATGCGCTTACTGGCTCGTACTTATTTTTCCCCAGACGCTTATCCCGCATAACCAGTAGGGCGACAGTTACGATAAACATCATATTGGATAAATTGATAACCAGTGAAACCAGCCCCCATTCGGTGGTCATGGCATCATAAACCAGCATTGCCACGTAACAGATGGCATAGTAATGCAGACGATTAAGCCAGACGTAGCGGGCAAATACCCCTGCCATCACGCCATTCAGCGGCCAGAAAAGAGAAAGTTCGTGAACCAGGCGTAGCTCTGCACCTATAAAATAGAACAGCGTCGTTAGCGCAAAAATTGCAATGCTATTACGTAGTAGATGACCTTCCTGGAACAAACGGAAAGTGGATATGGGGTGTACATGCATTAATTATCTGTCCATACAATTGCGAGTGGCAATTATCTCAACGCAATAAGTAAATTCTCATAAAGGATAGCATGTTCGCTGACAGCGGCGACAAAGAAAGATATCAATCAGATGATCTTTTGGCTTTTACCACCATTCTTATGGCTGATTCATCTGAATAACCAGCCAGTGATAGATAACCGTCACAATATAACGTTGTTGCTCCTCACTTAACGAAACACCCTGCGGAATGTTATGCCACTTAGCCAGACAGCCACGGCAACAGGTCGCGGTAGCGTGCTGAGCGATAAACACCGGATGCCCGCGCATGGGGGTTTGCTTACCGTCGTTCGCCGGTAATGCCGGAGCCAGACGCTTAGCGACAAAATCTGCCGCATGTTGTTCAATAACCGGCGCGCCCTTCTCCAGACAATACTGACGCTCCTTGACGCCCAGACGAAAGCGAGAGCGAAATTTTGAACGGGATAAACGCGCGAAGAGTGGATCAAGTGACTGCATTAATAAACCGAGCGTCCTAATTGTTTCGTCAATTGTTCAAGTACTGCAATACCGGCAAGCGAGTTACCTGCATCATCCAGTTCCGGGCTCCATACCGCGATAGCCATTTCATGCGGTACGATCGCAACAATACCGCCGCCAACGCCAGATTTCGCCGGAAGCCCTACCCGCCAGGCAAACTCCCCCGCGTTCTGGTACATTCCGCTCGTTGCCATCAGCGCGTTAATTTGCCGTGCCTGCATTGGCGTTACTACGGGCTCATCGATATGAATAGCCTTTCCCTGATTCGCCAGAAAGACAAACGTCCGCGCCAGCTCAACGCAGCTCATTTTCAGTGCACAGTAATGAAAGTAGTTTTGCAGAACGGTTGTCACATCATGATGGAAATTGCCAAACGACTTCATCAGCCAGGCGATTGCCGCATTTCTCGCGGAATGTTCAAACTCGGAGCGAGCAACCACCGTATCGTAGGCAATATCAGACACGCCGCTTAAGCCGCGCACGACTTCCAGCATACGTTGCCGTGGTGCGCTTAATCGCCCTTGCAGCATATCGCAGACCACCAGCGCACCGGCATTAATAAACGGATTACGCGGAATGCCCTGCTCCATTTCCAGTTGCACTAAGGAATTGAACGGAGATCCCGACGGATCTTTGCCGACGCGTTGCCAGATTTCCTCTTCGGAGTAATGACGCATGGCGACAACGAGACTGAGCACTTTGGAAATAGACTGAATAGAAAAACGTTCTTGCGCGTCTCCGGCCTGAAAAAGCTGCCCATCAACGGTACAGATAGCAATCCCCAGACGGGAACCATCAACGGTTGCCAGTGCCGGAATATAATCAGCGACTTTACCCTGACCGATCAGCGGTCGCACTTGCCGCAAAATGGTCTCTAAAATTGCATTATCCATGGCGACAGCCACTCTCTGCTCCTTGCTCGCAGGTCTGAAAAGACCTGCGAGTATAACAGAGCTAAATATGTGACGTCAGATCCGGTCTTTCCACACCGTCTGGATATTACAGAACTCATGTAAACCGAAATGAGAAAGTTCACGCCCAAAACCGCTCTTCTTCACACCGCCAAAAGCGACCCGTGCGTCGCTGGCACAGAAACCGTTGATAAACACGCCGCCGCATTCCAGACGTGCCGCCATCTGTCTGGCTTGTGTTTCGTCAGTAGTAAAAATCGTCGCAGAAAGGCCGAACTCACTGTCATTAGCCAGTTCCAGCGCATGTTCTGCATCTCTCGCTACGGTGATTGCCGCAACGGGGCCAAACATTTCTTCACGAAATGCGGTCATTTCTGGGGTGACATTTGCCAGAACCGTTGGTGGATAGTAGTTACCTGCCCCAGCCATCTTTTCCCCGCCCAGTAACAGACGTGCGCCCTGCGCCAGGGTTTTTTCCACCTGATGATGCAACTCATCACGCAAGTCAAAACGTGCCATCGGACCAAGATCGTTCTCTTCGTCACGGGGATCGCCCATTTTCAGTGCTGCCGCAGCCGCTACAAAACGTTCGGTAAATGCCGAAGCAGTCCCCTCTTCGATGATAAAGCGTTTTGCCGCTGCGCAAACCTGTCCGGTATTCTGGTAACGCCCGGCTACCGCCGCTTTCACCGCCAGTTCCAGATCGGCATCGTTAAGCACAATAAACGGATCTGAACCGCCCAGCTCCAGTACGCATTTTTTCAGTGCCGCACCAGCCTGTGCACCAATAGCCGCTCCTGCACGGACACTTCCGGTTACGGTGACCGCCGCAATACGTGAATCTTTAATCATCTGACTGACACCATCGTTGTCAGCATTCAGCCAGCCATATACACCTTGTGGGATACCCGCATCTTTAAACACCTGGGCAATGAGCTGAGCACAGCCCATCACATTCGGCGCGTGCTTAAGTAAGTAGCCGTTACCTGCAAGAATGATGGGAACAGCGCCACGCATCACCTGCCATAAAGGAAAGTTCCACGGCATAATCGCCAGAATCGTCCCCATCGGTCGATACTCAATAACCGCCTGCTGATTCTCAACCAGCGTTGGTTCCGCTTTCAGCATTGCCGGGCCATGCTCTGCATACCAGTCACACAAATTCGCCGATTTCGCCACTTCGGCACGCGCCTGTCTGATGGGTTTACCCATTTCACGGGTGATCATTTGCGCCATCTCTTCGCTGCGAGTGCGCAGAGCTTTACCGATATCACGCAGTTTTTCCGCCCGGTAATCTACGCTTGTCTCGCGCCAGCCGCGAAAACCTTCCACTGCAAGCTGAAGAGCGTTTTCAATATCGTCAGCGCCAGCCCAGGGCAGTGAAGAAAGTTGTTCACCATTGGCTGGATTTATCGAAATGGCATGGGTCGCCGGAGTGATGGTCATTGGGGTATCTCCTTTATGAGTTATGGTTTGAAGATACGTAGATTTACTCTTGTTTGAAAATGAATAATATTAAGCCACTTATTCACAAATCGAGAATGCTATGGATCTGACTCAACTGGAGATGTTCAACGCAGTTGCCGAGGCTGGCAGCATTACCCAGGCTGCGGCTAAAGTACATCGTGTGCCGTCAAATCTCACGACTCGTATACGTCAACTGGAAACAGAGCTTGGTGTTGAGCTGTTTATCCGCGAAAATCAGCGTTTACGTCTCTCTCCCGCCGGGCATAACTTTTTACGCTACAGCCAACAAATTCTCGCACTGGTGGATGAGGCGCGAAATGTCGTGGCTGGCGATGAGCCGCAGGGTCTGTTTTCTCTCGGATCGCTGGAAAGCACCGCCGCAGTGCGTATTCCGGCAACGCTGGCAGAATTTAACCGCCGTTACCCCAAAATTCAGTTTTCACTTTCCACCGGCCCTTCTGGCACGATGCTGGACGGCGTACTGGAAGGAAAACTGAATGCGGCATTTATTGATGGGCCCATTAACCATACCGCCATCGACGGGATACCGGTGTATCGTGAGGAGCTGATGATCGTCACGCCGCAAGGACATGTGCCAGTTACCCGCGCCAGTCAGGTTAATGGTTACAACATCTATGCCTTTCGCGCCAATTGTTCGTATCGCCGTCATTTTGAGAGCTGGTTTCATGCTGACGGCGCAGCACCGGGGACTATTCATGAGATGGAATCGTATCACGGGATGCTGGCCTGTGTGGTCGCGGGTGCGGGCATTGCGCTTATCCCTCGTTCTATGCTGGAAAGTATGCCCGGGCATCACCAGGTTGAAGCGTGGCCGTTGGCTGAGCAATGGCGTTGGTTAACGACCTGGCTGGTCTGGCGTCGCGGTGCGAAAACGCGTCCGCTTGAGGCGTTTATTGAACTGCTGGATGTACCAGACTAAATGTTGTACCTGCTACTCACGCTGCCGTTGATACAGCATGAATCGGCGAAACGCGACATAGATCACAAAACCGTTGTATTCAGATCATTAACCGTTTTAAGATCATTTAATTACCTTTTCGCAACTCATCCGATAATCGGTTATGACAACAAATATTGTTTCCCGCAAAGTGGCGTGGCTACGGGTCGTTACGCTGGCAGTTGCCGCCTTCATCTTCAATACCACCGAATTTGTGCCTGTAGGTTTGCTTTCTGATATTGCGCAAAGCTTTCATATGCAAACCGCACAAGTCGGTATCATGTTGACCATTTATGCGTGGGTAGTGGCGCTAATGTCACTGCCTTTTATGCTAATGACCAGTCAGGTCGAACGCCGCAAATTACTGATCTGTCTGTTTGTGGTGTTTATCGCCAGCCACATACTGTCGTTTTTATCGTGGAGCTTTACCGTTCTGGTGATCAGCCGTATTGGTGTGGCTTTCGCCCATGCTATTTTCTGGTCGATTACGGCGTCTCTTGCAATCCGTATGGCACCAGCCGGGAAGCGAGCGCAGGCATTGAGTTTAATTGCCACCGGCACAGCACTGGCGATGGTATTAGGTTTACCTCTCGGGCGCATTGTGGGGCAGTATTTCGGCTGGCGAACGACCTTCTTCGCGATTGGTATCGGGGCGCTTATCACCCTTTTGTGCCTGATCAAATTACTTCCATTACTGCCCAGTGAGCACTCTGGTTCGTTAAAAAGTCTTCCGCTGCTGTTTCGTCGCCCGGCATTGATGAGCATTTATTTGCTGACGGTGGTCGTGGTCACCGCCCATTACACGGCATACAGCTATATTGAACCTTTTGTGCAAAACGTTGCGGGGTTCAGCGCCAACTTTGCCACAGCATTGCTGTTGATGCTCGGTGGTGCAGGCATCATTGGTAGCGTGATTTTCGGTAAGCTGGGTAATCAGTACGCATCTGTGCTGGTCAGTGCGGCGATTGCGCTATTGCTGGTGTGCCTGGCGCTACTGTTGCCTTCGGCAAGTAGCGAGATACACCTCGGCGTGCTGAGCATTTTCTGGGGGATCGCAATGATGATCATCGGGCTTGGGATGCAGGTTAAAGTACTGGCGCTGGCACCGGATGCCACCGACGTTGCGATGGCGCTCTTTTCCGGGATATTTAATATTGGCATTGGCACCGGAGCACTGGTGGGTAATCAGGTAAGTCTGCACTGGTCGATGTCGATGATTGGTTATGTGGGCGCAGTTCCGGCACTCGCCGCGTTGATATGGTCAATTATCATATTCCGCCGCTGGCCTGTGACACTCGAAGAACAAACTCGGTAGTTTAAAGACCCGAACAGGCCGCTTTGTTCGGGTCGGTAAATACAAAAGCACTCAAGCTCAATACATTGCAGAGATTACGTAGGCCTGATAAACGTAGCGCATCAGGCAATGTTGCGTTTGTCATCTGCTCAGACCCATTCGGGTCTTTTTTAATGGTAAGTTTTAATAATTTCCAGGATGCCGTTAATAATAAACTGCACGCCCATACAAACCAGCAAGAAGCCCATCAGGCGGGAGATTGCTTCAATTCCCCCTTTCCCCACCAGCCGCATAATGGCACCAGAGCTACGCAGGCTTCCCCATAAAATGACCGCCACCAGGAAAAAGATCAGCGGCGGCGCAACCATCAGCACCCAGTCCGCGAAGGTTGAACTCTGACGCACCGTTGACGCCGAGCTAATGATCATCGCAATGGTTCCCGGTCCGGCGGTACTTGGCATTGCCAGTGGCACAAAAGCAATATTGGCGCTGGGTTCATCTTCCAGCTCTTCTGATTTGCTTTTTGCTTCCGGTGAATCCGTTGCCTTTTGCTGAGGAAAGAGCATACGAAAACCGATAAACGCGACGATTAAACCACCTGCAATACGTAGACCGGGAATCGAAATTCCGAACGTATCCATCACCAGTTGCCCGGCGTAATACGCCACCATCATGATGGCAAATACGTATACCGAGGCCATCAACGACTGGCGGTTACGTTCGGCGCTGTTCATGTTGCCCGCCAGGCCAAGAAATAACGCGACTGTCGTTAATGGGTTGGCTAACGGCAGCAACACCACCAGCCCCAGACTAATTGCTTTAAACAAATCTAACATTGGTGGTTGTTGTCCTGTGTGTCTGAGTAATCAGCGAAAAGTATAAAGGGAAAACAAAGAGAAAGTTTCACTCTTTAACTAATCTTGCATAGCACTGACCAAAACTTGAACCGATTTAGCAAAACGTGGCATCAGACAATTCATTCATTTGACATATACTTGCCTGGGCAATATTATCCCCTGCAACTAATTACTTGCCAGGGCAACCATTGTGAAAAGTACCAGCGACCTGTTCAATGAAATCATCCCCTTGGGTCGCTTAATCTATATGGTTAATCAGAAGAAAGACCGTCTGCTTAACGATTATCTGTCTCCGCTGGATATCACTGCGGCACAGTTTAAGGTGCTCTGCTCTATCCGCTGCGCGGCGTGCATTACACCGGTCGAACTGAAAAAAGTGTTGTCGGTCGACCTTGGGGCACTGACCCGTATGCTGGATCGCCTGGTCTGTAAAGGCTGGGTAGAACGGTTGCCGAACCCGAATGACAAGCGCGGCGTGCTGGTAAAGCTCACCACCAGCGGCGCAGCGATATGTGAACAATGCCATCAATTAGTTGGCCAGGACCTGCATCAAGAATTAACAAAAAACCTGACGGCGGACGAAGTGGCAACGCTTGAGCATTTGCTTAAGAAAGTCCTGCCGTAAACAAAAAAAGAGGTATGACGATGTCCAGACGCAACACTGACGCTATTACCATTCATAGCATTTTGGACTGGATCGAGGACAACCTGGAATCGCCACTGTCACTGGAGAAAGTGTCAGAGCGTTCGGGTTACTCCAAATGGCACCTGCAACGGATGTTTAAAAAAGAAACCGGTCATTCATTAGGCCAATATATCCGCAGCCGTAAGATGACAGAAATCGCGCAAAAGCTGAAAGAAAGCAACGAGCCGATACTCTATCTGGCAGAACGTTATGGTTTCGAGTCCCAGCAAACGCTGACCCGAACCTTCAAAAACTACTTTGATGTTCCGCCGCATAAATACCGGATGGCTAATATTCAGGGCGAATCGCGCTTTTTACATCCATTAAATCATTACAATAGCTAGTTGAAACGTGACAACGTCACTGAGGCAATCATGAAACCACTTTTATCCGCAATGATAACCGCGCTTATTGTCTTTTCTGCGCAAGGCTTTGCGGAACAAACCACGCAGCCGACGGTTATTCCCTGTGGTGATGAAGTGATTGTTCCCCCATCGCAGGAACAACCACCATTCGATTTAAATCACATGGGTACAGGCAGTGATAAGTCGGATGCGCTGGGCGTGCCCTATTATAATCAACACGCCATGTAGTTAATTCTGGCCCCGACATCTCGGGGCTTATTAACTTCTCACCTTCACCGCTTTACGCCACCGCAAACCAAACACATTGATATACAGCCCGCCCATTATCAGCACCGCACCGAAAAATTGCAGACCCGTTAATCGTTCATCTAACAATAACGCCGCACTTGCCAGACCGACCACCGGGACAAGTAACGATAACGGTGCCACGCGCCAGGTTTCATAACGCCCAAGCAGCGTACCCCAGATCCCATAGCCGACAATTGTCGCCACAAACGCCAGATACATCAGAGACAAAATGGTGGTCACATCGATAGTGACCAGGCTGTGAATCATTGTTGCGGAACCATCGAGAATGAACGAGGCAACAAAGAACGGGAGAATCGGGATCAATGCGCTCCACACTACCAGCGACATCACTGCCGGGCGCGATGAGTGCGACATGATCTTTTTATTGAAGATGTTGCCACACGCCCAGCTAAATGCTGCCGCCAGGGTCAGCATAAAACCGAGCATCGCCACATGTTGACCGTTCAGGCTATCTTCAATCAACACCAGCACGCCAAATATCGCTAAGGCGATCCCCGCCAGTTGCTTGCCATGCAGTCGCTCACCGAAAGTAAACGCGCCGAGGACAATCGTAAAAAACGCCTGTGCCTGTAAAACCAGCGAGGCCAGACCTGCAGGCATACCGAAGTTAATGGCGCAGAACAGAAAGGCAAACTGCGCAAAACTGATGGTTAAACCATACCCCAGCAGCAAATTCAGCGGTACTTTCGGTCGTGTGACAAAAAAGATTGCCGGGAAGGCCACCAGCATAAAGCGCAAACCGGCCAACATCAGCGGTGGCATATTATGAAGCCCCACTTTGATGACCACAAAATTAAGCCCCCACACTACCACTACCAGTAGCGCCAACAACCCATCTTTTCGCGACATTCTACCGCCCCTGAATTTTCATCTTTTGTAAGCAATCAACTTAGCGGAATTTACTTTTCTTTAACAGTTGATTCGTTAGTCACCGTTTACGACGGCATTAATGCGCAAATAAGTCGCTATACTTCGGATTTTTGCCATGCTATTTCTTTACATCTCTAAAACAAAACATAACGAAACGCACTGCCGGACAGCCAAATGAACTTATCTCTGCGACGCTCTACCAGCGCCCTTCTTGCCTCGTCGTTGTTATTAACCATCGGACGCGGCGCGACGCTGCCGTTTATGACCATTTATTTGAGTCGCCAGTACGGTCTGGGTGTCGATTTGATTGGTTATGCGATGACAATTGCGCTTACTATCGGCGTCGTTTTCAGCCTCGGGTTTGGCATTCTGGCGGATAAGTTCGACAAGAAACGTTATATGTTACTGGCAATTACCGCCTTCGCCAGCGGTTTTATCGCCATTCCCCTGGTGGACAACGTGACGCTGGTGGTGCTGTTCTTCGCGCTCATCAACTGTGCGTATTCCGTTTTTGCTACCGTGTTGAAAGCCTGGTTTGCCGATAATCTTTCCTCCGCCAGTAAAACGAAGATCTTCTCGATCAACTACACCATGCTCAACATTGGCTGGACCATCGGCCCACCGCTCGGCACGCTGTTGGTGATGCAAAGTATCAATCTGCCCTTTTGGCTGGCAGCCATCTGTTCTGCGTTTCCTGTGCTTTTCATTCAAATTTGGGTGAAACGCAGCGAGAAAATCATCACCACAGAGACAGGCAGCGTCTGGTCACCAAAGGTTTTGTTACAGGATAAAGCTCTGCTGTGGTTCACCTGCTCAGCCTTTCTGGCTTCTTTCGTGAGCGGAGCGTTTGCCTCGTGCATTTCACAATACGTGATGGTGATTGCTGATGGTGATTTTGCCGAAAAGGTGGTCGCGGTTGTTCTTCCGGTTAATGCTGCGATGGTAGTTACGTTGCAATATTCCGTGGGCCGGCGCATTAATCCGACCAACATCCGCGCGCTAATGACGGTCGGCACTCTCTGTTTTGTCGTCGGTCTGGTCGGGTTTATCTTATCGGGCAACAGCCTGCTACTTTGGGGAATTTCAGCCGCCGTGTTTACTCTTGGCGAAATCATTTATGCCCCTGGCGAATATATGTTGATTGACCATATTGCACCGTCAGGGATGAAAGCCAGCTATTTTTCCGCCCAGTCTTTAGGCTGGCTTGGTGCAGCGATTAACCCATTAGTGAGTGGCGTCGTGCTCACCAGCCTGCCGCCGTCCTCGCTGTTTGTTATCTTAGCGTTGGCGATCATTGCTGCATGGGTGCTGATGTTAAAAGGCATTCACGCAAGACCCTGGGGACAGCCGGTTCTTTGTTGACTCTCTGCCGTGCCTTAACGGCACGGCTTGACTCATTATTTTCCTGTTGCAAAGGCGTAGCCTTCATCTTCCCAGCCGGTTACCCCGCCGATCATGATTTTAACTGGCCTTCCTAACCGAGCCAGTTTGAGTGCCGCGCGGTCTGCGCCGTTACAATGTGGCCCCGCGCAATACACCACAAACAGAGTATCTTCCGACCATTGAGCCATTCTCTCTTCGGTCATTTGCTTATGGGGCAGATGAATCGCGCCGGGGACATGCCGACGGGCGAAATCCTCTTCACGCCCGACCACATGCAGCAAAACGAAATCATCGCCAATGTAGGCCAGCGAGTCATGAACATCGGCGCAATCCGTTTCGACACTCAAACGCATGAGAAAATGCGCTTCGGCAACGTCCGGTTTCGCTGCGGTAAATTCAGTGACATAACGCATATTGCTTTTTCCTTTTGGGTTGTTGTGTTAACAATAATGTAACCAATCAACCTTTCACTGACCGCCTTCCAATATGCCAGAAAAAAGCAAAATGATGACAATAGTACAACGACCGCTAGTCGCTGTACTGGCCTATGACGGGCTTTGTACTTTTGAATTCGGTGTAGCCGTTGAAATCTTCGGTCTGCCACGCCCGGAACTGGGCGATAACTGGTATCGGTTTGCTGTTGCGGCGGTAGAACCCGGCGCGCTGCAAGCTACTGGCGGGATCCACGTAGTTGCGGATGGCGGGCTGGAGCTACTGACTGAAGCCGATATGATTATTATTCCAGGCTGGCGCGGTATAGATGCAACAGTACCAGAAGTACTATGCCAGGCGTTGCGCGAAGCACATCAACGCGGTACTCGTCTGGTATCGATATGCTCGGGCGTATTTGTCCTTGCCGCCGCTGGCCTTCTTCACCAGCGAAAAGCGACCACCCACTGGCGCTACACGGAACAACTCCAGCATCGTTACCCTTCAATTCATGTAAGTGACAATGTGTTATATCAGGATGAAGGACAAGTAATGACCTCCGCCGGAAGCGCAGCAGGGATCGATCTGTGCTTACATATCGTGCGCAAAGATTATGGTCATGAAATTGCTAATAATGTCGCCCGGCGGCTGGTCATTCAGCCACATCGCCACGGAGAGCAACCACAAAACCTGACACGCCCGATGGCTGCGCCGCGTGAAAGCCATACGTTAGGCGCATTATTCGACTTTTTACAGCAAAATCTGGCACAAACGCATACCGTTACCTCTCTCGCCGGACGAGTGAATATGAGTCAACGTACTTTTTTAAGACGTTTTGTCGCCTTAACGGGTATGACACCCGCCCGCTGGCTTATCAATGAGCGATTAATGCGAGTGGAGGATTATCTGCAAAATTCGTCGTTTAGCATCGATAAAATTGCCGAGCTGACGGGGTTTGGTAATTCATCTTTACTGCGTCATCATTTTCACCAGCGTTTTTTATTATCCCCTTCACAATATCGGAAAAACAGCCGTTCCTCATCACATTAACCCTCTAATTCAGCCTTCGTTTAGGTTACCTCTGCTAATATCTTTCTCATTGAGATGAAAATTAAGGTAAGAGAGGAAACACACCACACCATAAACGGAGGCAAATAATGCTGGGTAATATGAATGTTTTTATAGCTGTACTGGGAATAATTTTATTTTCTGGCTTTCTGGCCGCGTATTTCAGCCACAAATGGGATGACTAATGAACGGAGATAATCCCTCACCTAACCGGCCCCTTGTTACAATTGTGTACAAGGGGCCTGATTTTTCTGACGGCGAAAAAAAACCGCCAGTAAACCGGCGGTGAATGCTTGCATGGATAGATTTGTGTTTTTACTTTTGCGCTAACAGGCTTTTCTCTGCACTGGTAACGGATCATTGACACAGTAGCACTATTTTTCTCAATGAATGTTAAACGGCGCTTAAACTCGGGTAATCACGTTTTGTTCGTCAATAAACATGCAGCGATTTCTTCCGGTTTGCTTACCCTCATACATTGCCCGGTCTGCTCTTCCGATGATCACATCCAGCGGTTCTTCAGGAAATGCACGGCTCACACCTGCGGTCACGGTTATGTTGATATGCCCTTCAGAATGTGCGATTGCATGGTTATCGACTAACTGGCAAATGCGTACTCCGGCACGACAGGCATCTTCATCATTAGCAGCTTTGACAATGATGATAAATTCTTCGCCGCCATAGCGATAAACCGTTTCATAATCACGTGTCCAGGTAGCTAAGTAAGTTGCCAGGGTGCGTAATACCACATCACCGATTAAATGCCCGTAGGTATCATTAACCAATTTAAATCGGTCTATATCCAGCAGCATTAAATAGAGATTCAGTGGTTCAGCATTACGTAATTGATGATCAAAGGATTCATCAAGAACCCGACGACCAGGTAATCCAGTCAGAACATCCATATTGCTACGAATCGTCAGTAAATAAATTTTGTAATCGGTTAATGCTGCCGTAAAAGAAAGTAACCCTTCCTGAAATTCATCAAAATGAGCGTCCTGCCAGCGATTTTCGACAATAGCCAACATTAATTCCCGACCACAGTTATGCATATGTTGATGGGCAGAATCCATTAGCCGAACGTAAGGTAATTCATCGTTATCGAGTGGCCCCAGATGATCAATCCAGCGACCGAACTGGCACAGTCCATAAGAATGGTTATCCGTAATTTCTGGCTTACTGGCATCTCTCGCTACCACGCTGTGAAACATACTCACCAGCCATTGGTAATGGGCGTCGATAGCCTTATTGAGATTTAACAAGATGGCATCGATTTCCGTTGTCTTCTTGATCATTGCCACTCCTTTTTCACAGTTCCTTGTGCGCGGTATTCTACCGAGAGAAAAGAAAAATTACGTCAATATTTTAATAGAAATCCTAATCTGAGACGACGTTAAAGATAACGTTGTGATTTAAAACAAAATAAGCAGATAAAAAAGTGTTTAATTCTGTAAATTATCTCTTCTTTGCGCCATAAAACAGAGGCAAATAACATAAACAGCAAAGCCTGATGCTCCAATTGATTGGGCCATCAGACGCATTTATTTTTGTGACTATTTCTGCAGATGTGTGACCCGAACCACGGCTGGGGTGCTTTTCTTATCCAGACTCCCGCTAATGTTGATCATCTGGTCAGGCTGAACTTGTCGTCCATCAAAAACGGCAGCAGGAATAACAACATTAATTTCACCGCTCTTATCGCGAAAAACGTAACGATCTTCACCCTTGTGGGAAATCAAATTACCACGTAATGAAACTGAGGCACCATCATGCATAGTTTTCGCAAAATCAACGGTCATTTTTTTTGCATCATCAGTTCCGCGATAGCCGTCTTCTATTGCATGTGGCGGTGGTGGCGCTGCATCCTGTTTTAAGCCGCCCTGGTCATCCGCTAACGCATAAGGCATGACAAGAAAACCTGCTAATACAATGGCCTGAAATTTCATACTAACTCCTTAATTGCGTTTGGTTTGACTTATTAAGTCTGGTTGCTATTTTTATAATTGACAAATAAGAATCATACTGATTGTTATAAAACAATTAAAATCAGTCAGCTAGCAACAAAATCTTCAGCAAATTTAACTCAAAATGACAATAAAAAGATTAAAGAAAGCTGTGTTTAAGTCTTAAATATATTTTCAGAATAATCGGCTTTATAAATTTGATTTTTATTATAGTGAAAGAACATACAAAAAAGGCAAATCGCCTTTGCAGCTAATAACGTGGACAAACAACGATGAACATTAATAGCAATAAAATTGTACAACTTGCAGATAGCGATACCATTGAAAACCTGACATCCGCGTTGAGCCAAAGACTTATCGCTGATCAATTACGCTTAACTACCGCCGAATCATGCACTGGCGGTAAGTTGGCTTGCGCGCTGTGTGCTGCTGAAGACACACCAAAGTTTTACGGCGCAGGCTTTGTCACTTTTACCGATCAAGCCAAAATGAAAATCCTTGGCGTCAGTCAGCAATCTCTTGAGAAATATACGGCGGTGAGCGAGAAGATAGCGGCAGAAATGGCAACTGGCGCCAAAGAGCGCGCAGATGTCGATATTAGTATTGCCATTACCGGCTACGGTGGGCCTGAAGGTGGGCAGGATGGTACGCCCGCAGGCACAGTCTGGTTCGCATGGAATATAAAAGGAAATACGCATACTGCGGTTATGCATTTTGATGGCGATTGCGAAACGGTATTAGCATTGGCGGTTCGATTTGCACTGGCGCAGCTTTTGAAATTACTGGAGTGACGTTCTGGCCTGGCTTCACGCCAGACCAGCCATATTTACAGAAAATTAGACGTCCAGCCCGCGATGTTGCAACATCGGTGCAATCTGTGGTGCCTTACCGCGCCATTGACGATACAGGCGTTCTAAATCTTCGCTGTTGCCTCTGGAAAGAATCGCCTCGCGAAAACGTTGCCCATTCTCACGCGTTAAGCCGCCCTGCTCGACAAACCATTGATAACCATCGTCTGCCAGCATTTGCGTCCACAAATAGGCGTAATATCCCGCCGCATATCCGCCACCAAAAATGTGGGCGAAATAACTGCTGCGATAACGTGGCGGTACGGCGGGAAGATCCATATTTTCCGCCGCCAGCGCCCGCAGTTCGAAATCATTCACATCCTGCATCGCTTCATGCTCTTGCAGACAGTGCCAGCGCATATCAAGAAGTGCGGCGCTAAGCAGTTCGCTCATCTCATAACCTTTATTGAACAGGCTGGCATTACGCATTTTTTGTTGCAACTCTTCCGGCATTGCTTTCCCGGTCTGATAATGCCGGGCGTAGCGCGCGAATACCTGCGGATGCATTGCCCAATGCTCGTTGATTTGCGAAGGAAATTCGACAAAATCGCGTGGTGTATTGGTGCCAGAAAGCGTGGCATAACGCTGGCAGGCAAACAGACCGTGCAACGTATGCCCAAACTCATGGAATAATGTAATAACATCGTCCCACAGCAGCAATGCGGGTTCGTCTGTCGCCGGTTTCTGATAATTACAAACGTTATAGATTACCGGGCGTGTTTCATTGAGCGTAGATTGCTCTACAAAATTACCCATCCATGCGCCGCCGCTTTTTGAATCACGGGCGAAGAAATCACCGTAAAATAACGCCAGCCCCACGCCATTCTGATCAAAAATTTCCCATACGCGGACATCAGGATGGTAAACAGGAATATCAAAACGTTCGACAAACTTAATACCGAAGAGCTGATTGGCGGTCCAGAATACACCTTCATTCAACACCGTGTTTAATTCGAAATAAGGTTTAAGCTGCGCCTCATCGAGACAGAATTTCTCCCGCCGCACCTGTTCAGCATAAAATGCCCAGTCCCACGGCTGGGCGCTGAACCCGCCCTGCTGATTATCGATAACCGCCTGTATAGACGCTAATTCATCGCTCGCACGTTGACGTGCCGCCGGAACAATTTCCCGCATAAAGTTGAGTGCTGCTTCTGGTGTTTTTGCCATCTGATCGGCAATTTTCCATGCGGCATAATAAGGGAAACCAAGTAGTTTCGCCTGTTGGGCGCGGATCTCCACAAGCCGTTGAATGATGGAACGAGTATCATTGCCATCGTTTTTTTCCGCGCGTGTCCACCCCGCAGTGAACAGTTTTTCACGTGTAGAACGATCGCGGAGTTCCGCAAGCGCCGGTTGTTGCGTGGTATTCAGCAATGGAATAAGCCATTTGTTTTCCAGACCTTTCTCGCGAGCCGCCTCAGCCGCCAGCGCAATTTCTTGCTCACTCATGCCTGCCAGTTGCTGAACATCGTCAACCACCAGCCCACCGGATTTGTTCGCGGCTAATAATCGCTGGTTAAACTGACTGGTCAGGGTTGCGGCTTCTGTGTTCAGCAATTTTAATTTTGCTTTATCGGCATCTTCAAGTTTGGCACCGGCAAGAACAAAACGCTGATGAATAACTTCAACCAAACGAATAGATTCACTATCAAGACCCAGCGTTTCGCGCCGCTGCCAGACAGCATCTACCCGCGCGAATAATTCACCATTCAGGTAGATATCATTCGCCAGTTCCGCCAGTTCCGCCGAGAACTGTTCATCAAGACGCTGTAATTCATCATTAGTATGCGCCGAGGTCATGGCAAAGAAGACGCTGGTAACACGAGTGAGTAATTCCCCGCTCTTTTCGAGAGCCAGAATAGTGTTATTAAAATCGGGCGTCTGCGGGTTTAAAGCTATCGCCTCTATCTCAACCCGCTTTTGCCGCATTCCCTCATCGAATGCCGGGCGATAGTGTTGATTTTCAATCTGATCAAAATGGGGAGCCATATACGGCAGAGTACTCTGCGTAAGGAAAGGATTCGTCGTTGACATTTTCTACTCCTGAAAACGAGGTGTTCCATAGCGTAGGCTTACTAATAACGGAGTGCAATCTTGCAAACCAGTATTACCCGCTCTTAAGCATCACGTGCTATGTTATTGACACACAAAATCGTTGAGGAACAGTGAGATGATCGTTTTAGTAACTGGAGCAACGGCAGGTTTTGGTGAATGCATTACGCGTCGTTTTATTCAACAAGGGCATAAAGTTATCGCCACTGGCCGTCGCCAGGAACGGTTGCAGGAGTTAAAAGACGAACTGGGAGATAATTTGTATATCGCCCAACTGGACGTTCGCAACCGCGCCGCCATTGAAGAGATGCTGACTTCGCTTCCTGCCGAGTGGCGTAATATCGATATTCTGGTAAACAATGCTGGACTGGCGCTGGGTATGGAACCTGCACATAAAGCCAGCGTTGAAGACTGGGAAACCATGATTGATACCAACAATAAAGGCCTGGTGTATATGACCCGCGCTGTCCTGCCTGGCATGGTCGAGCGTAATCATGGTCATATTATTAACATTGGCTCAACGGCGGGTAGCTGGCCGTATGCTGGTGGTAACGTTTATGGCGCGACAAAAGCGTTTGTTCGTCAGTTCAGCCTGAATCTGCGCACTGACCTGCATGGTACGGCAGTGCGTGTCACCGACATCGAGCCGGGTCTGGTGGGTGGCACCGAGTTTTCCAATGTCCGCTTTAAAGGCGACGACGATAAAGCGGAGAAAACCTATCAAAACACCGTTGCGCTGACGCCAGAAGATGTCAGCGAAGCAGTCTGGTGGGTTGCCACACTCCCTGCTCACGTCAACATCAACACCCTGGAAATGATGCCGGTTACCCAAAGCTATGCCGGACTGAATGTCCATCGCCATTAATTTTTATACCCGGCTTAACCGCCGGGTTATTGCTTGTCACAAAAAAGTGGTAGACTCTCGCAGTTAACCCACTCACAAGCAAGAACGAATGACCGTCGAAACGCAACTTAATCCCACACAACCTGTCAATCAGCAAATTTATCGTATTCTTCGCCGCGACATTGTCCATTGCCTGATCCCTCCGGGCACACCGTTGTCGGAAAAAGAAGTTTCTGTTCGTTTCAATGTGTCACGCCAGCCGGTTCGTGAAGCCTTCATTAAACTGGCAGAAAACGGCCTGATTCAAATTCGCCCGCAGCGTGGCAGCTACGTCAATAAAATTTCCATGACTCAGGTACGCAACGGTAGTTTTATTCGTCAGGCTATTGAGTGTGCCGTTGCCCGCCGGGCGGCGACCATGATTACCGATAGCCAGTGCTATCAGCTTGAGCAAAATCTCCACCAACAACGTATTGCCATTGAACGCAAACAGCTGGATGATTTTTTTGAGCTGGATGATAACTTCCATCAAATTCTGACGCAGATTGCCGACTGTCAGCTTGCGTGGGACACCATTGAAAACCTGAAAGCAACTGTTGACCGCGTGCGCTATATGAGCTTTGACCACGTATCGCCGCCCGATATGTTATTACGTCAACACATGGATATTTTTACTGCTCTACAAAAACATGATGGCGATGCGGTAGAAAAAGCAATGACTCTGCATTTGCAGGAAATAAGTGAATCCGTGCAGCTGATCCGCCAGGAAAATAGCGACTGGTTTAGCGAAGAGTAATTCATTTCCTCTCATCCCATCCGGGGTGAGAGTCCATCCCCTTCTTCTGGTTCATGCAAGCATCAAAAAAGATGTGAACTTGATCATAAACAAAAAAATATTCACTCGACAGGAGTATTTATATTGCGCCCGTTACGTGGGCTTCGACTGTAAATCAGAAAGGAGAAAACACCTATGACGACCTACGATCGTAACCGTAACGCAATCACCACTGGCAGCCGTGTTATGGTTAGCGGCACCGGTCACACTGGCAAGATCCTGTCGATTGACACTGAAGGTCTGACCGCAGAACAAATCCGTCGCGGTAAAACCGTGGTTGTTGAAGGTTGTGATGAAAAACTCGCGCCTCTGGACCTGATTCGTCTCGGCATGAACTAAGCGTGTGAATGCCGCCGATGGCGGCATTGCTGTTTTTACTTCACGATATATTTCGCTACGGTCGCTTTCGCGCCATGCGCTAATAAAGCCAAGTACGCTTCCGTCACTTTTGCAACAAACAAGCTATTGTTCGGCAAATCTTCGCCAAATATCGCCTTAATCGCCATCAACGACTGCACACGCTTTTTCCCTTCGGCGCTACTTTGCACAGCCTTTTGAATGACCGGTAGTAACGGATCGCTAATCTCAATCTGATTTCCCTGTTCATCAACACCGCCAACATAACGCATCCAACCAGCAACGCCCAACGCCAGCAGATCGAACGCGCTGTCATGTTCCAGATGCCAGCGAATTGAATCCAGCATCCGCTGCGGCAGTTTCTGACTACCATCCATTGCAATCTGCCAGGTTCGGTGACGTAAAGCCGGGTTGCTGTAGCGTTCAATCAGTCGATCGGCATAATTTTGCAAATCCACACCCTGTACTTTCAGCGTGGGCGCCTGTTCCTGCAACATCAAGGCATGTGCCGCATGACGATAATTTTCATCTTCCATACAGTCGTTAATGTGCTGATATCCCGCCAGATAGCCCAGATAAGCCAGGAAGGAGTGGCTGCCGTTGAGCATACGCAGTTTCATCTCTTCATAAGGCAGCACATCGCTGACCAGTTCAGCACCGACTTTTTCCCATTCAGGGCGTCCGGCAACAAAATTATCTTCAATAACCCACTGACGGAAAGGCTCACAGGCCACGCCTGCCGGATCGCGCACGCCGGTAAGTTGTTCGATTTTGTCCAGCGTTTCTGCCGTCACTGCGGGTACAATGCGATCCACCATTGTCGACGGAAAAGTCACGTTTTCTTCTATCCATTGTGCCAGTTTTACATCTACAACCCTGGCATATGAGGTGACAACGTCACGCATAACGTGACCGTTTTCTGGCATGTTGTCACATGACATGACGGTAAACGCTGGAAGTCCTGCGGCTTTCCGGCGAGACAGCGCCTCGACAATCACGCCTGTTGCTGTTTTCGGCTGGTGGGGATTTTGCAAGTCGGCAGCTACCATCGGGTGATCCAGCATTAACTGTCCGGTTGCCGGAGAGTGGAAATACCCTTTTTCGGTGATTGTCAGAGAGACAATTGCGATTTGCGGTTCACACATCGCGGCCAGCACGGCTTCTAAGCCATCTATTTGTACGTGCAGCGCCTTTTTCACGACGCCGACGACGCGAGCGGTCCACGCATCAGCCGACATTTCTGCAACGGTATAGAGATTATCTTGCTGTTTTAGATCGATGATTTGCTGTTCACCGCCAATCAGGTTCACTTCATAGTAGCCCCAATCGCTGTAATGCTGGGCTGCCAGGATATCGGCATATACGCCCTGATGCGCACGATGAAATGCGCCAAACCCTAAATGGACAATTTTGGGCGCCAGGTTATTACGATCATAAACAGGGAGTGTCGCTTTGGCTGATAACAAATTATTTCCCATGAAAAATCCTTTAATTTCAAGATGGCAAGCTGAATGGTTTGTTATATGAATAAAAAATCCCTCCTCACTAAGAGAAGGGATTCTGGATTTACAGACTTGTTGAAGGTTGCGCAGCTCTTACGACGCGCGGTTGATCTTCTGCAGCATCTTCCAGCGCACTCAAATCGCGGTCTTTAACTTCTGGCATTTTCAGCGCGGAAATTAAGCCGATGACTGAATAAGCCATAATCATTATTGCAATCGGATACCAGGATCCTGTCATGGTACAGAAAATACCGGCCAGAATAGGACCAAAACCTGAAGCGATGAGACCACCAATTTCTTTAGATATTGCCATTCGGGTAAAGCGGTTTTTACAGCCGAACATCTCTGCCATGGTAATGTTTTCCAGGGCAAATAATCCCAACACCGCGCAGTTGTGAATCACAATGAGAGCAACCATGATGGTGCCCGGTGCATAGCTTTTATCTACAATGATAGAAAGCATTGGCCACGCCAGTACAATAGCTGAAGTATTCATAATGATGTAAGGAATACGACGGCCAATTTTATCAGATAACCAACCGAGGAAAGGAATCGTCATAAAACCGATAATAGAACTGATCATTAATGCATCTGTGGGAATTGCTTTATTGAACAGCAAAGTTTGCACTAAATAACCAGCAAGGAAGGTTTGAATCAGACCTGAGTTTCCTGCCTGTCCAAAACGCAGACCCGTTGCCAACCAAAAAGATTTGCTCTGGAACATGCTACCAACAGGTGCAGGTTTTGCTGTAGGTTGGTTGCTGTCGTTAACCTTCTCAAATACCGGGCTTTCTTTCAGGTTCATACGCAACCAGATAGCAAATACCATCACCACCACACTCGCCAGGAACGGTATACGCCATCCCCATGCCAGCAGTTCTTCTTTACTAAGAATAAAGAACATAAAGGCCCAGATTGCCGTTGCGCTCAACGTACCGCAGTTCGTTCCCATCGCAACGAATGAGGAGATAATGCCACGTTTACCTTTCGGCGCATATTCCGCCAGCATCGTACCGGCACCGGAAATTTCAGCGCCTGCCCCCAGCCCCTGAATAATACGCAGCGTCACCAGCAATATTGGCGCAAAAACACCAATCTGCGCATAGGTCGGCAACACACCAATTAAGGTAGTACAGATCCCCATCATGGTGATGGTAATAAAGAGCACTTTTTTACGCCCTATTCTGTCGCCCATTTTGCCGAAAATAAATGCCCCGACAATACGTGCAACATAACCAGCACCGTAGGTTCCCATTGCCAGAATTAACGCCATTGCGGTTGATGATTCCGGAAAAAATATTTCATGGAATACTAACGCTGCACCGAGCGAGTATAACTGAAAATCCATAAATTCAAGTGCCGTACCTAACCATCCTGATACCGCTGCCTTCACTAAATCCTTAGTGCTTCTTTCATGTTTTTCTATTGTCATAATTATTATCTCTAAATAAGAGGTAAGATGCGTACTGCTTATTCGCTATTATTGGTATTATTCAGAAAACGTGAGTAAAACTTTGCAACAGTGCTTTTGATCCTTTTCGAATAATGAAATGGCATCAGCAACATGCAGATAATCAAAGGTATGAGTAATTAATTTATCAGGATTAATTAACCCTTTGCTTAACCAGTCGATAACGACCGGGAATTTATTGGCATTTAACCGGGAAGAAAAAATAGAGAGTTCCTTGCCGGTAATTCCCTGCTGAATGACTTCAGACGGTTCACTGGAGAAGCCCATTAACACAATTCGTGCCGCCGGAGAAGCCAGCATAACCGCTTCTTTCAAAATGGAAGGATGGCAAGCAGCATCAATAATTAATGTTGGTTTGATGCCCTTTTCAGCGAATATTTCGCCAAGCGTTGTCTGGCTGTTATTAATCACCCAGTCTGCCCCGCTCTCTTTCGCTTTGTTCAGTCGTTCATCAATGCGATCGGCGACAATCACATTTTTAACGTTATAAACACCCTTTAATACCTGAACGATAGTCAGACCAATTGGACCGGCACCATAAACCAGCACGGTGTCATCTTCAGTCGGCTGACCGTGTCCGGTAACGTTCGCCGCAATGGTAAATGGCTCGATCATTACAGCGAACTGATCAGCCACTCCATCGGGAATTTTCCACGCATTCTTCGCCGGAACGACTGCATATTCGCTAAAACCGCCATCAGCGTGAACACCTAATACAGCCAGAGTTGTGCAAACGTTGGGCTTACCCATTGAGCACGGATAACAATGTCCGCAGCTGACTACGGGATCTACCGCAACACGTTCGCCAACTCTGGCGTTATCCACACCTTCACCTACGGCATCAATCACGCCAAAAAATTCGTGACCAATGACACGCGGATACTTTGCAAACGGATTATGACCGCGATAAATGTGACTATCCGATCCACAAATTCCTGCGAGTTTCACTTTTACTCGTACTTCGCCCACTGCCGGGGTCGGAATTTCACGTTCGATAATCGCCAGTTGATTCGGTTTTTCAATTAAAATACTTTTCATTATTGTATGACTCCTTACCAGTTCCATAGCGTGCCATCTTCCAGACGTGCGACTGGCAGATAGGCAGGTTCGTAGGGATATTTCGCCGCCAGCTTTTCATCGAATTCGATACCAATGCCAGGCTTATCACCCGGGTGCATATAGCCGTTATCGAAGCTCCAGTTATGCGGGAAGACTTCAAGCATTTGTTCTGAATAGCCCATATACTCCTGAACGCCGAAATTCGGCACCCACAAGTCAAAGTGCAACGCCGCAGCCATGCAGACTGGTGACAAATCGGAAGGACCATGTGAGCCAGTACGTACCTGGTAAAGCGAAGCAAAATCGGCAATTCTGCGCATACCTGTGATGCCGCCAGCGTGGGTCAGCGTTGTACGGATATAGTCGATGAGCTGTTCTTCAATCAGCTGTTTGCAGTCCCAGATGCTGTTAAAGACTTCACCCACCGCAATTGGCGTTACGGTATGTTGGCGAATAAGGCGAAAACACTCCTGGTTTTCTGCGGGTGTCGGATCTTCCATCCAGAACAGGCGATAATCTTCAATACTTTTGCCAAAGCGTGCCGCCTCAATGGGCGTTAAACGATGGTGCATGTCATGCAGCACATGCTCATTAAAGCCAAACTTGTTGCGCACTGCGTCGAACAGTTTTGGCATGAAGTCGAGATATTTTTCCGTTGACCACAACTGCTCTTCTGGCCACTGCCCTTTGGTCGCAGGTTCATAAGCCAGCCCTTTTCCTTTGGACATACCGTAAGTCGTTTTCATACCGGGAATACCACACTGCACGCGGATGGCTTTGAATCCCAGTTCCTGATGACGAGCATAATCATCCAGTGCTTCATCAATACTGTGACCGGTGGTATGACAATAGACCATTACGCCTTCACGGGAAGCCCCACCTAACAGTTGGTAAAGCGGCATGTTTGCGGCTTTGGCTTTAATGTCCCACAGCGCCATATCAACAGCGGAAATAGCCGACATGGTGACAGGGCCGCGACGCCAGTAAGCGCCTTTATAGAAAAACTGCCAGATATCTTCGATACGATGGGCATCGCGGCCTATAAGTTGCGGACAGATATGATCCTGCAAATAGGACGCAACGGAAAGCTCGCGCCCGTTCAGAGTGGCATCACCAAGACCGGTAATACCGTCCTCGGTGGTGATTTTTAAGGTGACGAAATTACGTCCCGGACAGGTAACAAAAACTTCAGCCCCTACGATCTTCATGTTCTATTCCTTGCATCGCTTGTCGTGATGCATGAAATCTACGCAACTGAGCTACTACCATACAAGTATTAAGATTAAGAAAAGCCAGAGCGATCACAAAAAAAGGCGCATATTTGCGCCGTGAATAGTTCTAAAAACAGTCAAACTTTATTGTTTTTCCGGGGTTCGACTAGTGCGTATCTTATTGATAACAAATAATTATTCATATCAGAAAAGTCAGGTGCGTCCCCAGCCAGCAACAATAATCAACATGCCGCAAAGTGCAATTATCGCTCCCGTCCAGTCGTAGAGACTGAGCTTCACCCCATCTACCACCCGCAGCCACAGGAGCGCCGTACAGACATAAACACCGCCATACGCTGCATAAACTCGCCCACTTGCTGCCGGATGCAACGTTAACAGCCAGACGAAAAGCGCCAGAGAAATCCCCGCTGGAACCAACAACCAGACACTGGCATTCCGTTTCAGCCACAGCCAGGGCAAAAAACAACCAATGATTTCGCACAAAGCGGTAGCAAAAAACAGTAACGTTGTTTTAATCATCTTTGTCACTCATTGACATCATGTATATTTATAGGGCGACATAATATCATCAACATAGACATCCTTCTGGTACGTTTCGCGTTCACAGTGGATCGTGTAAAATCGCCCTTAACCATTCATGTAAGGAATGAATCATGAATATCAATCTCTGCAAAAAACTCAGCCTGCTCGCTTTTCTGCTGCCTTGCGCACTGGCATTTAGCGCAACTACCCATGCAGAAACCAACAAACTGGTGATTGAATCTGGCGACAGCGCACAGAGTCGCCAGCAGGCAGCAATGGAAAAAGAGCAATGGAATGACACGCGTAATCTGCGTCAAAAAATCAACAAACGCACCGAGAAAGAATGGGATAAAGCTGATGCCGCATTTGATAGCCGCGATAAATGCGAGCAGAGTGCCAACATTAATGCCTACTGGGAGCCGAATACTTTACGCTGCCTGGACCGTCGTACTGGTCGCGTAATCATCCCCTAACCTGTTATTGATATAAGGAATGTAAGGACACGTTATGACTAGCGCCCACAGTGTTAAGCTACGTCCGCTGGAGCGTGAAGATTTACGCTATGTGCATCAACTCGACAATAACGCCAGCGTGATGCGTTACTGGTTTGAGGAGCCGTACGAAGCCTTCGTTGAACTCTCTGATCTGTACGATAAACATATTCACGATCAGAGTGAACGTCGTTTCGTCGTGGAATGTGATGGCGAAAAGGCAGGTCTGGTGGAACTGGTAGAAATTAACCACGTCCATCGCCGCGCAGAATTTCAGATAATCATCTCCCCGGAATACCAGGGTAAAGGTCTGGCAACCCGCGCCGCAAAATTAGCGATGGATTATGGTTTCACTGTTCTTAATCTCTATAAGCTTTATCTGATTGTCGATAAAGAGAATGAGAAAGCGATTCATATTTATCGTAAGCTCGGTTTTACGGTCGAAGGTGAACTGATGCATGAATTTTTTATTAACGGTCAATATCGCAATGCTATTCGCATGTGCATATTCCAGCATCAGTATCTGGCGGAACATAAAACGCAAGGGCAGACTCTACTAAAACCGACCGCGCAATAGTATTAATAATAATCAATGGTATTTTTGATGGTGTAAACCCGTTCGACGGCGGGTTTTACTCCCTCATCCACAATGATTAATCGGCAGTCCACTGGATTCGCGTGGCTGTCATATTCACAAGTCTGTTTGACATTACCAACCTGTTGATTATTCAGTAAAGTAATTGCCGTGTAATCCAGTTTTTTGATCGGATCCGTTGATGGCGTCGCGCTGACAGATAACGTTTTGTCGTTACTTTTCGTCGTTTTCCCCAGCGGATAACCCTGATCATCATAGCGATATTCCATCTGCATCTGTTTGCTGCTGGCCTTAACCACGAAGCCATTATCATCAGTTTCCCAACTTACCCCGGCAGAAGGTAATTCTGCTAATTGACATTTTCCCTGTAGACGTACTCTTTTCTCCAGCGTCTGTGCATCCCGGTAATAATTTGCATCCAACACCAGGGCAACCACGGTATTATTCTCCAGATCCAGTAATTCGAGGGAATCAAAACAGCCTTCTTCCGATAAATTCCCCGAAACACGTTTCGTGACTTCCCCTTGCTCATTCATTAACGTCTGAGTGAAATCTTTAACCGGTCCACGCAGCGGATCAAAATCAAATTCATTAGAGAAACTGGCCATTTCTGGCGTAAATGAAAGTGTTACCTCTGTGCGGTCACATCCTGTGAGTATTATCGCAAGTAAACATGGCAGTAATTTGTAATTCACATCAATCACCAGACAGTAGAGATGATTCTCAATCATAGTAGTAAATACAGTAATTTACACGTGAAATGCTATGCTTAGTTAGTAATATTCATGTAAGGAGCCAATGATGAAAATCTTAGCCTGCAGTGCCGCACTTCTGCTCACCCTGGCCTCATCCACAGTGCTCGCCGCGTCGGATTCATGTGAGCGCATAAAAAGTGATATTTCACAGCGCATTATCAATAACGGCGTACCAGAAAGTGGCTTCACTTTAAGTATTGTGCCGAATGATCAGGTCGACCAGCCTGATTCACAGGTCGTCGGGCATTGCGCTAACGACACGCATAAAATTCTCTACACCCGCACCACCAGCGGTAATGTTTCTGCCCACCCCCAGCCACCCCATGATAATGAGCCTGCTGAATCGCATTAATAAACCTGAGGCTGCCTGATACGATGCTTACGCACATATCAGGCCTGCCGTGTGGTATTGTTATGCGCTGGCTGTGCCCGCTAGCCGGGATACCTGCTGAGATGATCGGGCGTGCGCTCGTTTATGGCCTGCACATAATGCTCGGAATGACCATCGCAGGTTAACAAATTGGTGCGGGGTAAACCGCACGTTTCAGGATGATAGGAATGACGCATTTCTCACAACAAGATAATTTTTCTGTCGCAGCGCGCGTGCTGGGCGCGCTGTTTTATTACGCTCCTGAGAGTAAAGAAGCCTCTCCACTGGTTTCTGCGCTAACCAGTGACGATTGGGTCACCCAGTGGCCTTTATCACAAACGTCATTAGCGCCGCTGGTAACGGCTTTTAAGGAAGAATGTGAAGAGTCGCGTAGTCAGGCATGGCAACGATTATTTGTCGGGCCGTGGGCGTTACCCTCTCCTCCGTGGGGATCTGTCTGGCTGGATCGCGAATCGGTGCTGTTTGGCGATTCTACTTTGGCGCTTCGTCAATGGATGCGCGAAAAAGGCATTCAGTTTGAAATGAACCAAAACGAACCGGAAGAT
This sequence comes from Escherichia sp. 93.0816, assembly GCF_013368855.2. NCBI lineage: Bacteria > Pseudomonadati > Pseudomonadota > Gammaproteobacteria > Enterobacterales > Enterobacteriaceae > Escherichia > Escherichia sp. 93.0816. The sequence goes on along the minus strand of NZ_JABWNC020000001.1, from coordinate 505,238 downwards.
CATTTTGGTTCGCTGCTGTTGATGGCGGCATGGCTGGCAGAGAACGGTCGTCAGACCGAGTGTGAAGAGTTGTTGGCCTGGCATCTTTTACCGTGGTCAACACGTTTTCTTGAGGTGTTTATCGAGAAGGCGGAACATCCTTTTTATCGCACGCTCGGTGAGCTGGCTCGTTTAACGCTGACACAATGGCAGTCACAGTTGCTGATCCCTGTCGCGATAAAACCCCTGTTTCGCTGAATGATCCTTAGTATTATCGAAAGGCGTAAACTGCACGCCTTTCGGATGCAATAAGTGACAACGTCACGTTTAATTCCACATAAAGCACGCACAGCTTTTGCACCAGGCCTCTTTTCCCGCAAAATAGAGCCCCGTGTTTAATTTGCCATTTCTGCTCATGCAACATCTACACATCTACCCGGATCTGCGCACCATGTTTCGCCGCCTGCTTATCGCAATGGTCGTAGGCATTCTGGCGGCCTTTGCCGTTGCAGGGTTTCGTCATGCGATGCTGCTACTGGAGTGGCTGTTCCTCAATAACGACTCTGGCAGTCTGGTCAATGCAGCAACGAACCTTTCTCCGTGGCGAAGACTGCTAACGCCGGCGCTCGGCGGACTGGCGGCAGGTTTATTGCTGATGGTCTGGCAGAAACTCTCTCAGCAACGCCCCCATGCACCTACCGATTATATGGAGGCGTTACAAACCGATGGGCAGTTTGATTACGCCACCAGTCTGATTAAATCCTTCGCTTCTTTGCTGGTGGTGACCAGCGGCAGCGCCATTGGTCGTGAAGGTGCGATGATCCTGTTGGCGGCACTTGCTGCATCCTGGTTTGCCCAACGTTTTACCCCACGTGAAGAGTGGAAATTGTGGATTGCCTGTGGTGCGGCTGCGGGAATGGCCGCAGCCTATCGCGCCCCACTTGCCGGGAGTTTATTTATTGCCGAAGTCTTGTTTGGCACCATGATGCTGGCCTCCCTCGGACCAGTAGTGATCTCTGCCGTAGTGGCATTGCTTATTAGCAATCTTCTTAATCACAGCAATGCTTTGCTCTACAGCGTGCAACTCTCTGTGATGGTTCAGGCTCGTGACTATGCACTGATTATCAGTACGGGCGTGTTGATGGGCTTGTGCGGTCCATTGTTTTTAAAGCTAATGAACGCCAGTCATCGGGGTTTTGTTAATCTTAAACTTGCGCCGCCCTGGCAACTGGCATTGGGAGGTTTGATCGTGGGTCTGCTTTCCCTGCTCACTCCTGCCGTGTGGGGCAACGGCTATAGTACGGTGCAATCCTTTTTAACTGCCCCGCCACTGTTTATAGTCATTGCCGGGATCTTCCTCTGCAAGCTCGTTGCCGTGCTGGCCAGTAGTGGTTCCGGCGCACCTGGGGGGGTGTTTACGCCGACGCTATTTATCGGACTGGCAATTGGCATGTTGTATGGCCGGAGCCTGGGGTTATGGTTTACTAGCGGCGAAGAAATTACGCTTTTACTTGGGTTAACCGGGATGGCAACACTTCTGGCTGCGACTACACATGCGCCCATTATGTCGACACTGATGATATGTGAAATGACCGGGGAGTATCAGCTACTCCCCGGTTTATTGATTGCTTGTGTGATTGCGTCAGTAATGTCGCGGACGTTACATCGTGACTCTATCTACCGCCAGCACACTGCGCAGCATGGATAAACGGATATATTGCCCCAGTTCTCGCTGTTCTGCGCGAGGCAGATAAGGAAGCTCACCAATAAGCGGCGCCGGGAGTTTTTTACCCAATACATCAATGATTTCAGCGTAGTGTGCTAACCCTGGGTTGATACGGTTAGCCACCCAGCCAATCAGCGGCAGTCCGTCGTTTGCAATCGCCTGTGCGGTCAGAAGCGCATGGTTAATACAACCTTCCTGAATACCTACCACCATCAACACGGGTAGCTGCTCCTGAACCACCCATTCAGAGAGCGGACGCAGGTCATTCATCAGGCTACGCCAGCCGCCAGTACCTTCAACAACCACATGGTCGACTTTATCAGTCAGATTAGCCAGACCATTAGAAATGAGGGTGTAATTGATCGGGCAACTGTGCGCCACACTGCTTTCTTCTTCACTTAACGCTATGGGATTGACTGCTTCATAAGGCAGTTCAATTGATGAAACACTCTGCAACACCAGAGCATCTTTATTACGTAGCCCATCCGGTGTCTCTTTGCTCCCCTTCGCCACGGGTTTATACCCCGCAACCGTTTTTCCCTGGGAGGCTAACGCTTGTAGCAATGCGCGGGAAACCACCGTTTTCCCCACAGAAGTGTCTGTACCTGTTATAAAGAAACGCTTCAGCATCACTAACTCCACCGTTATGCTTCACAAATATAAGCCAGGAAAATAATTCAACTTTGGAAGTCTAAGTTATGCGTTCCTGGCCCAATTTGAGATAGCGCAAATTTTGGTAGAACAGTTAAAAAATGTTAACCCTGCAACAGACGAATCAACAAAGAACCGTTATACATCGCGTCCTTTACCAACGCCGCCCCCGCCATCGTCCCCTGATTAGAGAACTGGGTGCTCTCGACGCTAATGTGCTGGCTGTAGGCTGGAAGCGCCTGCTGACGGATACTGTCTGAAATTACAGGGAACAGGATCTCTGCAGCCTTACTTAGCGGCGAACCAATCAGTATTTTTTGTGGGTTGAATAAATTCACCATGATGGCAAGAATGCGCCCGACGTGCGTCCCCACGCCAGTAATAATATCTTTTGCCAGCAGATCGCCCTGCAACGCAGCCAGGCACAATGAATCCACGGTTAATGGCTGCCCATGTAACATAGAACTCATAGATTGATTCAAACGTAATTGTGCAAGCTCAAGAATACTATCAACACTAGCGATGGTTTCCAGGCAGCCGTGGTTACCGCAATAACAGCGTTTCCCATAGGGATCGACCTGAGTGTGACCAATCTCCACAAGGCTACTGCTTCCCGCGTGTAACAAATGGCCATCGGTAATCACACCCGCACCCACGTTGTGATCAATCACCACCTGAATCACATCGCGCGCTCCGCGTGATGCGCCAAACAGGGCCTCAGCCATCGTCCATGCACTAATATCATGCTGAATATAAACCGGTACACCGGTATGCTGCTCCAGTACTTCGCCGAGCGGCATCTCTTTTACGTCCTCATAGAACGGCATACGATGCACAATGCCATTTTCCGTATCAATAATTCCCGGCAACGTAATGGCAATAGATGTCAGACGCTCAAGTTTTTTCTGATGGCGGATAAAAAACTGATCAATATGAGTAATTATGCGATCCAGCAGTGGCAATTCGTCCTGAAGCGCCAACTCCAGTGAGTCTTCCACCACCAGCTTGCTGCTCAGGTCGCGCAGGGCAAGAAAAATCTCCCCGCGACTAATGCGCAAAGAAAGATAGTGCCAGGCTTCTGTTTCTACCACCAGCCCCACCGCCGGACGCCCACGGTTTCCCGCTTCTTTAATTTCCAGCTCTTGCACCAGGTGCGCTTCGAGCATTTCGCGGACAATTTTGGTGATACTGGCTGGCGCCAGTTGCGCCAGCCGGGAAAGATCGATACGCGAAACTGGACCAAGCTGATCAATCAGGCGGTAAACCGCGCCTGCGTTGGTCTGCTTTATTTGATCAATGTGCCCAGGCTGGTTTTCAGCAACCACCGCATACTCCCTATATTTTCGCGCTCCGAAATAATCTGTCGGTTATGGTGAAGTACTTCAATATGCGTCGTCAAATTTTTACTTCGTCATGTGATTAACAGCACATTTTTCGGTTTTTTTTGCTGAAATTTCCCTCACCGGAGTGCATTCATCAGCTGAATACGAAAGTTCCGTGCTGCCGGGCTTTGTTCACGATGCTTTGGCCAAACCAGCCACATTTCAGAAACCGCATCCTCTTCAGCAATAGGTAACCAGCGCATTTCATTGAGTTGGACACGTTTAAAAGAGGCGGGCAAAATCGAAACACCAAGACCGGCGGAAACCAGACCGATGATAGTCATCGCCTCGCCCACTTCCTGGGTGATGACCGGAGTCAGATTATAACGCCGCATCAGGCCAATAATGTCGTCATACAGCCCCGTCCCTACGTGCGGATCAAAAAAAACAAACGGTTCTTTTGCCAGTTCCGCCAGCGTTACCTTCGGTTTATTTGCCAAAGGATGATCGTGCGGGATCATCGCCATAAGCGGTTCATGCACGATTACCGCGTGATCCAGCGTCTCCGGCAACACGGTATTTCGTAACAACCCCATATCGAGCGTCCCTTCGGTAAGAGGGTCTATTTGCTCGCGAGTATTCATCTCGCGCGTCTGCAAATGGACATCAGGAAATTCGCAGCGAAATAGGGATAAGGTATCAGACACTGCGCGAATAAAGGGTGCCGACGAGGTAAAGCCAATGCGTAACTCTCCCGCTTCTCCCTGATGCAGACGTTCAGCGCGAGCGGCTGCGTCATCCACCATAGACAGAATTTGCCGACTATCAGCAAGGAACTGCTTCCCTGCGGCCGTTAGCAGCACGCTGCGGTTGGTTCGTGCCAACAGTCGCGCGCCAATTTGTTGCTCCAGAGCCTGAATCTGCTGACTTAGCGGCGGTTGCGAAATGTTCAGACGGGCAGCCGCGCGTCCAAAATGCAGCTCTTCCGCAACGGCAACAAAGTAACGGAGGTGACGCAATTCAATATTCATATTTTAAACATCTTATTTGAGATTATTAATATATTAGACATAACAATTCAATTTTCCTACTCTATTCCTGACCCCACATCACAGGCATAATTAGCAAGGATTTCAAGTGAGTCGTACTACAACTGTTGATGGCGCTCCGGCAAGCGACACTGACGAGCAACCCCTTTCCCAGCCAAACAAATTCATTAAACGCGGTACACCGCAATTTATGCGTGTCACTCTGGCGCTATTCTCTGCCGGGCTGGCAACCTTCGCGCTTCTCTATTGCGTGCAGCCTATTCTTCCGGTGCTTTCGCAAGAATTTGGCTTAACGCCTGCTAACAGTAGTATTTCACTGTCCATTTCAACGGCGATGCTGGCTATCGGTTTGCTGTTTACTGGCCCGCTATCCGATGCCATTGGTCGCAAGCCGGTGATGGTAACGGCGCTACTGCTGGCCGCCATCTGTACGTTACTTTCGACAATGATGACCAGCTGGCACGGCATTTTGATTATGCGCGCCTTGATTGGTCTGTCGTTAAGTGGCGTAGCTGCCGTTGGTATGACCTACCTTAGCGAAGAGATCCACCCTAGTTTTGTGGCCTTTTCAATGGGGCTGTATATCAGCGGCAACTCGATTGGCGGCATGAGTGGGCGCTTAATCAGTGGTGTATTTACTGACTTCTTTAACTGGCGAATTGCGCTGGCGGCTATCGGCTGTTTCGCCCTGACCTCGGCGTTAATGTTCTGGAAAATTCTCCCGGAATCTCGTCATTTCCGTCCTTCTTCGCTGCGCCCAAAAACACTGTTTATTAACTTCCGTCTGCACTGGCGCGATCGGGGACTCCCCTTATTATTCGTCGAAGGCTTTTTGCTGATGGGCTCATTCGTAACGCTGTTTAATTACATCGGCTATCGGTTGATGCTTTCACCATGGCATGTTAGCCAGGCAGTGGTTGGGTTATTATCGCTGGTCTATTTGACAGGCACCTGGAGTTCGCCAAAAGCCGGCACCATGACTACCCGCTTCGGTCGTGGCCCGGTGATGTTATTTTCGACAGGTGTTATGCTTTTTGGTCTTATCCTGACATTGTTCAGCTCACTGTGGCTGATTTTTGTCGGTATGATGCTTTTCTCCAGCGGATTTTTTGCCGCTCACTCTGTCGCCAGTAGCTGGATTGGCCCTCGTGCTAAACGCGCCAAAGGTCAGGCTTCCTCGCTTTATCTATTCTGTTACTACCTGGGTTCAAGCATTGCCGGAACATTAGGTGGCGTCTTCTGGCATAACTATGGCTGGAACGGTGTCGGTGCATTTATTGCCCTGATGCTGGTGGTCGCTATTCTGGTCGGAACACGTTTACATCATCGCCTGCACGCCTGAAAAAAATAAGTCCGGACGATATGTTAAATTACTGTCCGGACTTATTGCCTGCTCAACTCAACGTTAATAACCACTCTAAAACAGACGAAGCGCCTGCCATTTCTCGCAGGGCATCTAACGTCATCAGGATAATAAATACCCAAATTAGCGGATTCATTTTGCTGTGTGTCATTTATTGCTAATACACAGTGATTCTACCGATTTATAGGTAGTGAAAAAGCTAAGTTATTCAATACTACCTATATTGGTGGGAAATTCTCCTTACGTCACAATGCGTTATTATTTCCCACGTCATCGCTATTCGCTTTGTACATATCGTTACATGCCGAAACCAAGCACTCACGGAAGCCTGTCATTTCCAGAGATATAGTCATTACATCGGCCCCGCAGTGGGGTTGCATAAAAAACAAAATTGAGGGTATGACAATGAAAAAAGTATTAGCTCTGGTTGTTGCCGCTACTATGGGTCTCTCTTCTGTCGCATTTGCTGCGGAAACTGCGACCACGCCTGCTCCGGCGGCTACAGTGTCCAAAGCAGCGGCTGCAAAAACAACGCATCATAAAAAACAGCATAAAGCGGCACCTGCCCAAAAAGCGCAGGCGGCTAAAAAGCATCATAAAAAAGCGAAAAATGAACAGAAAGCGCCTGAGCAAAAAGCACAGGCAGCTAAAAAGCACAGCAAAAAACACAGCCAGCAGCAATCTGCAAAACCAGTTGTACAACCAGCCGCGTAAGTTATCGGCAGCAATAATGGCGCGCCCCCTCGCGCCTGAAAATTACGGTGTTAAACGGATAACGTTTAACACCGCCTTTAGCGGAGGGTACTATGGTGGGCCGTTATCGCTTTGAGTTCATTCTTATCATCCTTATTTTATGTGCCCTGATTGCCACCCGTTTTTATCTTTTCTGAGCGTAGTTATCTGATTTTACTCCCACTTTCATCCCGTCCCGTCTATAGTATTCATGAGGGTTTGCTTTTAATAATCATAATTACTCACCAGAGTATGATATGCGTATAACTATTGCTGTAGTGCTGGGTGCAATTAGTCTGACATCTGCATTTGTGTTTGCGGATAAACCGGACGATCATAAATCGACCAATAATGAGGTCAGCACCCTATTTTTTGGTCATGATGATCGTGTATCAGTAAATAACACGAGCCAATCGCCGTGGGATGCGGTTGGGCAACTAGAAACGGCCAGCGGCAATTTATGTACGGCGACGCTAATTGCGCCGAACCTGGCATTAACGGCAGGACACTGTTTATTAACGCCGCCGAAGGGTAAAGCGGATAAAGCAGTTGCGCTGCGTTTTGTGTCGAATAAAGGTCTTTGGCGCTATGAAATCCACGACATCGAAGGCCGCGTTGATCCGACACTAGGGAAGCGGTTAAAACCGGATGGGGATGGCTGGATTGTTCCCCCCGCAGCCGCGCCGTGGGATTTCGGTTTGATTGTGCTGCGCAATCCGCCTTCGGGTATTACGCCATTGCCGTTATTTGAGGGAGATAAAACCGCGCTTATCGCCGCATTAAAAGCAGCGGGTCGTAAAGTGACTCAGGCGGGATATCCTGAAGATCATCTCGATACGTTGTACAGTCATCAAAATTGCGAAATAACCGGCTGGGCGCAAACCTCGGTAATGTCGCACCAGTGCGATACCCTACCGGGTGACAGTGGTTCGCCGTTGATGCTTCATACTGATGACGGCTGGCAGTTAATTGGGGTGCAAAGTTCAGCTCCTGCAGCGAAAGATCGCTGGCGTGCTGATAACCGGGCCATTTCTGTCACTGGTTTTCGCGACAAACTAGAAGAACTGACCCGGCAATAATATTCAAACGCTGCCCGCATTGTCGGGCAGCGTGTTCATCAGGCAAGTTTCACCATAATCATTCCAGCCAACAGCAAGACCAGACCAACCCAGCCTTTACGATTTAAACGTTGACCAAACAAGATCCAGCCAGCGGCTAACGTGGCGGCAATACCAAACCCGCCCCACAACGCATACGCCACCGACAAATCTATGCCCTTTACTGCCTGGGAGAGTGAGCTAAAGGCCGCAAGCACCGCCGCCAGTGAGAGCAAGCCATAGACTTTACGGCGAAAGCCGTCAGAAAATTTCAAAAAGACGTTAGCAATAATTTCCAGCACGATTGCCAGTGCCAGCCAGGCGGCGTGAACCCATTCAAACTGCGCCATGATTCACCTCCAGCGAGGATTTACGCACTTTGCGAGTACCCGATTTAATCAACACAATCCCAGCCACCAGGGTTGTTAACCCGGCAATTTTTAGCAGCGATAAACTTTCGTCGAATAACAGAACACTAAAGAGCGTTATAAATAAAATACCGATGCCTTCCCACAGAGCATAAGCCACGCCAAGTGCTATTTTTTTCACGGCAAAAGAGAGAAATATATATGACAGCGAAATCATCACCAGCATTAAAATAAAACCACCGTTTCCCTCACTAACGCTCGCCCATTTCATTGACAGCGTGCCGGTAATTTCTGTGGCAATAGCCAGACCTAATAAAACCCAATAAATATACATCGTCCTTCCCCTGCAAGAGAATTATTTTAACGTTCGCTCGACTCAGCGAAACCAAAAGAAAAGTATTCAGCCCAGCGCAGAGCGCCAGCTTTGGCAGAGGAAGGGACTAAAGCGCGTTGCGCCAGTGTTGCTCACCTGCGAGCAAGATGGTGGTTGAGGTACGGAAATGAGTAAATGTAGAAAATAACGTCCTGAACAAATTGTCCATAATATTACAATTATCCGCAGTGTTGCTTCTCGTCATCGCGGATGATAATTGTCCTCGGTAGTTGTACACGTCTGATTTGTATCATAGCTTAAGAATTAACTCAAAACATTTTCATTTCTTTACCTGAGTAGTTTGATTTTCGTTATAATGCCACGGCTAAAAAGAAAATATTATTAGCGAAGGAAGAAAAAACGGGGATACGCATGGCAAAGCCGATCATCACGCTCAATGGCCTAAAAATAGTCATTATGTTGGGAATGCTGGTCATTATTCTCTGCGGTATCCGTTTTGCCGCCGATATCATCGTCCCCTTTATCCTCGCCCTATTTATTGCAGTCATTCTTAATCCGTTGGTACAACGCATGGTTCGCTGGCGAGTGCCGCGTGTGTTGGCTGTGTCGATTTTAATGGTCATCATCGTGATGGCGATGGTGCTATTACTGGCCTATCTCGGCTCAACGCTCAATGAGCTGACCCGCACTTTGCCACAGTATCGCAGCTCAATCATAAAGCCCCTGCAAGTTCTGGAACCTTTATTACAACGCGCGGGTATTGATGTCTCGGTTGACCAACTGGCGCATTATATTGATCCGAACGCGGCGATGACGTTGCTCACCAACTTGCTGACGCAGTTATCTAACGCCATGTCATCCATATTTTTATTGTTGCTGACGGTGTTGTTTATGCTGCTCGAAGTGCCACAACTTCCCGGCAAACTCCAGCAAATGATGGCGCGCCCGGTCGAAGGTATGGCGGCGATCCAGCGCGCCATTGACAGTGTGTCGCATTACCTGGTGCTGAAAACAGCCATCAGCATCATCACCGGTCTGGTCGCCTGGGCGATGCTCGCCGCACTCGATGTTCGTTTCGCTTTTGTCTGGGGATTGTTGGCCTTCGCGCTTAATTACATTCCCAATATTGGTTCGGTTCTCGCGGCTATCCCCCCTATCGCTCAGGTACTGGTGTTTAATGGTTTCTATGAGGCGTTACTGGTGCTGGCGGGATATCTGCTGATTAATCTGGTCTTCGGCAATATTCTGGAGCCGCGCATCATGGGGCGCGGGTTGGGGCTTTCCACACTGGTAGTTTTTTTGTCGTTAATTTTTTGGGGATGGTTATTAGGACCGGTGGGAATGCTGCTTTCCGTGCCGTTGACGATTGTTGTCAAAATTGCGCTTGAACAAACGGCGGGAGGCCAAAGCATCGCCGTCCTGTTAAGCGATCTCAATAAAGAGTAACGGCCTCCACAGAGGCCGTCAGAGTTACAGTGCTTTCAGGATTGCATCCACGCTGGCCTTGGCATCGCCAAACAGCATGTGAGTGTTTTCCTTGAAGAACAGCGGGTTTTGCACGCCAGCATAGCCAGTGTTCATCGAACGTTTAAAGACAATCACGTTCTGTGCTTTCCACACTTCCAGCACAGGCATTCCGGCAATTGGGCTTTTCGGATCGTCCTGCGCCGCCGGGTTAACCGTATCGTTAGCGCCAATCACCAACACAGTGTCGGTATCAGCAAAATCATCGTTGATCTCGTCCATTTCCAGCACGATGTCATACGGTACTTTCGCTTCTGCCAGCAATACGTTCATATGCCCCGGCAATCGACCTGCAACCGGGTGAATACCGAAACGCACATTGATACCACGGGCACGCAATTTCTCGGTGATTTCTGCCACCGGATATTGTGCCTGCGCGACCGCCATGCCGTAGCCTGGGGTGATGATCACCGAGTGCGAATTTTTCAGCAATTCTGCCGTCTCTTCCGCAGTGATTTCGCGATGCTCGCCAACTTCCTGATCGTCACCGGTGGAAGAACCATCTGTACCGAAACCGCCCGCAATGACGCTGATAAAGGAACGGTTCATCGCCTTACACATAATGTAAGAAAGGATGGCACCAGAAGAACCGACCAGCGCACCGGTCACAATCAGCAGGTCATTACTGAGCATAAAGCCCGCCGCCGCCGCTGCCCAACCAGAATAAGAGTTCAGCATCGACACCACTACAGGCATATCTGCGCCACCGATGGAGGCGACTAAATGCCAGCCGAATACCAGCGCAATGGCGGTCATTATCAGCAATGCCAGAACTTGCAGGCCAACGCTTTCAGTGCGAACAAAAACAATCAGCAGCAGGAAGGAAACAACCAGTGCCGCCAGGTTCATTTTGTGACGGTTTGGCAGCATCAGCGGTTTAGACGAAATTTTGCCGCACAGCTTACCGAACGCCACGACCGACCCCGTGAAAGTCACCGCACCGATGAAGATACCGAGGAACACTTCCGTCAGGTGAATATTGGCCAGAATCGGCGCCATTTCCGCGTCATGATGCAGATAGCTGTTAAAGCCAACCAACACCGCCGCCAGACCAACGAAGCTATGCAGGATCGCCACCAGCTCCGGCATTTCGGTCATTTCGACTTTCTTCGCCAGACGGATACCAATCGCCCCACCGATGACCATCGCCAGTAAGATCCAGCCAACGTTGCCAGTATCCGGTCCAAAGATAGTTGCAATTAAAGCAATCGCCATCCCGGCGATACCGAGGTTGTTACCCCGGCGAGACGTTTCATGTTTTGAAAGCCCAGCCAGACTGAAGATAAACAGGATCGCGGCAACAATGTATGCAGCTGTAACTAATCCTCCAGACATATGTTACCCCTTAGTTTTTGCGAAACATTTTCAGCATACGCTGAGTCACGGTGAAGCCACCGAAAATATTAATGCTGGCTATAAGCACCGCGATAAAACTAAGGAAGCTAACCCAGCCGCCCTGGCCAATCTGTAAAAGTGCTCCGACAACAATAATCCCTGAAATCGCATTGGTGACCGACATCAACGGTGTATGTAACGCGTGCGATACATTCCACACCACGTAATAGCCGACAACGCACGCCAGCGCGAACACGGTGAAGTGTCCGAGGAACTCTTTCGGTGCAACATTTGCCAGCCAGCCGAAAAGGATAATTGCCAGCGCCATCAAGGCGTATTTACGCCACGGCGAACAGGCACATTTTTCCTCGGTTTTGACTTCCGGTGCTGCTTTCTGCGCTGCCTGCGGCTGGACTGAAACCTGAATCGGCGGCGCCGGCCAGGTAATTTCACCCGCACGGATCACGGTCACACCACGAATCACCACATCATCAAAATCAACAGTAATGTTGCCGTCTTTCTCTTTGCACAACAGTTTCAGCAGATTGACGAGGTTGGTGCCATAAAGCTGTGAGGATTGCGTCGGCAGACGCCCCGGAAGATCGGTATAACCAATGACTTTGACGCCATTTTCAGTGGTGAAGATTTGCCCCGGCACGGTGTATTCACAGTTACCGCCGTTTTGTGCTGCCAGATCGACAATCACACTGCCCGACTTCATGGAGTCCACCATTTCACGGGTAATCAGTTTCGGTGCCGGTTTGCCTGGAATCAGCGCAGTGGTAACAATGATATCGACTTCTTTTGCCTGCGCAGCAAAAAGCTCCATTTCCGCTTTGATGAACGCTTCCGACATCACTTTGGCATAGCCATCGCCGCTGCCTGCTTCCTCTTTAAAATCCAGTTCGAGGAATTCCGCGCCCATACTCTGAACTTGTTCTTTCACTTCCGGACGAGTATCGAACGCACGCACAATTGCGCCGAGGCTGTTTGCTGCACCAATGGCCGCCAGACCAGCAACACCCGCACCAATCACCATGACTTTTGCCGGCGGCACTTTACCTGCCGCAGTGATTTGTCCGGTAAAAAAGCGACCAAACTCATGAGCTGCTTCGACAATAGCGCGATAACCTGCGATATTCGCCATCGAACTTAACGCGTCCAGCGACTGGGCGCGAGAAATACGCGGTACGGAGTCCATCGCCATCACGGTGACGTTACGTTCCGCAAGTTTTTGCATTAGTTCCGGATTCTGCGCAGGCCAGATAAAACTTACCAGCGTTGTACCTGGATTCAGCAGTGCAATTTCATCATCTAACGGTGCATTGACCTTCAGAATGATCTCTGACTGCCAGACGTTATTCCCTTCTACTATTTCAGCGCCCGCTTGCACAAACGCTTTATCGTCAAAACTCGCCAGTTGACCCGCGCCGCTCTCTACCGCGACGGTAAAACCTAGTTTCAGCAACTGTTCCACTGTTTTTGGCGTTGCTGCAACACGGGTTTCATTGGTTAACCGTTCTCTTGGTATGCCAATTCGCATGATATTCCCTTCCATCGGTTTTATTGATGATGGTTTGCCTGTGTTTCAAGGTACACAAGCCGCTCATGAACGAGCTAAATGTTACTCCGTTAAAATAAATTAGTAACAAACGTCTATAACGTACTGAAAATAATGCCTGTGATCTAGCGCCAAAAATCAGTATTTCGGCGTTAACTCGAAAAATATTAACGATTCAGCCTTGATAGTGGGATAAACACCATAGAACACAGGATAAAGGGCGATAATTGTCTTCAATAGCCAGGTAAAACATGAGATCACCCCGTCGCAAGCTACCAGTTAACATTAAATTAACTTATACAATTCAGCCATTTCAGCCATCTATGCCACTGCGCTCACTTTTTAATCATACATGGTTATTCGAACAGGTTTAAAATCAAATCAAGAAGTCTGATATGAAAAATGACGCAGACAGTTACACCGTTTAAATGCAATAATCAGCCACGTTTCTCGTTAATAACAATACCAGTACCTGGTTTGCGCAAGGCGAAGGATTATTTTTATGAAGCTTAAGAACACCCTCCTGGCGTCGGCACTGCTTTCTGCTACGGCATTCTCCGTTAACGCAGCAACAGAACTGACACCGGAGCAAGCGGCAGCGGTTAAACCTTTTGACCGTGTAGTGGTTACCGGACGTTTCAATGCCATTGGCGAGGCGGTGAAAGCCGTATCCCGCCGCGCTGATAAAGAAGGCGCAGCCTCTTTTTATGTTGTCGATACGTCAGATTTCGGTAACAGCGGTAACTGGCGTGTAGTTGCCGATCTCTATAAGTCTGATGCTGAAAAAGCAGAAACCGAAAAAAATCGCGTGATTAATGGCGTGGTGGAACTGCCCAAAGACCAGGCCGTTCTGATCGAACCGTTTGATACAGTTACCGTCCAGGGCTTTTACCGTAGCCAGCCTGAAGTCAATGACGCCATCACCAAAGCGGCGAAAGCAAAAGGCGCATACTCTTTCTATATTGTTCGTCAAATCGATGCCAACCAGGGCGGCAACCAGCGTATTACCGCATTCATCTATAAAAAAGATGCTAAGAAACGCGTAGTACAAAGCCCGGATGTGATCCCGGCGGATTCCGACGCGGGACGTGCAGCCCTGGCTGCCGGTGGCGAAGCTGCGAAGAAAGTTGAAATCCCTGGCGTTGCCACTACTGCGTCACCAAGTTCCGAAGTCGGTCGCTTCTTTGAAACCCAGTCATCAAAAGGTGGACGTTACACTGTCACGCTACCTGACGGCACTAAAGTAGAAGAACTGAACAAAGCGACCGCAGCGATGATGGTGCCGTTCGACAGCATTAAGTTCTCAGGTAACTACGGCAACATGACCGAAGTTTCCTACCAGGTTGCTAAACGTGCCGCGAAGAAAGGGGCTAAGTATTACCACATCACCCGCCAGTGGCAGGAACGTGGCAATAACCTGACCATCAGCGCAGACCTGTATAAATAACTATTCAGTATCACGATAAGGCGGCTTTATGCCGCCTTTAGCATTTTTAGTCACAAATTTTCCCCTAACCATTGCATGACGATACATCTCTTCGTAAAATCCCGCGCCTTAGTGACAAACACCATTTTTATGCGTTTTGTCCTAATATTTATTCTTCCAAACACGTTTTGATCACTGGATACAGATGGAAAAGAAACTGGGACTGAGCGCGCTCACTGCGCTGGTATTAAGCTCAATGCTGGGCGCAGGTGTTTTCAGTCTGCCGCAAAATATGGCGGCGGTAGCCAGCCCGGCAGCATTATTGATCGGCTGGGGTATCACCGGCGCAGGGATTTTATTACTGGCCTTCGCTATGCTGATCCTGACGCGTATTCGTCCCGACCTTGACGGCGGTATCTTTACCTATGCCCGTGAAGGGTTTGGCGAACTGATTGGTTTCTGCTCCGCATGGGGATACTGGCTGTGCGCAGTTATCGCCAACGTCTCCTATCTGGTGATCGTCTTTTCCGCATTAAGCTTTTTTACTGACACGCCGGAATTGCGCCTGTTTGGCGATGGTAATACCAGGCAATCGATTGTCGGTGCATCCGCCTTATTATGGATTGTTCACTTTTTGATCCTGCGCGGCGTGCAGACTGCTGCCAGCATTAACCTGGTGGCGACGCTGGCAAAATTATTGCCGCTAGGTCTGTTTATTGTGCTGGCGATGATGATGTTCAAACTGGACACCTTCAAACTCGACTTCACTGGCCTAGCACTTGGCATACCAGTATGGGAACAGGTGAAAAACACAATGTTGATCACACTGTGGGTATTCATTGGCGTGGAAGGTGCAGTGGTCGTTTCTGCGCGAGCGCGTAATAAACATGATGTCGGCAAAGCAACACTTCTGGCGGTACTTTCCGCGCTGGGCGTTTATTTACTGGTAACGCTGCTTTCGCTGGGCGTGGTAGCACGCCCGGAACTTGCTGAAATCCGTAACCCGTCTATGGCCGGCCTGATGGTGAAAATGATGGGGCCGTGGGGCGAGATTATCATCGCTGCCGGACTGATCGTTTCCGTTTGCGGCGCGTACTTAAGCTGGACCATTATGGCGGCAGAAGTCCCCTTCCTGGCGGCCACACATAAAGCATTCCCGCGCATTTTTGCTCGCCAGAATGCGCAAGCTGCGCCGTCTGCCTCACTGTGGCTGACCAACATCTGCGTGCAAATTTGTCTGGTACTCATCTGGCTAACCGGTTCCGATTACAACACATTGCTGACCATCGCCTCAGAAATGATTCTGGTGCCCTATTTCCTGGTTGGCGCGTTCCTGCTGAAAATCGCTACCCGTCCACTGCATAAAGCAGTAGGTATCGGTGCCTGCATTTATGGCTTATGGTTATTGTACGCCTCTGGCCCAATGCACCTGCTGTTGTCCGTCGTTCTGTATGCACCTGGGCTTCTGGTATTCCTGTACGCGCGTAAAACGCATACACATGATAATGTACTGAATCGTCAGGAAATGGTGTTAATTAGCATGTTGTTAATTGCCGCAGTTCCGGCGACCTGGATGCTGGTGGGATAACGTTCGTCCCATCGTTGGATAGCAAAGGAGATAACGATGGGTAAAACCCACCCCTTGCCAATATTAATTACTGGCGGAGGCCGTCGCATCGGCCTTGCCCTCGCCTGGCATTTCATTAATCAAAAGCAACCGGTGATTGTCAGCTATCGGACGCACTATCCTGCCATTGATGGGCTGATTAATGCGGGTGCGCAATGTATTCAGGCTGATTTTTCAACCAACGACGGTGTGATGGCGTTTGCCGATGAGGTACTAAAAAGCACCCACGGCCTGCGTGCTATTTTGCATAACGCCAGCGCGTGGATGGCTGAAAAACCAGGTACGCCACTGACTGACGTGCTGGCCAGCATGATGCAGATCCACGTTAATACTCCATACCTTCTTAACCACGCTCTGGAAAGATTACTGCGTGGGCACGGACACGCCGCCAGCGATATCATTCACTTTACCGATTATGTGGTGGAGCGCGGAAGCGACAAACATATTGCCTATGCTGCGAGCAAAGCGGCGCTGGATAATATGACCCGCTCGTTTGCCCGCAAGCTGGCACCGGAAGTGAAAGTGAATTCTATCGCGCCATCGCTGATCCTGTTTAATGAGCATGATGATGCTGAATATCGTCAACAGGCGCTGAATAAATCACTGATGAAAACCGCGCCTGGCGAGAAAGAAGTGATCGACCTGGTCGATTATTTACTCACCAGTTGCTTTGTTACCGGACGCAGTTTTCCGCTTGATGGCGGTCGACATCTGCGTTAATGCAGCTTCATCCAGCATATAATCAACACCCATGCGCTTATCCCCCAGCACGCAACGGAACCCACAAAAGCAGCGGGCAAGCGCATTATTCCGGTGAAATACCACAGCGACGCCAGGTAAATAAAATAGGGAATAATCGACCACATGCTGAAAATGATGGTTGCGCGTAAGGCTTCAATGCCGCGTTCGCTGGCAACAATATAATGCGCAATAAGCGCAAAGGTCGGGAAAAGCGGAATCAGCCCGGCGATATAGTAATTTTTCGTTTTTGCTAATACACCAATTAACACCACCACCAGCGCACCAAGCGCGGCTTTGATTACCAGCCCCATCTTTTTACCTTAACACTTCCATAACAAGTCATCCGTAGAATACCTGATGCAAACTTGTTTAGGAACGATTGATAGTAAGTAAAAACGGTGCAGTGTATTGTGACGTTTTTATATCTACCGTGAATAATATGAACACTATCGTATTTGTGGAAGATGACGCAGAAGTCGGTTCACTGATTGCCGCGTATTTGGCGAAACATGATATACAGGTAACCATTGAACCTCGCGGCGACCATGCAGAAGAAACAATTCTGCGGGAAAATCCGGATCTGGTGCTCCTCGATATCATGCTACCAGGCAAGGACGGCATGACTGTCTGTCGTGATTTACGCACTAAATGGAGCGGGCCTATAGTTCTGCTGACATCTCTCGATAGTGATATGAACCACATTCTGGCTCTGGAAATGGGCGCCTGCGACTATATTCTCAAAACGACGCCCCCCGCAGTCCTGCTGGCGCGGTTACGTTTACATTTGCGTCAGAATGAGCAAACTACGCTGACCAAAGGTATACAAGAAGCACCTCTTACTCCTTACAAGGCATTGCATTTCGGTACGTTGACCATCGATCCCATTAACCGTGTAGTTACGCTTGCTGACCGTGAAATTTCACTTTCTACCGCCGATTTTGAACTGCTCTGGGAGTTAGCCACCCACGCGGGGCAAATTATGGACAGAGATGCATTGTTGAAAAATTTACGCGGCGTCAGCTATGACGGCCTGGATCGTAGCGTGGACGTGGCTATTTCGCGGTTAAGAAAAAAACTGCGCGATAACGCTGCCGAACCTTATCGCATTAAAACCGTGCGAAACAAAGGCTATCTGTTTGCGCCTCATGCGTGGGAATAAGCGATGAAAAAACTGTTTATCCAGTTTTATCTTTTACTGTTTGTCTGCTTTCTGGTGATGTCCCTGCTGGTTGGGCTGGTGTACAAATTTACCGCCGAACGCGCGGGCAAACAGTCACTGGATGATTTGATGAACAGTTCGCTGTATCTGATGCGCAGCGAATTGCGTGAAATCCCCCCACACGACTGGGGTAAGACGCTGAAAGAGATGGATTTAAATCTCTCTTTCGATCTGCGTGTCGAGCCACTGAGTAAATACCATCTTGATGATATTTCCATGCACCGGCTGCGTGGCGGCGAAATTGTCGCCCTGGACGATCAGTACACGTTTTTACAACGTATCCCGCGCAGCCACTACGTGCTGGCAGTTGGTCCTGTTCCTTATCTTTATTATCTCCATCAGATGCGATTGCTGGATATCGCGCTGATCGCTTTTATTGCCATCTCCCTCGCCTTTCCGGTGTTTATCTGGATGCGTCCGCACTGGCAGGACATGCTAAAACTGGAAGCAGCGGCACAACGATTTGGCGATGGGCATCTCAATGAACGTATTCACTTTGATGATGGTTCGAGTTTTGAACGACTTGGCGTGGCGTTTAACCAGATGGCGGACAATATCAACGCCTTGATTGCCAGCAAAAAACAGCTTATCGACGGTATCGCCCACGAACTGCGAACGCCGTTAGTGCGCCTGCGTTATCGCCTGGAGATGAGCGATAACCTGAGCGCAACAGAATCTCAGGCGCTGAATCGCGATATCAGCCAACTGGAAGCTTTAATTGAAGAACTGCTGACTTATGCCCGACTCGATCGCCCGCAAAATGAGCTCCATCTTAGCGAACCAGACCTGCCGTTGTGGCTATCAACGCATCTGGCCGATATTCAGGCGCTAACTCCCGATAAAACGGTACGGATAAAAACCATCACGCAAGGTCATTATGCGGCGCTGGATATGCGCTTAATGGAGCGCGTACTGGATAACTTGCTCAATAACGCCCTGCGCTACTGCCATTCAACCGTTGAAACCAGCCTGCTACTGACAGGAAACAGAGCGACATTAATTGTTGAAGATGATGGTGCAGGGATTGCACCACAGGATCGAGAGCATATTTTTGAACCCTTTGTTCGCCTCGACCCCAGCCGTGACCGTGCAACCGGCGGCTGCGGGCTGGGACTGGCAATTGTCCGCTCTATTGCGCTGACTATGGGCGGCACGGTTAATTGTGATACCAGCGAACTGGGTGGTGCCCGCTTCTCGTTTAGCTGGCCGTTATGGCACAACATTGCGCAATTTACCTCTGCCTGACGCTAAGCGCACGGTGGTCAAACCGTCGCCACTGTGCTATAAAACAAGTATGTTGTAACTAAATGGTGATTTTATGGCTCGTTACGATCTCGTAGATCGACTCAATACTACCTTTCGCCAGATGGAGCAAGAACTTGCCGCATTTGCCGCTGAGCTTGAACAGCACAAGTTGCTGGTTGCCCGGGTGTTCTCTTTACCGGAAGTCAAAAAAGAGGATGAGCATAATCCGCTGAACAGCATTGAAGTTAAGCAACATCTCGGCAAAGAGGCGCAGGCGCTCGCGCTACGTCATTTCCGCCATTTGTTTATTCAGCAACAGTCTGAAAATCGCAGCAGCAAGGCCGCTGTTCGTCTGCCCGGCGTGTTGTGTTATCAGGTCGACAATCTTTCACAAGCGGCGCTGGTAAGTCATATCCAGCGCATCAATCAACTTAAAACCACTTTCGAGCATATCGTCACGGTTGAGTCAGAACTTCCTACGGCGGCGCGTTTTGAATGGGTGCATCGCCATTTGCCGGGGCTGATCACACTGAACGCTTACCGCACCCTCACCGTTCTGCATGACCCCGCAACTTTACGTTTTGGCTGGGCGAATAAACATATCATTAAGAATTTGCATCGTGATGAAGTGCTGGCGCAGCTGGAAAAAAGTCTGAAATCACCCCGCAGCGTTGCACCGTGGACGCGTGAGGAGTGGCAGGGAAAACTGGAGCGTGAATATCAGGATATTGCCGCCCTGCCACAGGACGCGAAGTTAAAAATCAAACGTCCGGTGAAGGTGCAGCCGATTGCCCGCGTCTGGTACAAGGGAGATCAAAAACAGGTACAACACGCCTGCCCGACGCCTCTGATTGCACTGATTAATCGGGATAATGGCGCGGGCGTGCCAGACGTTGGCGAGTTGTTGAATTACGATGCCGACAATGTGCAGCACCGTTATAAACCGCAGGCGCAGCCGCTTCGTTTGATCATTCCACGGCTGCACCTGTATGTTGCAGATTAACGCCCTGCTTTCATGCTACCGACCATCTGTTCTGGTCGTACCCAGCTGTCAAACTCGGCTTCGCTAAGATAGCCCAGCGCAAGGGCTGCGGCTTTTAAGGTCAGCCCTTCTTTATGCGCCTTTTTGGCAATCTCGGCGGCTTTGTCATAGCCAATGTGGGTGTTGAGTGCGGTCACCAGCATCAGCGATTCATTGAGTAATTGATTGATTCGCTCACGATTCGGCTCAATCCCCACTGCACAGTGTTTGTTAAAACTTTCCATGCCATCTGCCAGCAAGCGTACCGATTGCAGGAAATTGTGGATAACCATCGGGCGGAAGACGTTCAGTTCAAAGTTTCCGGAAGCGCCACCCATGTTGATCGCCACGTCGTTCCCCATCACCTGACAGCAAAGCATGGTTAACGCTTCACACTGCGTTGGGTTCACTTTCCCAGGCATGATTGAACTGCCCGGCTCGTTTTCCGGGATTGAGATTTCACCAATTCCGCAGCGAGGGCCTGATGCCAGCCAACGGACGTCATTGGCAATTTTCATCAGTGACGCAGCCAACCCTTTCAATGCGCCATGCGCCTGAACCAGCGCATCACAGGTCGCCAGAGCTTCAAATTTGTTCGGGGCGGTAACAAACGGCGCGCAGGTAATTACCGAAAGTTCATCCGCAACGCGACGCGCATATTCCGGATGAGTATTCAGCCCCGTCCCTACTGCTGTACCACCCAGCGCCAGTTCCGCCACGTGCGGCAGACTGTATTCAATATGTTTGAGATTATGCTCCAGCATCGCTACCCAACCAGAAATCTCCTGCCCCAGCGTCAGCGGCGTGGCGTCCTGCAAGTGGGTACGACCAATTTTGACGATATCAGCAAATGCGCGCGATTTCTCACTCAGCGTTTGTGTCAGTGTTTTAAGCTGCGGAATGAGTTGCTTGCGCAGCGCCAGCAGCGCCGCAACATGCATCGCCGTCGGAAAGACATCATTGGAACTTTGGCTTTTGTTCACGTCGTCATTAGGGTGAACTTTACGTTCCATCCCACGCACGCCGCCAAGCAATTCGCTCGCCCGGTTAGCCAGCACTTCGTTCATATTCATATTGCTTTGCGTACCGGAACCGGTCTGCCAGATAGCCAGCGGAAATTCATCGTCATGCTGTCCCGCCAGCACTTCATCTGCCGCCTGACGAATGGCACTCGCTTTCTCTTCAGACAGCAAGCCTAAATCTTCATTAACTTTTGCCGCTGCGCGCTTGGTTAGCGCCAGCGCATGAATCAGTGAGGTTGGCATTTTCTCCGTCGAAATGCGGAAATGCTCCAGCGAGCGTTGAGTTTGTGCGCCCCACAGCTTATCTGCCGGGACATCGATCGCACCCATCGAATCTTTTTCGCTGCGTACTGTTTTCATGGACTGCTCCTCACCTGATTAATTTTTTCTTTCTGTTTTGCTTACGTTAAGCAACTTTTAGCTCACTCATTATTTACTATTTGATAACAAATGTTTGGTCTTTCGTGCCATGTAAAAAAGCCGCCCCGAAGGACGGCTCTGTTTATTTCACGCAGCGGGTACACTGTGTGAGCTGTATCTGCTGGAAGAAGTCATTTCCTTTATCATCCACAAGGATAAACGCCGGGAAATCTTCCACTTCGATTTTCCAGATCGCTTCCATTCCCAGTTCAGGATACTCAACACATTCCAGGCTCTTAATACTGCCCTGTGCCAGCACTGCCGCCGGGCCGCCAATACTGCCGAGGTAGAAGCCACCGTGTTTTTTACAGGCATCCGTCACCTGCTGGCTGCGGTTGCCTTTCGCCAGCATGATCATACTTCCGCCCTGCGCTTGCAGTTGATCGACATAAGAATCCATCCGTCCGGCGGTTGTTGGGCCGAGAGAACCGGAGGCATAACCTTCTGGCGTTTTTGCCGGACCCGCGTAGTAAATCGGGTGATCTTTGATGTATTGCGGTAGCCCTTCGCCGTTGTCCATGCGCTCTTTCAGTTTGGCGTGGGCAATATCACGACCGACGATAATCGTGCCGTTAAGCGATAAGCGCGTAGAAACGGGATACTGCGACAACTGTGCAAGGATCTCTTTCATCGGACGATTAAGGTCTACGCGCACCGCCTCGCCTTCTCCCGCTTTACGCAATTCTTCAGGGATATATTTGCCTGGATTATGTTCCAGTTTTTCGATCCAGATCCCCTGACGGTTGATCTTCGCTTTAATATTACGGTCAGCGGAACAGGAAACGCCCATACCAACCGGGCAGGATGCACCATGACGCGGCAGGCGAATCACGCGGATATCGTGAGCGAAGTATTTACCACCAAACTGCGCCCCCAGACCAAGATTTTGCGCTTCGATCAGTAATTCTTTTTCCAGCTCCACATCGCGGAACGCCTGACCGTGCTCATTCCCTTCCGTGGGCAGTTCGTCATAGTATTTAGCGGAAGCCAGTTTTACCGTTTTAAGGTTAGTTTCCGCAGACGTTCCTCCAATAACGAACGCAATGTGATACGGAGGACACGCCGCCGTCCCCAGCGTGCGCATTTTCTCAACCAGGTAATTTTTCAGTTTCCCCGGCGTCAGTAACGCTTTGGTTTCCTGATAAAGATACGTTTTGTTTGCCGAACCGCCACCTTTGGCAATACAGAGGAATTTGTACTCGTCGCCATCAACGGCATAAAGATCGATCTGCGCTGGCAGGTTGGTGCCGGTATTCACCTCTTTATACATATCCAGCGGCGCGTTTTGCGAGTAGCGCAGATTATCTTCGATATAGGTGTTATAGACACCGCGCGCCAAAGCCGCTTCGTCGCCACCGCCGGTCCATACGCGCTGTCCTTTTTTACCAACGATAATCGCGGTACCGGTATCCTGACAGGTTGGCAGAACGCCTTTTGCCGCGATATCGGAGTTTCGCAGGAATTGCAGTGCCACATATTTATCGTTTTCGCTGGCTTCCGGGTCACGCAGAATGTCGGCAACCTGCTGTTGGTGAGCCGGGCGCAGCATAAATGACGCATCATGAAACGCCTGACGCGCCAGCAGAGTTAACGCTTCTGGCGCGACTTTCAAAATCTCCTGCCCTTCAAATTCAGATACGCTAACGTGTTCGCTGGTCAGCAGGTAATACTCGGTATCATCTTTTTTGAGTGGGAAAGGAGCCTGATAATGAAAGGGTTTGTTTGACATTGTTCTCTCACTTACTGCCTGGTTTGGTTATGCTCTGGGCGGGTGTTCCGTTGCCCTGTTAAAAGCGAGCAACAATATCCTACACACTTTTTTAACAAAAACTGAGACTAGTACGACTTTTTGCGGCTCCAGGTTACTTCCCGTAGGATTCTTGCTTTAATAGCGGGATTAATTTCCACATTTAAACAGGGATTGATCATGCAAAAACTCATTAACTCAGTGCAAAACTATGCCTGGGGCAGCAAAACGGCATTGACTGAACTTTATGGTATGGAAAATCCGTCCAGCCAGCCGATGGCCGAGCTGTGGATGGGGGCACATCCGAAAAGCAGTTCCCGTGTGCACAATGCCACAGGAGATATCGTTTCACTGCGTGATGTGATTGAGAGTGATAAATCGACTCTGCTTGGAGAGGCCGTTGCCAGACGCTTTGGCGAACTGCCTTTCCTGTTCAAAGTATTATGCGCAGCCCAGCCGCTCTCCATTCAGGTTCATCCGAACAAACGCAATTCTGAAATCGGTTTCGCCAAAGAAAATGCCGCAGGTATTCCGATGGATGCCGCCGAGCGTAACTATAAAGATCCTAACCACAAGCCGGAGCTGGTTTTTGCGCTGACACCATTCCTCGCGATGAACGCGTTTCGTGAGTTTTCCGAGATTGTCTCTCTGCTCCAGCCAGTTGCGGGCGCACATCCGGCAATTGCTCACTTTTTACAACAGCCCAATGCCGAGCGTTTAAGCGAACTGTTCGCCAGCCTGTTAAATATGCAGGGTGAAGAAAAATCCCGCGCGCTGGCGATTTTAAAATCGGCACTCGACAGCCAACAGGGCGAACCGTGGCAAACGATTCGTTTAATTTCTGAATTTTACCCGAATGACAGCGGTCTGTTCTCCCCGCTGTTGCTGAATGTGGTGAAACTGAACCCTGGCGAAGCGATGTTCCTGTTCGCTGAAACACCACACGCCTACCTGCAAGGCGTGGCGCTGGAAGTGATGGCGAACTCCGATAACGTGCTGCGTGCGGGTCTGACGCCTAAATACATTGATATTCCTGAGCTCGTTGCCAACGTGAAGTTCGAAGCTAAACCAGCTAACCAGTTGTTGACCCAGCCGGTGAAGCAAGGTGCAGAACTGGACTTCCCGATTCCAGTGGAGGATTTTGCCTTCTCGCTGCATGATCTTAGTGATAAAGAAACCACCATCAACCAGCAAAGTGCCGCCATTTTGTTCTGCGTTGAAGGCGAAGCAACTCTGTGTAAAGGTTCTCAACAGTTACAGCTTAAACCGGGTGAGTCAGCGTTTATTGCCGCCAACGAGTCACCGGTGACAGTGAAAGGCCACGGACGTTTAGCCCGTGTTTACAACAAGCTGTAAGAGCTTACTGAAAAAATTAACATCTCTTGCTAAGCTTATTAAAGGCTTATAACACTTCAGGCGGCCAGTCCGCCTGATTTCATTTTATGGATAATCACTATGAATAAATCGCTGGTAGCGGTAGGCGTCATTGTTGCGCTCGGCGTAGTCTGGACAGGCGGCGCATGGTACACAGGCAAGAAAATAGAAACCCATCTCGAGGACATGGTCGCGCAGGCAAATGCGCAACTTAAGCTGACGGCTCCTGAATCCAACCTGGAAGTGAGTTATCAAAACTATCATCGCGGCGTGTTCAGCAGCCAGTTACAACTGGTGGTGAAACCCGTTGCCGGGAAAGAAAATCCGTGGATTAAAAGCGGTCAGAGCGTCATCTTCAACGAATCGGTTGATCATGGTCCCTTCCCCCTTGCCCAGCTTAAAAAACTGAACCTGATCCCATCGATGGCGTCGATTCAAACCACGCTTGTCAACAACAATGTGAGCAAGCCACTGTTTGATATGGCAAAAGGTGAAACGCCTTTTGAGATTAACTCCCGCATTGGTTACAGCGGTGATTCCAGTTCCGATATTTCGCTCAAGCAGCTGAATTACGAGAAAAAGGATGAAAAAGTCGCCTTTAGCGGCGGCGAGTTCCAGTTAAATGCTGACAGAGACGGTAAAGCCATCTCCCTTTCCGGGGAGGCGCAAAGTGGTCGGATAGACGCAGTTAACGAATACAATCAGAAAGTGCAGTTGACCTTTAATAATCTGAAAACCGACGGTTCCAGCACGCTGGCAAGTTTTGGTGAGCGCGTGGGCAACCAAAAACTGTCACTGGAAAAAATGACCATTTCGGTGGAAGGCAAAGAACTGGCGCTGCTGGAAGGCATGGAGATCAGCGGTAAATCAGACCTGGTCAATGACGGTAAAACGATCAATAGCCAACTGGATTACTCGCTAAATAGTCTGAAGGTACAGAATCAGGATCTGGGCAGCGGCAAGCTGACTTTAAAAGTGGGTCAGATTGATGGCGAAGCCTGGCATCAGTTTAGCCAGCAATATAACGCGCAAACTCAGGCACTGCTGGCACAGCCAGAGATTGCCAACAATCCCGAACTTTATCAGGAGAAAGTGACAGAAGCCTTCTTTAGCGCCCTGCCACTGATGTTGAAAGGCGATCCGGTGATAACTGTCGCTCCGTTAAGCTGGAAAAACAGTCAGGGTGAAAGTGCGCTGAATCTGTCGCTGTTCCTGAAAGATCCGGCAACGACTAAAGAAGCGCCGCAAACGCTGGCGCAGGAAGTAGACCGCTCGGTTAAGTCTCTGGAGGCAAAACTGACCATTCCGGTTGATATGGCAACTGAGCTGATGACCCAGGTAGCGAAGCTGGAAGGTTATCAGGAAGATCAAGCTAAAAAACTGGCAAAACAGCAAGTTGAAGGTGCATCAGCAATGGGGCAGATGTTCCGACTGACCACCTTGCAGGACAATACCATCACCACCAGCCTGCAATATGCTAACGGTCAGATCACGTTGAATGGCCAGAAAATGCCGCTGGAAGATTTTGTTGGTATGTTTGCAATGCCAGCATTAAACGTTCCGGCTGTACCAGCCATTCCGCAACAGTAATTCACTGCCAAAACGCCGGAGGGTTTTCTCTCCGGCGTTTTTTCTCACCTCAGCATAAAGTCATACTGAATACTCATTTTCACATCCCAGTAATTCAGGCGATCGCCCAGCGCACTGCCATCGCGCTTTTCCCGCCCTTTATCGGCGGCAAGAAAGAAATTCATCCCTTGTAGCGGCCCTTCGCTGACCCGATAGTTCATACCACCTAAGATGCCCGCACCTTCAATCCGCACGTCTCGTTTACTGGATTCATAACCACGGGTCACAATCGGCGCAAAAGTCAGCGTAAATTGCGGGGTTAAACGATAGTTGACGCCCAATTGCCAGGACTGCATTCCTTCACGGTTACGATCAAGACTTAATGAAAAAGGATAGCCAATGTCAGTGTCCACCACGGCGCCATTCATCGCATGACGCAGATAACCACCACTACCAAATACACTTCCCCACGGCGTGCTCCAGGTCAATTGTCCACTAACCAACGTCGTTTCATTGGGCTGCCTGGTATTACGACTTAAGCCTTCGAGTTGCGCGTAAAAGCCAAGCAACTCTCCTTTCAGCGCATAATTCTGGTCGAGGGGTATGCTTTTCTCCAGAATACTTTGTATCTGGTTGGAAACATCTTTCTGTGCCGATGCGCCCAGAGAATAGCGACTGGTATCATCATGCCAACTGGCGGCTAAAAAAGAACGTGCGCGATGTTTATCGTATTTCCCCGTCTGGCTGTTATAAACCCCTTCATCACGAATACCGGTTGTTGAGTCGGTCCACAAAAATACTCTTGAGCGCCACATCCCCCACAGTTCGATATTAGGTGTTAAAGCCCAATAACCTAATACCCCTTCGGAAACAGTCGGTAATGTACGTTGCGAACTGCCAGCAATTAACGGAATACGATAAGGTAAACTGCCATAACTATAATCTGTTCCGAAGCGGCCTAATTTAAGCAAGCCATTTTCACTCGGTTTTATTTTTACCGCACCCAGAGCATAGCCAAAACTTTTATCGCCATCAAGATACCATCGGGTACTCATATCAGCGCGAGCACCTAACTTATAAACATAATATGCTCCACCTTCGACGCCAATAATATTAGAATAATAGCCACTATTAAAATCGAGTAATCCTCCCTGTACCCACGCGTAAATATCTCTTCCCGCACCAGCACTGGGCTTGTCGGCCCGGCGTAATTCATTTTTCAGTCTGATGCGTAGCCCCGCTTCATCGTCAGCCAGTTGCGCGGCGTAAGCAGAGGTAAGGCCAGAGGCAGCCGTCAGGCAAATAACGGCCATGGCCACTATTTTTCTCATAGTTGCACCTTTGATGTTCTGATTATTTTTATAGAATATTAATTAGTGATATCGCTGATTAATTGCTGCTGCATTTGTTTGCGATTATCAATTTCAACTACAATTTCTTTGAATTTTTTATCCGTGAGCGGATAAAACCAGATTATAGCGAATGCCAGTAGCATAAATCCGCAAGGGACTAAAGCAATTGATGTGCGAATCCCCATAATAACTTCCGGTGTTTGCGCCTGATTGGCGATATATCCGCTTAATCCTAAAATAAAGGCGGGAATTGAACCTCCTATTGCCTGGCCGCATTTGCGGGTAAATGAGAATAGCGAATAGGTAAGCCCTTCAATTCGCACGCCGGTCAGGTATTCACCGTATTCTACGGTATCAGCTTCCAGCGCCCACATCACGGTCATGGTAACGCCCTGACCAATTGAAGCGATGGCTAACGCGAGCAACGCCACTGGCAGCGACCAGACGGAAACCCAGAAGAACAGCAGATAACCGCAGGTTCCCAGCAAAGCGCCAATCAGGAAGGTATTCTTTTTACCGATCCTCGCGACCATCCCTGGCACCAGCGGTGCCGACGCCACAGTACCGACCAGGTTTTGCACTAGTACCAGCACAGTAAACAGACCGGTGTCATTCAGCACATAGCGCACGTAGAACAACGACGATGCGCTGACCGCGAAGGTCGAAATCAGCACACACAGTGCACCGATGCACAACATAAACAGCGGACGATTCCGTTTCAGCGTTTGCAGACTGATCTTCAAGGACGGCTGCGCCACGATACGTACCACATTCTCACTCGTCGATTTGAAGCAGATGAAGTAAAGCACCATCCCGGCAATTGCCAGTACAATCGTCCAGAAATGGTACACCGACACCATCTCCTCCGGGCTGGAGTTTTTAATGCTCGGTCCTATCAGAAAAGCCAGACAGACAAAGGTCAGCGAAGCGGCAATTCCTCGAGCCGCGCCCAGACGGGCGCGGGACTGCGGTTGTTGGGTCATCGCGGTAGCAAGTGAACCATAAGGAATATTCACCAGGCTGTAGCAAA
This sequence comes from Escherichia sp. 93.0816, assembly GCF_013368855.2. Lineage (NCBI taxonomy): Bacteria > Pseudomonadati > Pseudomonadota > Gammaproteobacteria > Enterobacterales > Enterobacteriaceae > Escherichia > Escherichia sp. 93.0816. Next base: position 476,404 of record NZ_JABWNC020000001.1, on the reverse strand, counting down.
GCCCGAGGCCCATGTAGGTCAAATATGCATACACAACTTTGCTGCTATGACTCCAGTCGGTCGGCACCCAGAATACCAGCACGCTGAAGATCATTAACGGCGCAGTGCCAAAGAGTAAAAACGGGCGGAATTTTCCCCAGCGGGTATTCACACTGTCCACCACTCGTCCGGCAAAGACGTCGGCAAAGGCATCAAATACCCGCACCAGTAACAGCATGGTGCCCGCCGCAGCGGCACCGACGCCAGCGACGTCGGTGTAGTAACTCAACAGGAAGAGCGCCCCCATTGCGAAGGCGAAGTTATTGGCGACGTCACCGAGGCTGTAGCCGACGATGGTGCGCCAGGAGAGTTGTTGATTCATTGTTTGCCTCCCTGCTGCGGTTTTTCACCGAAGTTCATGCCAGTCCAGCGTTTTTGCAGCAAGAAAGCCGCCGACTTCGGTTTGCGGTCGCGGGTGAAGATCCCTTTCTTGTTACCGCCAACGCGCAAAATGCCCTGCGAGGTTGCAAAATCGGCGAAATTCCATACCTGTTCACCGACGACGGCGCTGACACGATCAAAGACGCGGTGATACATATCCAGCCATGCGCACTGATACTCTTCACTCCACATGTCGGTGTACATCGAGTGCAGGCCGGCTAACGTATCCACCCCGTATTCGGTGATGATAATCGGCTGATGCAGTTTCTCCTGCCAGGCCAGAAGTTCTTTTTCCAGTACCTTCTCTGCCGTTTCCAAATCGCCGCTTTGTACATACCAACCGTAATAACGGTTAAGACACAGCACATCGAAGAGATCGCTGATGGTATCGGTGTGAGCGTCGCAGAACATCACATTGACGCAGGTGATCGGTCGCGTCGGGTCGAGTTTACGCGTTGCTTCCGCCAGTGGCGCGAAATATTCCCGTGCGCCTTGCGGACGGGTATCCGGTTCGTTGGCAATACTCCACATCACCACGCTTGGGTGGTTTTTGTCACGCGCAATCAGTTCTTTAATCGCCTGTAAGTGCGCCTGCTGGGTTTCCCCGTTGACCGCCTCTTCGCTGTAGAGTTCTTTCGGCTTGTTGCCCGCTTCGAAACCAATGCCTAAAGAGAGGTTAAAGCCGACAGCTGCAGTTTCATCAATCACCACGATGCCATGTTCATCTGCCCAGTCGAGCATCTCTTCAGCGTAAGGGTAATGCGAGGTACGGTAAGAGTTGGCACCAATCCAGTCCATTAATGCGTGGTCGTGCACCATCAGCACGTTATCGAATCCTTTGCCACGCAAGTCCGCATCTTCATGGCGACCAAAACCAGTGAAGTAGAACGGTTTGTGGTTGATCAGGAACTGTTCGCCACTCACTGCCACTGACCGGATACCGATGCGCAGTGGATAGATGTCGCACTCTGTCTGGCTTTTGGCTGTGACGTACAGTTCATAGAGATAACCTTCGCCCGGTTGCCAGAGGTGCGGATTCACCACTTGCAAGGTTCCGTTGTTGCCTTGTCCTGTTGCAACAACCTGTTGATCCGCATCACGCAGTTCAACGCTGACATCACCATTTGCCACCACCTGCCAGTCAATAGACGCGTGGTTACAGTCTTGCGCTACGTGCGTCACTACGGTGATATCGTCTACCCAGGTGTTCGGCGTGGTGTAGAGCATTACGCTGCGATGGATCCCGGCGTAGTTAAAGAAATCATGGAAGTAAGACTGCTTTTTCTTACCGTTTTCGTCGGTAATGACCATTCCCGGCGGGATAGTCTGCCAGTTCAGTTCGTTGTTCACACAAACGGTGATACGTACTCTTTTCCCGGCAATAACATATGGCGTGACATCGGCTTCAAACGGCGTATATCCCCCCTGATGCTTCATCACTTCCTGATTGTTTACCCACACTTTGCCGTAATGAGTGACCGCATCGAAACGCAGCACGATACGCTGACCCGCCCAACCTTTAGGTATAAAGACTTCGCGCTGATACCAGACGTTGCCCACATAATTACGAATATCCGCATCGGCAAACTGATCGTTAAAACTGCCCGGCACAGCAATTGCCCGGCTCTCTTGTAACGCGCTTTCCCACCAACGCTGATCAATTCCACAGTTTTCGCGATCCAGACTGAATGCCCACAGGCCGTCGAGTTTTTTGATTTCACGGGTTGGGGTTTCTACAGGACGTAACATAAGGGACTCCTCATTAAGATAAAAACACTGGTCAACCTTTAATCTGATTAGTTAACCAATTTTGTGATGTACACAGTTATCTGTGAGAAACCCATGGAAGAGAAATGGAAATAAAAAGAACTGACACCGCGATCAAAAAACCAAAAACTGCAATACCCACAGCGTGATACGGATCGCATTAATCTTTAAAACAGCGTTGACAGAAGCCATAAAATAAGCAATCGAACGTTCATTCGAATAGATTTTAAATGATAAATTCACGAGCCATATGGCTAATGTGTATGTGTTAACGGAGGTTTTGTGACGAAACGGAAAGAGTTTCTATGCAGGATTAAGCGAGCCAGTCTTCACCAACCCGCGAAAAGACAAAATCAGGATGCGGTTAAAATACCACCAATCATCGCGCGTAATCCCCGGGCGAATGACGCTTCACACGCCAGGTCTTCGGCTTCGATATCGGCCAGTACGCCATAGGTCAAATCCAGCAGTAAACGAGAGGTCATTGCCGTGTTAATGTCAGGGTTTATCTCACCTTTTTGCTGGGCATCACGCATACGCTGGGCGATAAACTCCGTAATCGTCAGATGCTTATTCTTTAGCATGGCGGCGACCTGTGGATTGCGCATCCCTTCTGCCATAATTTCGACCACCAGCGCCCTTTGTCCAAAGGCTTCATGAGTGAGAGACACTATCGACTCGACCATATAGTCAACGAAATGAATCCCTTCGATAGGTTCGCGGAAGCGGATCACCGCCCTCTCCTGATCCTGAAGGATAATCGCCTGAATCAGGGCTTCTTTAGAAATGAAATGGTGATAGAGCGTTCCTGGGCTTATGCCGCAAGATTTACAGATGGCTTTCATCGAGGCACTGTGAAATCCATTTTCTGAAAAAATCTCTCTGGCAGCATTGAGGATCCGGGTCCGTGTCGGTTGTGCTTCAGTCTGCATGTTATCCATCGTTAAACCATTATAGTTAGCGTGAATAAGTAGTTTACCGCTTTGCCATGCAAGCGCCTAACATTGCAGGTCAAATGTGCGAAGCCCCCCGCATTCGAGTATTATTCACACGATAATTGGTCAACCAGTAATCGAAATATAGCAACCAGTAGCGAGATAGATGCATTTTTCTGATAACCCATCAGCATCGGAAAACAACGCTGAGTTGCGTTGTTTTCCGGGTTATTCTAATTAATTGAGTTCCTGTACCCCACCGCCGGAGACAGTGAGAATTTGTCCGCTTATCCAGCTGGCTGCGGGTGAACACAAGAACAACGCCGCATTAGCAATATCTTGCGGTTGGCCCAGACGTCTGATTGGCGTGTGTTGCAACATTTTTTGTTCGATTTCTGGTGTAATAACGGATTTGAGGGCATCCGTTAATATTGCTCCTGGCGCAATACCATTCACCCGAATATTTTTTTCACCCAGGTCAAACGCCATATTCCTGACCAGATGACTGGCCGCAGCTTTAGATGACGCATACGAGGTCATGTTTTTATTTTTATTTTCTGCCGCCATAGAAGTGATAGTCAGAATAACGCCACCGCCATTTTTTTCCATTTCTGGCGCAATGAGTTGCGAAAGATGGAAAAAAGAAAAGACATTCAGTTCATAAGCGCGGCGAAAATCCGCCATTGGCATATCAAATGGCTTAGGACCACCGCCACCAGCGTTGTTAACCAGAATATCAACTTTACCCAACTTACTGATGGCAAAGTCTGCCAGAGCGGATAATTCCTGTTCGGACGTAATATCACAGCGCCACGCAAATGCCTGACCACCCAGTTGTTGAATCTCATCAACAACATGATTTGCTGCATCGGCGTTAATATCACTGACCACTACAGATGCACCTGCTGTCGCGAATGTAATGGCGATTTCTTTACCAATACCTGCACCCGCACCGGTGATGATGGCGCATTTTCCGTCGAGTCTCAGGTTGTCAGAATTAAACACATAAACCTCCTGTGAACTTCAGTAAAAATAAAAGGCACCGCCTGTGTGCCACATTTTTTATCATTAACCTTGAGGAAAGGACACTACCAGGTATAGCAGATAAAGAGAGGATTATTTCGCCGCAATGAGCCGGGCGGGGATAATAAGATTACGTGAATGCGTCTCTTCATGGGTGATTTTTTGCATCATGCGATCCGCAAGTGTTGTACCAAGTTCCCGCGCAGGTGTACTTGCCCAGGTAACGGGTATGTCATCAAGTGTGGTTTGCGTCGCATCGGTAAATGCCGCCAGCGAAACCTGTTGCTCAAAGTAACGATCGACTCCGCTTTCCCCGCTCTGGCGCCCTGCTTTTAGCAAACCAAACCATGCCCCCATCGCAATAGTTTCGTTATAACAAACCACGGCGCTGATAGTCGGGTTACGGCGCAAAAGTGCCGTGATAGCTTCCGCAGCTTGCTTCTGGCTGGAAGCGCACTCCAGTACCCAATCGCTGTGAAACGGCAGGCCAAATTTTAATAATGTCGCACAGTATCCCCCCACCCGCTCCGCGCGGGTTAATGAGGAACTTTGCCCTCCCAGCCAGGCGATACGCTGATGTCCATTGCGAATGAGATGCTCCGTCAATAACTGCGCAGCCTGCATGTTGTCCGGGCGAACCGTATCGACATCATCAAGATAACTGGCACGGGAAGCGAAAATCACCGGGATACCTTTTTCTTCTGCCATCCGCCGCAGGCCATCGCTGCTTCCCGCCGCACCGGCAATCACTACACCATCGACGCCCTGGTTGAGCAACAGTGAGAACCGCTGTGCCAACTGCTCGCCGTCTTGACCGCCGTGAAGCAAAAAAACCATCCGCCCCTGCGCCTCCAGAGCTTCCGTCAATCCGGCCGTTAATTCAGCGTAAAATGACGTAGATAAATCACGCACGATCAAACCAATGACGCCGCTTTGCCCGCCGCGCAGTGCCGACGCCTGGCGATTGCGCACAAATCCCAGCTCTTCAATAGCTGCGTTAACCCGTTCCCCCGTAGCGGTAGATATCCGTCCTTTTCCGCTAAGTACCAGCGAAACGGTACTGACCGACACGCCCGCAGCCAGCGCAACATCATGAATGGTGATTTTTTTGGCGGTAGCCATACAGATGACCTACTCCCTGATTTTGTGACAGATAAAACGTTTTACCTTTAATTTATCTTATACCCGCTATTATCGTCGCGTAATGTGATTTATGCCTCACTAAAGTTTGATAAAACGTTTTATCTTCTCGCGCAATTTATTGAATCCAGACTGTTCTTAACAAGGAGTCGTTTTATGACGGCGAAAGCAGCACCGAAAGTCACGCTGTGGGAATTTTTCCAGCAGTTAGGCAAAACCTTTATGTTACCCGTCGCATTACTGTCGTTCTGCGGCATTATGTTAGGGATTGGTAGTTCCCTTAGTAGCCATGATGTCATCACCCTCATTCCGGCATTGGGTAACCCCGTGTTGCAGGCTATCTTTACCTGGATGAGTAAAATTGGCTCGTTCGCTTTTAGCTTTCTGCCGGTGATGTTCTGTATTGCGATCCCGCTAGGACTGGCGCGAGAGAACAAAGGCGTCGCAGCTTTCGCTGGTTTCGTGGGTTATGCGGTAATGAACCTGGCGGTTAACTTCTGGTTGACCAATAAAGGCATTCTGCCAACCACCGATGCAGCCGTTCTGAAAGCCAATAACATCCAGAGCATTCTTGGGATCCAGTCGATCGACACCGGGATCCTCGGTGCGGTGATCGCCGGTATTATCGTCTGGATGCTGCATGAGCGTTTCCATAATATCCGCCTGCCGGATGCGCTGGCATTCTTCGGCGGTACGCGCTTCGTGCCAATTATCTCCTCGCTGGTGATGGGTCTTGTCGGTCTGGTGATTCCGTTAGTCTGGCCGATTTTTGCCATGGGTATTAGCGGCTTAGGTCATATGATCAACAGCGCGGGTGATTTCGGACCTATGCTGTTTGGTACGGGTGAACGTCTGCTGTTGCCGTTTGGTCTGCATCACATTCTGGTGGCATTAATTCGCTTTACCGACGCGGGCGGCACGCAGGAAGTCTGTGGACAAACCGTCAGCGGCGCACTCACCATCTTCCAGGCGCAATTAAGCTGCCCGACCACTCACGGTTTCTCTGAAAGCGCCACGCGTTTCCTCTCCCAGGGTAAAATGCCTGCATTCCTCGGCGGTCTGCCAGGTGCTGCATTAGCCATGTATCACTGTGCTCGCCCGGAAAACCGTCATAAAATTAAAGGTCTGCTGATTTCTGGCCTGATCGCCTGTGTTGTTGGCGGCACCACCGAACCGCTGGAGTTCCTGTTCCTGTTCGTAGCGCCAGTTCTCTACGTCATCCACGCGCTGTTAACCGGCCTCGGCTTCACCGTCATGTCTGTGCTCGGCGTCACCATCGGTAATACCGACGGCAATATCATCGACTTTGTGGTGTTCGGTATTCTGCATGGCCTGTCGACTAAGTGGTACATGGTGCCAGTGGTAGCGGCAATCTGGTTTGTCGTTTACTACGTCATCTTCCGTTTCGCTATCACCCGCTTCAATCTGAAAACCCCGGGGCGCGACAGTGAAGTTGCCAGCTCAATCGAAAAAGCCGTTGCTGGTGCGCCGGGTAAATCAGGTTACAACGTTCCGGCAATTCTCGAAGCCTTAGGCGGTGCCGACAATATTGTCAGCCTGGATAACTGCATTACCCGTCTGCGTTTGTCAGTGAAAGATATGTCGCTTGTTAATGTGCAGGCTCTAAAGGACAATCGGGCAATTGGCGTAGTACAACTTAATCAACATAACCTGCAGGTTGTTATCGGGCCACAAGTTCAGTCAGTAAAAGACGAAATGGCTGGTCTGATGCGTACTGTTCAGGCATAAGGATAAAATATGTTCGATTTTTCAAAGGTCGTGGATCGTCATGGAACATGGTGTACACAGTGGGACTATGTCGCTGACCGTTTCGGCACTGCTGACCTGTTACCGTTCACGATTTCAGACATGGATTTTGCCACCGCCCCTTGCATTATCGGGGCGCTTAATCAACGCCTGATGCACGGTGTATTTGGCTACAGCCGCTGGAAAAACGATGAGTTTCTCACGGCTATTGCCCACTGGTTCTCCACCCAGCATAACACCGCCATTGATACGCAGTCGGTAGTTTATGGTCCTTCTGTTATCTATATGGTGTCGGAGTTGATTCGCCAGTGGTCTGCTGTCGGTGAAGGTGTAGTGATCCATACTCCAGCTTACGACGCATTTTACAAAGCCATCGAAGGTAATCAGCGCACCGTGATGCCCGTTGCTTTAGAGAAACGAGCAGACGGCTGGTTTTGCGATATGACCAAACTGGAAGCGGTGTTGGCAAAACCGGAGTGTAAAATTATGCTCCTGTGTAGCCCACAGAACCCCACCGGTAAGGTCTGGAGTTGTGACGAACTGGAGATAATGGCAGACCTGTGCGAGCGGCATGATGTGCGCGTTATCTCCGATGAAATCCATATGGATATGGTATGGGGCGAGCAACCGCATATTCCCTGGAGCAACGTGGCGCGTGGAAACTGGGCGCTGCTGACCTCTGGCTCAAAAAGCTTCAACATACCGGCTCTGACCGGAGCCTACGGCATCATTGAAAATAGCGATAGTCGCGAGGCGTATTTATCGGCACTGAAAGGTCGTGATGGATTGTCCTCACCAGCCGTACTGGCGCTTACCGCCCATATTGCCGCCTATCAACAAGGCGCGCCGTGGCTGGATGCCTTACGTGTCTATCTGCAAGACAATCTGACATATATCGCAAATACGATGAATGCAGCGTTCCCGGAACTCAACTGGCAGATCCCACAATCCACTTATCTTGCCTGGCTTGATCTACGTCCGTTGAATATCGACGACAACGCATTGCAAAAAGCCCTGATTGAGCAAGAAAAAGTAGCGATCATGCCGGGATATACCTACGGTGAAGAGGGTCGTGGCTTTGTTCGTCTCAATGCCGGATGCCCGCGTTCAAAACTGGAAAAAGGTGTTGCCGGTTTGATTAACGCCATCCGAACTGTACGTTGATTACGATTGCGCAACGTAAATAATCGTTGCGCAATCGTAGATTTTTACCCGGTTTTGTTTTTATAATGGTGCGCACTTTTATATACAGAAAAAGAGTGCGACCATGATTGATACCACCCTGCCATTAACCGATATCCATCGCCACCTTGATGGCAACATTCGTCCCCAGACCATCCTTGAACTTGGCCACCAGTATAATATCTCGCTTCCTGCACAGTCCCTGGAAACGTTGATCCCTCACGTTCAGGTCATCGCCAACGAACCCGATCTGGTTAGCTTTCTGACCAAACTCGACTGGGGCGTTAAAGTTCTTGCCACGCTCGACGCCTGCCGTCGCGTGGCGTTTGAAAATATAGAAGATGCCGCCCGTAATGGCCTGCACTATGTTGAACTGCGTTTTTCGCCGGGTTATATGGCGATGGCGCATCAGTTGCCTGTCGCAGGCGTCGTCGAAGCAGTCATTGATGGCGTACGTGAAGGCTGTCGCACCTTTGGCGTGCAGGCGAAACTTATCGGTATTATGAGCCGAACCTTTGGCGAAGCCGCCTGTCAGCAAGAGCTGGAAGCATTTTTAGCTCATCGCGATCAGATTACCGCACTGGATTTAGCCGGTGATGAGCTTGGTTTCCCGGGGAGTCTGTTCCTTTCTCACTTCAATCGCGCGCGTGATGCAGGCTGGCATATTACTGTCCATGCGGGCGAAGCCGCCGGGCCAGAAAGCATCTGGCAGGCTATTCGTGAACTGGGGGCGCAGCGTATTGGACATGGCGTAAAAGCCATTGAAGATCGGGCGCTGATGGATTTCCTCGCTGAACAGCAAATTGGTATTGAATCTTGTCTGACCTCAAATATTCAGACCAGCACCGTAGCGTCTCTGGCGGTACATCCGCTGAAAACGTTCCTTGAGCATGGTATTTGTGCCAGCATTAACACTGACGATCCAGGCGTACAGGGTGTGGATATCATTCACGAATATACCGTTGCCGCGCCGGCTGCTGGGTTATCCCGCGAGCAAATCCGCCAGGCGCAGATTAATGGTCTGGAAATGGCTTTCCTCAGCGCAGAGGAAAAACGCGCACTGAAAGAAAAAGTAGCAGCGAAATAAGAAAATGCCTGATAAGACACGTAAGCGTCGTATCAGGCATTAAACTCATCAAGAATGTCTACATTATTTACGCCAGACACAGCGTCGCGCGATGTTTGGCGGATTCAATGCCCAGCTCAATCAGCTCCATTACCTGGATTGCCTGACTTGCCGGAACCGGATTTTCTCCATCGCCATTCAACGCATCACGAATGGCAGCATAGTAAGCCGGATAATTTCCCGGCACCGTCAGCAGTGTTTCTTCGACACGTTCTTCACCTTCAACGCGGGTAAGTACGCCGTCACGCATATCGTAGCCCCAATCCTCTTGTGGCAGACGCTCGCCATTTTTCAAGCGTTCTTCCTGTGGATCGAGGCCATATTTAATATAGCTGCCGCGAGAGCCATGAACGATATAACGCGCCGACTCTGCCGCCGCCAGCATAGTGCCGTGTAAAATAACCCGCCGCTGTGGATAGGACAAAATGGCGTGGAAATAATCGGTCGACTGCGCTCCTGGGCGTAACTGTGCTAAATCCACGGTCATGCTGACAGGTAAGCCAAACAACGTAATGGCCTGATCGAGCAGATGCGGTGCCAGATCGTACCAGATGCCGCTGCCAGGGCCGCCCTGTTCACGCCAGCGATCGCGTACCTGCGGACGGAAACGATCAAAATGTGACTCAAAGTAAGCAATCTCACCCAGCACACCTTCCGCAAGTAATCCTTTCAGCGTCAGAAAATCGCTGTCCCAGCGACGGTTATGAAACACGGACAACACGCGTCCAAGGCTTTTTGCCAGCGCATCCAGCTCCCGCGCTTGTGACAGTGTCACGGTAAAGGGCTTATCAACGACCACGTGTTTACCCGCTTCCAGCGCCGCTTTCGCTAACGGAAAATGAGTATCGTTGGGCGTAGGAATGACAATCAGGTCAATATTGGGATCATTAAAGAGATGCTTCGGTTCAGAGACAACCGTAACCGTTGGCCAGTCGGCCTTTACTTTTGTTTCGTCACTGCTGGAGATAACTGCCAGCTCCAGCCCGGGCGTGCCCGCAATCAGGGGCGCATGGAAGGTTTTACTCGCATAACCGTACCCAATCAACCCAACACGGATGTTGTCGCTCATGTCATTGCCTCTCATTGAAGTATGATTGCTATTTGACACTATCCTTTACCCTCTCTCAACAGTTTAATAACCTGCCTGCAATAAGGGATGTTATTTAACTTAAGTCAAAAAAATAGCTAATTTTCCGAAGGAAAAAGATAAATATCGCAAAAACATCAGTAAAAATCTTGCTGGAGCAATTATTGCTAAGTAACATTTACGGCCTTAGTTAATGGATCAATCAACATAGATGTGGGCAGTAATGAATCGTCTTATTGAATTAACAGGTTGGATCGTTCTTGTTGTTTCAGTCATTCTTCTTGGCGTGGCGAGTCACATTGACAACTACCAGCCGCCAGAACAGAGTACCCAGGTGCAACACAAGTAATCTCTGCGTTTGCAAGACAACATGCAGCCATTCGGGTGCATGTTTTAACTTGACAGGTATTTAAACCAGGAATTTATTATCTTGCTCGGTGGAGTTGACGATTGTCAGGGATAGTAAAGCGCGTTACTCTTTTATTAGCAGTATTTCATCCCTGAATATTTGCCATCAGCACATTCTTATTATTGTTATAGCAAAAGCGTTCACCGCTGGTGAAATTTTATCATAACATATAATGCCTACCACTTTGGTATTAGTTATTTTATGGATCTTTTATGACTGCTCAGGAATACTTATTAAAGTTTCGTAAAATCAATTCTCTCGAAAGTCTGGAAAAACTCTACGACCACCTTAATTACACCCTGACAGACGATCAGGATATTATCAATATGTATCGCGCAGCCGATCACCGCCGTGCTGAACTGGTCTCTGGCGGTCGATTGTTTGACCTTGGCCAGGTTCCAAAGTCCGTCTGGCACTATGTTCAATAAAGAAAGTAGCGATCGGTTATAAAAGCCTTATAATAACGCCCCTAAAATTAGATTTGCCTGTTTGCTGTCGCTATTCTGGAGAACGTATGACCACCACAACGCCACAACGTATTGGAGGCTGGTTGCTTGGGCCGTTGGCCTGGCTGTTAGTCGCCCTATTGAGTACGACGCTGGCGTTGTTGCTGTACTGTGCAGCGTTATCCTCTCCTCAAACATTTAAAACGCTCGGCGAACAAACACTGACGACGCAAATCTTATGGGGCGTTTCGTTTATTACCGCTATTGCCATGTGGTATTACACCTTGTGGTTAACTATCGCATTCTTTAAACGCCGGCGTTGTGTTCCTAAACACTATATTATCTGGTTACTGATTTCCGTATTACTGGCGGTTAAAGCCTTCGCGTTTTCGCCAGTTGAAGATGGTGTCGCCGTTCGCCAGTTGCTGTTTACTTTGCTGGCAACCGCATTGATCGTCCCCTATTTCAAACGCTCGTCGCGGGTGAAAGCGACGTTTGTGAATCCGTAATAACCTTACAGTTAACCTGTTGTCGCCTGCTCTGGATTAACGGATAATAGGCGGCTTTTTTATTTCAGGCCGAAAAATGACTGACTACCTGTTACTGTTTGTCGGAACTGTACTGGTCAATAACTTTGTACTGGTCAAGTTTCTGGGACTTTGCCCGTTTATGGGCGTTTCCAAAAAGCTGGAAACCGCAATGGGCATGGGGCTGGCAACAACATTTGTGATGACGCTGGCGTCTATTTGCGCCTGGCTTATCGACACGTGGATTTTGATCCCACTCGATCTGATTTACCTGCGCACCCTGGCCTTTATTCTGGTGATTGCCGTGGTCGTGCAGTTCACCGAGATGGTGGTACGTAAAACCAGCCCGGTGCTTTACCGACTGCTGGGGATTTTTCTCCCGCTTATCACCACCAACTGTGCAGTGCTCGGCGTGGCACTGCTGAATATCAATCTCGGACACAATTTCTTGCAGTCGGCACTGTACGGTTTTTCCGCTGCTGTCGGCTTCTCGCTGGTGATGGTGCTTTTCGCCGCCATTCGCGAACGCCTTGCTGTGGCTGATGTCCCGGCACCTTTTCGCGGTAATGCCATTGCTCTCATTACCGCAGGTCTTATGTCTCTGGCCTTTATGGGCTTTAGTGGTTTGGTGAAGTTGTAATGAATGCTATCTGGATTGCCGTTGCCGCCGTGAGCCTGCTGGGTCTGGCGTTTGGCGCCATTCTGGGTTATGCCTCCCGCCGTTTTGCGGTGGAAGACGATCCGGTCGTTGAGAAAATTGACGAAATCTTACCGCAGAGCCAGTGTGGGCAGTGCGGTTATCCTGGCTGTCGCCCGTATGCGGAAGCCATCAGCTGTAACGGTGAAAAAATCAACCGCTGCGCCCCTGGCGGCGAAGCTGTAATGCTAAAAATTGCCGAACTGCTTAATGTCGAGCCGCAGCCGCTGGATGGCGATACGCAAGAGTTGACGCCTGCGCGGATGGTGGCGGTTATTGATGAAAATAACTGTATTGGCTGCACCAAGTGCATTCAGGCGTGTCCGGTAGACGCCATCGTTGGCGCTACCCGTGCCATGCATACGGTAATGAGTGAGCTCTGTACGGGCTGCAATTTATGCGTTGACCCGTGCCCGACGCACTGCATCTCGTTGCAACCGGTCGCAGAAACGCCTGACTCCTGGAAATGGGATCTGAACACCATTCCCGTGCGCATTATTCCCGTGGAACACCATGCTTAAGTTATTCTCTGCATTCAAAAAAAATAAAATCTGGGATTTCAACGGCGGCATCCATCCACCGGAGATGAAAACCCAGTCCAACGGTACTCCCCTGCGCCAGGTTCCACTGGCGCAGCGTTTTGTCATTCCACTGAAACAGCATATTGGCGCTGAAGGTGAGCTGTGCGTTAGCGTCGGCGATAAAGTATTGCGCGGCCAGCCGCTTACCCGTGGTCGCGGCAAAATGCTGCCAGTTCACGCGCCAACTTCTGGCACTGTTACGGCTATTGCGCCCCACTCGACGGCTCATCCTTCAGCCTTAGCTGAATTAAGCGTGATTATTGATGCCGATGGTGAAGATTGCTGGTTCCCACGTGACGGCTGGGCCGATTACCGCTCACGCAGCCGGGAAGAATTAATTGAACGCATTCATCAGTTTGGCGTTGCCGGGCTGGGTGGTGCGGGCTTCCCGACAGGCGCTAAATTGCAGGGCGGCGGCGATAAAATCGAAACCTTGATTATTAACGCAGCCGAGTGCGAACCGTATATTACCGCTGATGACCGTCTGATGCAGGATTGCGCTGCTCAGGTCGTAGAAGGCATTCGCATTCTTGCGCATATTCTACAGCCGCGCGAAATCCTTATCGGTATTGAAGATAACAAACCCCAGGCGATCTCCATGCTTCGCGCGGTGCTGGCGGATTCCCACGATATTTCTCTGCGGGTGATTCCAACCAAATATCCTTCCGGCGGCGCCAAACAGTTAACGTACATCCTGACCGGGAAACAAGTACCGCACGGCGGTCGCTCATCGGATATCGGCGTGTTAATGCAAAACGTTGGTACGGCTTACGCGGTAAAACGCGCAGTAATCGATGGTGAACCGATTACCGAGCGCGTGGTGACGCTGACCGGCGAAGCGATTGCACGTCCGGGCAACGTCTGGGCGCGTCTGGGTACGCCGGTGCGTCATTTATTGAACGATGCCGGATTCTGCCCTTCTGCCGATCAAATGGTGATTATGGGCGGTCCGTTGATGGGCTTTACCTTACCGTGGCTGGATGTACCGGTAGTCAAAATCACCAACTGCCTGTTAGCTCCGTCCGCCAGTGAACTGGGCGAACCACAGGAAGAACAAAGCTGCATCCGCTGTAGCGCCTGTGCCGATGCCTGCCCTGCGGATCTTTTGCCGCAGCAGTTGTACTGGTTCAGCAAAGGTCAACAGCACGACAAAGCCACCACGCATAACATTGCCGACTGCATTGAATGCGGTGCCTGCGCGTGGGTTTGCCCGAGTAATATTCCCCTGGTGCAATATTTCCGTCAGGAAAAAGCCGAGATTGCCGCCATTCGTCAGGAAGAGAAACGCGCCGCAGAAGCTAAAGCGCGTTTTGAAGCTCGTCAGGCACGCCTGGAACGCGAAAAAGCTGCGCGTCTTGAACGACATAAGAGCGCAGCAGTTCAACCGGCAGCCAAAGACAAAGATGCGATTGCTGCCGCACTGGCACGTGTGAAAGAAAAACAAGCTCAGGCCACGCAACCGATTGTGATTAAAGCGGGCGAACGCCCGGATAACAGCACGATTATTGCAGCACGGGAAGCCCGTAAAGCACAGGCCAGAGCAAAACAGGCAGAATTGCAGCAAACTAACGACACCGCAACCGTTGCTGATCCACGTAAAGCGGCAGTAGAAACCGCAATTGCTCGAGCTAAAGCACGCAAGCTGGAACAACAACCTGCTAACGAATTGCCGCATGAACAGGTTGACCCGCGCAAAGCCGCCGTCGAAGCCGCTATTGCCCGCGCCAAAGCACGTAAGCTGGAGCAACAGCAGGCTAACGCAGAACCAGAAGAACAGGTCGACCCGCGCAAGGCCGCCGTTGAAGCTGCTATCGCCCGCGCCAAAGCACGCAAACTGGAACAGCAGCTGGCAAACGCAGAACCAGAAGAACAGGTCGACCCGCGCAAAGCCGCCGTTGAAGCTGCTATCGCCCGCGCCAAAGCACGTAAGCTGGAACAGCAGCAGGCAAACGCAGAACCAGAAGAACAGGTCGATCCACGCAAGGCCGCCGTCGAAGCCGCTATTGCCCGCGCCAAAGCACGCAAACTGGAACAGCAGCAGGCAAACGCAGAACCAGAAGAACAGGTTGACCCGCGCAAAGCGGCAGTTGCTGCGGCTATCTCCCGCGTTCAGGCCAAAAAAGCCGCCCAGCAAAAGGTTGTAAACGAGGACTAAATGGTATTCAGAATAGCTAGCTCCCCTTATACCCATAACCAGCGCCAGACATCGCGCATTATGTTGCTGGTACTGATCGCAGCCGTGCCCGGAATCGCTGCGCAACTTTGGTTTTTTGGCTGGGGTACTCTCGTTCAGATCTTCCTGGCGTCGATCAGTGCACTGTTAGCCGAAGCTCTTGTACTTAAACTGCGCAAACAGCCTGTTTCCACAACCTTGAAAGATAATTCGGCGCTTTTAACAGGGCTGTTACTCGCCGTAAGTATTCCCCCCCTCGCACCGTGGTGGATGGTCGTGCTGGGTACGGTGTTTGCGGTGATCATCGCTAAGCAGTTGTATGGCGGTCTGGGGCAAAACCCGTTTAACCCGGCGATGATTGGCTATGTGGTCTTACTGATCTCCTTCCCGGTGCAGATGACCAGCTGGCTGCCACCGCATGAAATTGCGGTCAACATTCCTGGCTTCATCGACGCCATACAGGTTATCTTCAGCGGTCATACTGCCAGCGGCGGTGATATGAACACGCTACGTTTAGGTATTGATGGCATTAGCCAGGCAACGCCACTGGATACGTTCAAAACTTCTGTCCGCGCCGGTCATTCGGTTGAGCAGATTATGCAGTATCCGATCTACAGCGGTATTCTGGCGGGTGCTGGCTGGCAATGGGTAAACCTCGCCTGGCTGGTTGGCGGCGTGTGGTTGCTATGGCAGAAAGCGATTCGCTGGCATATTCCGGTCAGCTTCTTAGTAACGCTGGCGTTATGCGCAACGTTGGGCTGGTTGTTTTCACCAGAAACACTGGCATCACCGCAAATTCATCTGCTTTCTGGCGCGACCATGCTCGGCGCATTCTTTATTCTGACCGATCCGGTGACCGCTTCTACGACCAATCGTGGTCGTCTGATTTTCGGTGCGCTGGCGGGCTTATTAGTCTGGTTGATCCGCAGTTTCGGCGGCTATCCTGACGGCGTGGCTTTTGCTGTCTTGCTGGCGAACATCACGGTTCCTCTGATCGATTACTACACGCGTCCGCGCGTCTACGGCCATCGCAAAGGATAAACCATGCTGAAAACTATCCGAAAACACGGTATTACACTGGCGCTGTTTGCTGCGGGTTCAACAGGTTTAACGGCGGCCATCAACCAGATGACCAAAACGACGATTGCTGAACAGGCCAGCCTGCAACAAAAGGCGTTATTTGATCAGGTGCTGCCAGCCGAACGCTATAACAATGCGCTGGCGCAGAGTTGCTACCTGGTGACGGCACCAGAGTTAGGTAAAGGTGAGCATCGGGTTTACATCGCTAAACAGGATGACAAGCCGGTAGCCGCCGTTCTGGAAGCGACCGCGCCGGATGGCTATTCCGGTGCGATTCAGCTACTGGTGGGAGCCGATTTTAACGGCACGGTACTTGGCACGCGCGTGACAGAGCACCACGAAACGCCAGGGCTTGGCGATAAAATCGAACTGCGCCTTTCAGACTGGATCACCCATTTTGCAGGTAAAAAAATCAGCGGTGCTGACGACGCACACTGGGCGGTGAAGAAAGATGGTGGTGATTTCGACCAGTTTACTGGCGCGACGATTACGCCTCGCGCGGTGGTGAATGCGGTAAAACGCGCCGGATTGTACGCTCAGACGTTACCGGCACAACTTTCTCAACTTCCTGCCTGTGGAGAATAAACCGTGAGCGAAATTAAAGACGTTATTGTTCAGGGGTTATGGAAGAACAACTCCGCACTGGTTCAGTTGCTTGGCCTCTGCCCGCTGCTGGCGGTTACGTCCACTGCCACCAACGCACTGGGTTTAGGGCTTGCGACGACGCTGGTGCTGACGCTTACCAACCTGACTATCTCGACGCTGCGTCACTGGACGCCAGCTGAGATCCGTATCCCGATCTACGTGATGATCATCGCCTCGGTGGTCAGCGCCGTACAAATGCTGATCAACGCCTACGCCTTCGGCCTGTATCAGTCGTTAGGGATTTTTATTCCGCTGATTGTTACTAACTGTATCGTTGTGGGTCGCGCTGAAGCCTTCGCCGCCAAAAAAGGTCCGGCGCTTTCGGCTCTTGATGGTTTTTCGATAGGGATGGGCGCAACCTGCGCAATGTTCGTGCTGGGTTCACTGCGCGAAATCATCGGCAATGGAACGTTGTTTGACGGTGCTGATGCGCTGTTGGGTAACTGGGCAAAAGTATTGCGGGTGGAGATCTTCCACACTGATTCCCCTTTCCTGCTGGCAATGTTACCACCAGGCGCATTTATTGGTCTGGGACTGATGCTGGCAGTGAAATATCTGATTGATGAAAAAATGAAAAAGCGCCGCGCTGAAGCCGTCGCCGAACGCGACTTGCTGAACGGTGAAACAGGGAATGTCTGATGAACAAAGCAAAACGCCTGGAGATCCTCACACGTCTGCGTGAGAACAATCCTCACCCCACAACCGAGCTTAATTTCAGTTCGCCTTTTGAATTGCTGATCGCCGTACTGCTTTCCGCCCAGGCCACCGATGTCAGCGTTAATAAGGCGACGGCGAAGCTCTACCCGGTGGCTAATACACCTGCAGCAATGCTCGAACTGGGCGTCGAAGGGGTGAAAACCTATATCAAAACTATTGGGCTTTATAACAGCAAAGCGGAAAATATCATAAAGACCTGCCGTATCTTACTGGAACAGCATAATGGCGAAGTTCCGGAAGATCGCGCGGCGCTTGAAGCTTTGCCAGGCGTAGGACGTAAAACAGCTAATGTGGTGTTGAATACCGCTTTCGGCTGGCCGACCATCGCTGTAGATACCCACATTTTCCGTGTCTGCAACCGCACCCAATTTGCACCAGGAAAAAATGTCGAGCAGGTCGAGGAAAAATTGCTGAAAGTGGTGCCAGCAGAATTTAAAGTCGATTGCCACCACTGGTTAATTCTTCACGGGCGTTATACATGCATTGCCCGCAAGCCGCGCTGTGGCTCCTGCATTATTGAAGATCTTTGTGAATACAAAGAGAAAGTTGACATCTGACACAAATGGGTAGCGTCGTCTACCCATCCATTACCTTTCCTTATCTTCTTCAAAAACATCCTTCTAACGTTAATGATGCCGCCTCGCTGCGGCATCATCAGGCAATCCGTTTGTGAATAACCAAAAATGCAGGTTAATTGTTTTTTTAATAGCGAAATTTTCTATCCATTCGTGATCAAGATCACACTGATGCTGAAATGTAAAAACAATGCATTTTAAAAGTTAAATTTGACAAAGCATTGATTCAATCCGTCCTGAAACCTACAAAACATTACACTGGCTATTTTTCAGATAATGGACTATCCCACTACATAAAACACCTTATAGCAGAACATATCGCCAAACTGGAATTATTACCCTATCTCAGTAGTGAAAAAATCTGCCGTTACGTTTTTTGAAAAATTTAACGCTGGATAACATTTCCCGGAGCCGATGAATTCCCCACGCCAGTTATATGTAACAGATTATTACAAAAGACTTGTCTGAAAGTGCAAGATAGTGAACATTACCTGCCGTTTCCCCTCCCACTATAACAATTGCGCGTATGTTTTTTAGACATCACGCGAGAAAGCACCCCCGTTAATATGGGATGTAAAAAAAGAGGTAAAAGTGTCCACTGCAAACCAAAAACCAACAGAAAGCGTTAGTTTGAACGCTTTCAAACAACCGAAGGCGTTCTATCTCATCTTCTCGATTGAGTTATGGGAACGTTTTGGTTATTACGGCCTACAAGGAATTATGGCTGTCTACCTGGTTAAACAACTGGGTATGTCTGAAGCGGATTCAATCACCCTTTTCTCTTCCTTTAGCGCCCTGGTTTATGGTCTGGTCGCTATCGGCGGCTGGTTAGGTGACAAGGTACTGGGTACTAAACGCGTTATTATGCTTGGTGCTATTGTACTGGCCATTGGTTATGCGCTGGTTGCATGGTCTGGTCACGACGCCGGTATCGTCTATATGGGTATGGCGGCCATTGCCGTAGGTAACGGCCTGTTTAAAGCCAACCCGTCTTCGCTGCTCTCTACTTGCTATGAGAAAAACGACCCGCGTCTGGACGGTGCATTTACCATGTACTATATGTCCGTCAACATCGGTTCTTTCTTCTCTATGATTGCAACCCCATGGCTGGCTGCCAAATATGGCTGGAGCGTCGCGTTCGCCCTTAGCGTAGTAGGTCTGTTAATCACTATCGTTAACTTCGCCTTCTGCCAACGCTGGGTTAAGCAGTACGGTTCAAAACCTGACTTTGAACCAGTCAACTACCGTAACCTGCTGCTGACCATTATTGGTGTTGTGGCTCTGATCGCGGTTGCAACCTGGCTGCTGCACAACCAGGAAGTTGCACGTATGGCGCTGGGCGTTGTTGCCCTGGGTATCGTGGTTATCTTCGGTAAAGAAGCCTTTGCAATGAAAGGTGCCGCACGTCGTAAAATGATCGTTGCCTTCATCCTGATGCTTGAAGCAATCATCTTCTTCGTGCTGTACAGCCAGATGCCGACGTCGCTGAACTTCTTTGCGATTCGTAACGTTGAACACACTATTCTGGGTCTGGCCGTTGAGCCAGAGCAGTATCAGGCGCTGAACCCGTTCTGGATCATCATTGGTAGCCCGATTCTCGCCGCTATCTATAACAAGATGGGCGATACCCTGCCGATGCCGACCAAGTTTGCAATCGGTATGGTGATGTGCTCTGGTGCGTTCCTGATCCTGCCGCTGGGTGCGAAATTCGCGTCTGACGCCGGTATCGTTTCTGTAAGCTGGCTGGTAGCTAGTTACGGCCTGCAGAGTATCGGTGAACTGATGATCTCTGGTCTGGGTCTGGCGATGGTTGCACAGCTCGTTCCGCAGCGTCTGATGGGCTTCATTATGGGTAGCTGGTTCCTGACCACTGCCGGTGCAAACCTGATTGGTGGTTATGTTGCGGGTATGATGGCTGTTCCGGATAACGTAACCGATCCGCTGATGTCGCTGGAAGTGTATGGTCGCGTGTTCTTGCAGATTGGTGTCGCCACTGCCGTTATTGCTGTGCTGATGCTGCTGACCGCGCCGAAACTGCATCGCATGACCCAGGACGATGCTGCAGACAAAGCGGCGAAAGCTGCCGTAGCGTAAATTTCAGGGAAACTCTTTTACAAGCCGCTAACTTTTCGTTAGCGGCTTTTTTTTTGTTCAGCAACGCACTACCATACTTTAAACCACAGCCAAAAGGAGTTACCGATGAAACTGTTCTACAAACCGGGCGCCTGCTCTCTTGCTTCCCATATCACCCTGCGTGAGAGCGGAAAGGACTTTACGCTCGTCAGTGTGGATTTGATGAAAAAACGTCTCGAGAACGGTGATGATTACTTTGCCATTAACCCTAAGGGACAGGTTCCTGCGTTGCTGCTGGACGATGGTACTTTGCTGACGGAAGGCGTAGCAATTATGCAGTATCTTGCCGACAGTGTTCCCGACCGCCAGTTGCTGGCATCGGTAAACAGTATTTCTCGCTATAAAACCATCGAATGGCTGAACTATATCGCCACCGAATTGCATAAAGGGTTCACACCACTGTTCCGCCCGGATACCCCGGAAGAGTATAAACAGGCTGCCCGTGCACAACTGGAGAAAAAGCTACAGTATGTTAACGACGCGCTGAAAGATGAGCACTGGATCTGCGGGCAACGTTTCACCATCGCTGATGCCTATCTGTTTACGGTTCTGCGCTGGGCATATGCGGTGAAACTGAATCTGGAGGGTTTAGAGCACATTGCAGCCTTTATGCAGCGTATGGCTGAAAGGCCTGCGGTGAAAGCCGCGTTAACGGCGGAAGGGTTGCAGTAATCGTCATCGGCCCACAGGAAGCTGTGGGCCAAGGTATTTCAGAGCTTCGTTGCGCTGAAATAGTGTTCCGGTTTGGCTATACGATCTTGCGCGGCAACCACCTGCAGCTCATATTCCTGCATTGCTTTGGTGGTCACCATAATTTCGTATACTGCAGCCGTCACGTGTTCCAGTGCC
This sequence comes from Escherichia sp. 93.0816, assembly GCF_013368855.2. Classification (NCBI taxonomy): domain Bacteria; kingdom Pseudomonadati; phylum Pseudomonadota; class Gammaproteobacteria; order Enterobacterales; family Enterobacteriaceae; genus Escherichia; species Escherichia sp. 93.0816. Next base: position 455,125 of record NZ_JABWNC020000001.1, on the reverse strand, counting down.
TCTTGCAGCGTTGCCCCCTGCAACAATTTCACCAGCAGTAAACCGCTCGTCACATCACCAACGCCTACCGGCTGGCGCGTACCGAAATCGACCAGCGGACGGCTGATATGCCAGGCTTCATCGGCAGTAACCAGCAGCATTTCAAAACGATCTGTGCTGTAGCCCGCACGCGCCAGGTGTTTAACCAATACGATTTGTGGCCCTTGCGCAATAAGCTCACGCGCAGCTTTAACGGCCTCTTCGACGTTATGTACTGGATGTTCACAAAGAATTTCCAGCTCGACCAGATTCGGCGCGATGATATCGCTGGCTGGCATACCGTGACGGACATGAAATTCCGCCACGCCCGGCGCAACGATGCAACCTTTTTCCGGGTGCCCCATTACTGGATCGCAAAAATATTTCGCTTGTGGATTCGCCGCTTTTACCTGACGGACAATACCGAGGATATGTTCGCCCTGCTCTGCCGATCCCAGATAACCACTGAGTACGGCATCACAGGTGTGTAATTTATCAATGGCGGCAATGCCCTGAACAATTTCGGTTAAATGGCTGGGCGGCATCACACAGCCAGTCCATTTGCCGTATTGAGTGTGATTAGAAAATTGAACGGTATTCAGCGGCCAGACATTCGCGCCCAGGCGGCGCATCGGAAACTCTGCCGCACTGTTACCCGCATGACCATAAACAACGTGAGACTGGATAGCGAGAATATTTTTCATTGTGTTCCCTGTATAAAAATCAGGGGAGTGATTTCTCACTCCCCCTTTCCACTTAGTGCATTATTTCCAGCAAATCAGACAGTAATTCTTTTTGCCGCGACGCAGTAAGGTATAACGACCAAACAGGCGATCTTCTTCTTTAAAGAAGTATTCAGGATCGGACTGTTTTTCACCGTTAATGGTGATGGCATTGGATGCGATAGTTTTACGCGCCTGTCCACGGGATGGTTGCAGTTCAGAATCGACCAGCGCCTGCATCAGATCAGCGCCTTTTTCCATCTCAACCATCGGTACGCCGTCCTGCGCCAGCTGTTCAAAGTCCGCTTCGCTAAGCGCACTCAAGGAACCGCTGAACAGACATTCGGTAATACGTTTCGCGGCTTGCAAACCTTCTTCACCGTGAACCAGACGCGTCACCTGCTCCGCCAGCACATACTGGGCGCGCGGTGCTTTGCCGCTGTTTTTATCTTCTTCTTCTAGGGCATTGATCTCTTCAATGCTCATGAAGGTGAAGAACTTCAGGAAGCGGTAAACGTCGGCATCAGCGGTGTTGATCCAGAACTGGTAGAACTTATACGGACTGGTCTTCTTCGGATCCAGCCATACTGCGCCGCCTTCAGTTTTACCAAATTTGGTGCCGTCAGCCTTGGTGATCAGCGGAACGGTCAGGCCAAACACCTGATTCTGATGCAGACGACGGGTCAGATCGATACCAGAGGTGATGTTACCCCACTGGTCAGAACCGCCAATCTGCAACGTAACACCATACTGTTTATTCAGACAGGCAAAGTCATAGCCCTGCAACAGGTTGTAAGAAAACTCGGTGAACGAAATACCCTGATCTTCACGGTTGAGACGCTGCTTAACCGCTTCTTTGTTGATCATCTGGTTAACGGAGAAGTGCTTACCGATATCGCGCAGGAAGGTCAGCACATTCATATTGCCGAACCAGTCATAGTTGTTCGCGGCGATAGCAGAGTTTTCTCCACAGTCGAAATCGAGGAACGGGGCAACCTGCTTGCGGATTTTGTCCACCCACTCCTGAACAGTTTCTTCGGTGTTCAGCTTACGCTCGGCAGCTTTGAAGCTTGGGTCGCCAATCAGACCTGTCGCGCCGCCTACCAGCGCAACCGGCTTGTGGCCCGCCTGCTGGAAGCGTTTCAGGCATAACAATGGAACAAGATGCCCCAAATGCAAGCTGTCAGCGGTAGGATCGAAGCCGCAATAGAGCGCGATCGGGCCTTGCGCCAGTCGCTCTGCTAACGCTTCTTCGTCCGTCACCTGGGCCACCAGCCCCCGCTCTTGCAATTGTTTAATCAAGTTACTGCTTGCCATCAAAATCTCCATGTATATAACGACTGCACCTTTGCCGGTACACGACTTTTCGCCAGATGCGAAAGAGACATAGAATAAAGTGCCGGAATCAGGAGTGCCAGCGATTAAAGCAAGATTTTTGCATCTTTTCAGGGTGCGAGACGATCGATTTTCCACGCCTCATTTTCACGCTGGTACAAAAAGCGGTCATGCAGACGATGCTCACCGCCCTGCCAGAACTCAACCTGCTCAAGACTTACGCGAAAACCGCCCCAGAAACTCGGTAACGGGACGTCGCCCTGCTGAAACTTCTGCTTCAGCTCAAGGAATTTGCTCTCAAGGATCCCTCGCGCGGAAATACGGCTGGACTGCTTAGATACCCACGCGCCAATCTGGCTATCGCGCGGACGACTATGAAAATATTTCATCACTTCGAGAGTCGAAAGACGCTCCGCTTTACCGGTCACCATCACCTGGCGTTCAAGAGTATGCCACGGGAAAAGCAGGCTAACACGAGGGTTATTTTCGATTTGATGCGCTTTGCGACTGCCGAGATTGGTGTAAAACACCATCCCTTTTTCGTCGTAATGTTTGAGTAACACGATGCGCTGATAAGGCTGACCATGTTCATCAACGGTTGCGACGACCATCGCGGTGGGGTCAACCAGTTTGGCTTCACAGGCCTGGGAGAGCCAGCGTTCAAAAAGGGTTAAAGGATCGGCGGGAAGATCGCGGCGGCGTAAACCGCCTTTGGTGTATTCACGGCGCAGATGCGCGATTTGCTGCAATTCGTCGTTATCAGACATGGTTTTCTTTACGGATTGTCAGTGGGTGACGCTATTGTGCGCCGCCCCTGGAAAAATCTCAACGCTGCGGATTTTGTAACTGACAGTTATTCAAGACGATGCGGTCACGCTTATAGACCGTTGCCTCATCACCTTTTGACCAGAAAACATAAATGCCATCGGTATAACGTGCGCCAGAGGCTGAAATGCCCTGTTTAAGGTGAATTAATTGATTGTCGTAGACAAAACTGACTTCCTGACGCGGATTATTCAGTTTTACCGTCAACGGTTTTTCATCACACTGGTATTCCAGCGTATCAGTTTGCATACGTTCAACCAGTTGATTAAACGCGCCACAGCCAGTGAGAAGCACCGGCAAACAGATCAGTAACAGTTTTTTCATAAACACATCCCGAAGACTTTCCTGGTCCGGAGAGCAAAACGCTCTCCTCAACTTCCAAGTGTAACGGCAGACGCAGTAGGAAAAATTCAGTTAACTCTGATATCGCGGGTTTGCAGGGAAAATTGCGCCCAGCACCGTCGCCTCGCTTGCGCCGGTGACCGAAGGCAGGTTGCCTGGCAGCCCCGCCAGCGTCCGCCAGGCAAGCCACGCGAAGGCCAATGCTTCCATGTCATCACCACTAATGCCGACGGCGTCAGTGGTAGTCACTTCGGTTCCTGGCAGCAAGGCAGCAAGTCGCGTCATCACCAATGGATTACGGCTTCCGCCACCACAGACCATCAAACGATCGCAGCCGCCACTCAATAATACCTGTTCAGAAATGGTCACGGCGGTAAGTTCCGCCAGCGTCGCCTGGACATCACGCGCATCAACACCCGGGAAATGGCGCAAATGCCGTTCCAGCCAACCGTAGTTAAAGTATTCGCGCCCGGTGCTTTTCGGCGCGGATTGGGAAAAATACGCATCACTAAGCATATTCTGCAACAGGGGCAAAATGACTTTCCCCCCCCGCGCCCACTCAGCGTCTTTATCGTAAGGTTTACCGGCCTGACGCCAGATCCACGCATCCATCAACATGTTACCCGGCCCGGTATCGTACCCCCCCACCGGCTGCCCTGGAATCAACAACGACAAATTGGCGATACCACCAATGTTGAGAACCATTCGCCGCTCCGTCGGATGAGCCAGTAATGCGTGATGAAACGCTGGCACCAGCGGCGCCCCCTGCCCACCTAAGGCAATATCGCGACGGCGAAAATCACCAACGACAGTAATTTCAGTGCGCGCCACAATTTGATTGTTATCACCAATCTGTAGAGTATGCGGCGCAACGCCTGTGGGTTCGTGCCAGACAGTCTGTCCGTGACACCCGATGGCGACGATATCTTTTGACTGCAAATTTTCTTGCTTGAGCAGTGCGTTAACGGCATCGGCAAACAAACGACCAAGTTGAGTATCCAGTTGACCGAACTGAGAAAGCGTAAGCTGCTGCCCCTGACAAATATCCAGTACTGCTTGTTTAAGTGATGGGGGAATCGGCCAGCTCAAACTTGCCAACTGCGCCACCCTGTGTTCATCGATAGTCGCCAGTACAACATCGACACCATCCAGGCTAGTACCTGACATTACGCCAATAAAGCGGCCTGATTTCATAGTTCATCCTTTTTCAACCTGTCGTTTGCGCTCCACTCAAACACAAACCTCTCACGAATTCCATGCATGAGCGCCGATTTTTACCATTACCAGGAAAACATTATATTCATATCAATAATTACTATGAATGTTTTGTTTATACTTGGTTAACCGTATTCTAATTATGATTCCATCATGTTTTAGTGGAACATGTAATCATAGTTATACCAATGCCATTTACTTTGGCCATGAGGGATGCTTGTGAGGCGTTTCATGGTAATCAGGAGATTTTTCAATGATTAAGCGCGTACTGGTTGTATCAATGGTAGGTCTGTCTCTTGTCGGTTGTGTTAATAACGATACCCTTTCTGGCGATGTCTATACCGCCTCTGAAGCGAAGCAAGTGCAGAATGTCAGCTATGGCACAATCGTTAATGTACGACAGGTACAAATTCAGGGCGGTGATGATTCCAACGTTATCGGCGCAATTGGCGGTGCGGTTCTCGGTGGCTTCCTTGGGAATACCGTTGGTGGCGGAACAGGGCGTTCTCTGGCAACTGCGGCAGGCGCTATCGCAGGTGGCGTAGCTGGTCAGGGCGTGCAGAGCGCAATGAACAAAACTCAGGGTGTGGAGTTGGAAATTCGTAAAGATGATGGCAACACCATTATGGTGGTACAGAAACAGGGCAATACCCACTTCTCTCCGGGACAACGTGTTATTCTGGCCAGCAACGGTAGCCAGGTGACGGTTTCCCCGCGCTAAACAAGTTGACGTGTGGTCAGGTCACTGACCACACGCCCCTTTCATTTCACCCTTTGGCCTGTAACTCAGTGATATTATGCTCAAGTTTTGCAATGAGTTTAATCAACTGTTCTACTTCCTCTGCGGAAATTCCATGCAATATTTCCGCCCGGGTTTTGTTAATAACCGCTTCCATTTCGCTAATCAGCGGCTCCGCTTTTTCCGTCAGTTTAATACGTTTAGCCCGACGATCGCTGGCGCAAGTTTGACGCGAAATTAACCCTTTTTCTTCCAGTTGGTCCAGCGTACGAACCAGTGAAGGCTGCTCAATGCCGATCGCTTTTGCCAGTTGAATTTGCGACTGGTCTGGAGGTAACTGATGAATATTGTGCAACGTTACCCAATGGGTTTGCGTTAACTCCAGCGGTTTCAGGCGATGGTCTATCAGAGCACGCCATATGCGCACCAACCGTGCCAGATCAGAACCTAGTGGCGATTCCAATTTCATCTCCTTATAATTAGCTTGCTAAGATATTATACAGCTTTTAGAATAGTGTGCAGCAATTGTATTGCTAAAACAAATGTATTGCTGCATTTGCTTACCGTCAGACATGCTTTTCAGAAATTGCGCGTAACTTTTTCGCACTTAAAGAATATTTATTAATCTAACGCAATATATTCGGTCGTAAAGGAATCTATTTTGTGAAGTTTATGCTCAATACAACGGGATTGCCCTTACAAGATCTGGTGTTCGGTGCGTCCGTCTATTTTCCTCCGTTTTTCAAAGCGTTCTCGCTTGGATTTGTCCTCTGGCTTGTCATACACCGCCTGCTTCGCGGCTGGATCTACGCCGGTGACATCTGGCATCCCTTGTTAATGGATTTATCGCTGTTTGCGATTTGCGTTTGCCTTGCTCTGGCAATACTGATTGCGTGGTAACTATGTCAATTAAAACAATTAAGTATTTCTCAACAATTATTGTAGCGGTTGTTGCGATTCTTGCCGGATGGTGGCTATGGAACTATTACATGCAGTCACCGTGGACACGCGATGGAAAAATACGTGCAGAACAGGTTTCTATCACGCCACAGGTGTCTGGACGTATTGTTGCGATGAATATAAAAGACAACCAGTTGGTTAATGCTGGTGATATTTTGCTCACCATCGATAAAACGCCCTTTCAGATAGCCGAACTGAACGCCCGGGCACAGTTAACGAAAGCGCAATCTGACCTCGCCAAAGCCAATAACGAAGCTAACCGTCGCCGTCATCTCTCACAAAACTTTATCTCTGCCGAAGAGCTGGATACCGCTAACCTCAATGTTAAAGCGATGCAGGCCAGTGTTGATGCCGCACAGGCGACGCTTAAACAGGCACAATGGCAACTGGCGCAAACGGAAATTCGCGCTCCGGTGAGTGGATGGATAACTAATCTCACTACTCGCATCGGCGACTACGCCGACACCGGAAAACCCCTGTTTGCCCTGGTGGATAGCCATTCGTTTTACGTCATTGGTTATTTTGAAGAAACCAAATTGCGCCATATCCACGATGGTGCACCAGCGCAAATTACGCTCTATAGCGATAACAAAACGTTACAGGGTCACGTTTCCAGTATCGGTCGGGCGATTTATGATCAGAGCGTTGAAAGTGATTCCAGCCTGATTCCGGATGTGAAACCTAACGTCCCCTGGGTGCGTCTCGCCCAACGCGTTCCGGTCCGCTTTGCTCTGGATAAAGTCCCCAGCGATGTCACGCTGGTGTCGGGCACCACCTGTAGCATCGCCGTAGGTCAATAATGAGCGCATCGCCATGGTTCTTGCGCAATTTGCCCTGGTTCAGGGCCACGCTGGCGCAATGGCGTTATGCGTTACGCAATACCATTGCCATGTGCCTGGCGCTGACGGTTGCCTATTATTTAAATCTCGATGAACCCTACTGGGCGATGACCTCGGCTGCGGTGGTAAGCTTTCCCACCGTTGGCGGAGTCATCAGCAAAAGTCTCGGACGCATCGCTGGTAGTTTGCTGGGAGCCATTGCGGCACTGATTCTTGCCGGGCATACGCTTAACGAGCCGTGGTTTTTTCTATTGAGTATGTCGGCGTGGCTTGGCTTTTGTACCTGGGCTTGCGCGCACTTCACGAATAACGTGGCGTATGCCTTCCAACTGGCGGGCTACACTGCGGCCATTATCGCCTTTCCGATGGTCAATATCACGGAAGCAAGCCAGTTATGGGATATCGCTCAGGCGCGCGTTTGCGAAGTCATCGTCGGTATTCTCTGCGGTGGCATGATGATGATGATCCTGCCGAGTAGTTCCGACGCCACCGCGCTTTTAACCGCGTTGAAAAACATGCATGCCCGTTTACTGGAACATGCCAGCCTGCTCTGGCAGCCTGAAACAACCGATGCCATTCGCACTGCACATGAAGGAATCATTGGGCAAATATTAACCATGAATTTGCTGCGCATTCAGGCGTTCTGGAGTCACTATCGTTTCCGCCAGCAAAATGCACGCCTGAATGCGCTACTTCACCAGCAATTACGCATGACCAGCGTCATCTCCAGCCTGCGACGTATGTTGCTCAACTGGTCATCAACGCCCGCCGCCACACGTGAAATTCTCGAACAGTTGCTGACGGCGCTTGCCAGTTCGCAAACTGATTTTTACACCGTCGCACGTATCATTGCCCCACTGCGCCCAACCAACTTAGCCGACTATCGGCACGTCGCCTTCTGGCAGCGACTACGCTATTTTTGCCGCCTTTATCTGCAAAGTAGTCAGGAACTACATCGTCTGGAAAGCGGTACAGATGATAGAGCCAGACTCCCACGAACAGCCGGCCTGGCACGTCATACCGATAACGCCGAAGCTATGTGGAGTGGACTGCGCACATTTTGTACGTTGATGATAATTGGCGCATGGAGTATTGCCTCGCAATGGGATGCCGGTGCCAATGCATTAACACTGGCAGCAATTAGCTGCGTACTCTACTCCGCCGTCGCGGCACCGTTTAAGTCACTGTCGCTACTTATGCGCACGCTGGTATTACTTTCGCTATTTAGCTTTGTGGTTAAGTTTGGTCTGATGGTTCAGATTAGCGATCTGTGGCAATTTTTGCTGTTTCTCTTCCCGCTACTGGCAACGATGCAACTTCTCAAATTACAGATGCCCAAATTTGCCGCGCTGTGGGGACAACTGATTGTATTTATGGGTTCGTTCATCGCTGTCACTAACCCACCGGTGTATGATTTTGCTGACTTTCTTAACGATAATCTGGCGAAAATTGTTGGCGTGGCGCTGGCGTGGTTAGCGTTCGCCATTCTGCGTCCAGGATCGGATGCCCGTAAAAGCCGTCGTCATATTCGCGCACTGCGCCGGGATTTTGTCGACCAACTAAGCCGCCATCCAATCCTGAGTGAAAGCGAATTTGAATCGCTTACTTATCACCACGTTAGTCAGTTGAGCAACAGCCAGGATGCACTGGCTCGCCGTTGGTTATTACGCTGGGGCGTGGTGCTGCTGAACTGTTCACATGTTGTCTGGCAATTGCGGGACTGGGAGTCGCGTTCCGATCCGTTATCGCGAGTGCGGGATAACTGTATTTTGCTGTTGCGGGGAGTAATGAGTGAGCGTGGCGTTCAGCAAAAATCACTGGCGGCCACACTTGAAGAATTACAGCGGATATGCGATAGCCTTGCCCACCATCATCAACCCGCTGCCCGTGAGCTGGCGGCGATTGTCTGGCGTCTGTACTGCTCGCTTTCGCAACTTGAGCAAGCGCCGCCGCAAGGTACGCTGACCTCTTAATTACTTAATAACACCACAGGCATAGCGTTCACCGCCACCGCCCAGCGGTTTTGGTTGATCGGACATATTATCGCCGCCAACGTGGATCATCAGCGCCTTATCTTTGATTTCATCAAGTGATTTCAGACGAGGTGCAATGACGGCATCGGTTGCTTTACCGTCATTGTTAACCACTAATGCAGGCAGATCGCCTAAGTGTCCTGCACCTTCTGGCCCTTCATGCTTACCGGTATTTTGTGGATCAAGATGTCCGCCTGCGGATTCTGCGGCGCTGGCTTTGCCATCTTTCGTTGCTGGCTGGCAGCTTCCTTTGGCATGAATATGGAAGCCATGCTCACCGGGTGGTAATGCTTTCAGATCGGGCGAAAACTCCAGACCTTTATCGGTTTCAGTAATCGTTACACTACCGATTGACTGCCCAACCCCTTGCGACGTGACGAGGTTCATCTCGACTTTTTCACTGGCAGCTTGTGCGCCGGTTGCAACAACCAGCGCCAGAATGGCCAGACTAAAACGTTTCATAGGACCTCCGTTCAATGTGCATATCCGTTAAGTGTAAACCAGTGACACATATTTGAACGGCGGCTATTCCTAAAAGTGTTTACGGTACGTCGTAACCCAGTGCCGCTTTACGGATACGGAACCATTGTTGGCGGGTCATTTTCAATGCTTCCGCTTCGACAGCAGCCCGCACACGCTCAATTTTACCGGAGCCGATAATCGGCAGCGGCTGCGATGGCAGACGCAATATCCAGGCATAAACCACCTGCTCGATAGAGCCCGCGTTTAATTCTTCCGCCACCACAGCAAGTTCATCACGTAGCGGCCTGAAATAATCATCATTAAACAGACGACCACCGCCAAGACAAGACCAGGCCATCGGGCGAATACGCAGTTGTTGCAGTTGATCAAGCGTGCCATCCAGCAGTAACGGCTGATGCACCGGGGATATTTCCACCTGATTAGTGGCAAGGGTAAACGGCAGACGCGATTGCAACAGCGCAAATTGCGCAGGCGTGAAGTTGGATACGCCAAAATGGCGTACTTTTCCGCTCTGATGCAGATGTTTAAACGCATCTGCCACTTCATCGGCATCCATGAGCGGGTCGGGGCGATGGATCAGCAGCAGATCCAGATGATCGGTCGCAAGATTAATCAGCGACTGTTCGGCGCTCTTAATGATGTGATCGCGGTCAGTGATGTAATGACCAATGACGTTTTCTTCACGCGCGGTCGTCGCGATACCGCATTTGCTGACAATTTCCATTCGTTCACGCAAATGAGGCGCCAGTTTCAACGCCTCGCCAAACGCCGCTTCGCACTGATAACCGCCATAAATATCAGCGTGGTCCACGGTAGTCACGCCGAGATCCAGATGCTCTTCAATAAAACTGACTAACTGGCGAGCGGACATATTCCAGTCCATCAGTCGCCAGTAGCCCATCACGAAACGGGAAAACTCCGGGCCTTGCGGCGCAATAGTAATACGCTGAACCATAATCGCTTCCTCTTATCAGATATGAGAGGAGTATACGCAAGATTAGGCTCAAAAGAGTGATGGTTGCTCCGGTTCGTCTGATGACGCTGGCTTATTTGCATGTAATTTACGCATAAGTCGTTGCCGACAAAGGCGCAGCACCTCTTGTTTTTCGCCATCACTCATTTTATTCCAGTTAAAACGCTCATCCCGGCTACGAAAACAGCCGCGACAAAATCCGCGTTCATCAGACTGGCAAATTCCCCGGCACGGGCTCTGGACGGGAAAGAACTCTAATTGCTCCGCCATTTCGCCCTCCTGAGATGAGATTATTACCACTATTGAAGCTGTTAATGCCCAAAGTAGCAACTTTGCTTGCACTAGACCGACTGGTCTACTACACTCGAACGCATGAACAAACACACCGAACATGATACTCGCGAACACCTCCTGGCTACGGGTGAGCAACTTTGCCTGCAACGTGGATTCACCGGGATGGGATTAAGCGAGTTACTGAAAATCGCTGAAGTGCCGAAAGGGTCGTTCTATCACTACTTTCGCTCTAAAGAAGCGTTTGGCGTTGCCATGCTTGAGCGCCATTACGCGGCATATCACCTGCGACTAACGGAGTTGCTGCAATCCGGCGAAGGTAACTACCGCGACCGCATTCTGGCTTATTACCAGCAGACGCTTAACCAGTTTTGCCAGCATGGAACTATCAGCGGATGCCTGACAGTAAAGCTCTCTGCCGAAGTGTGTGACCTGTCAGAAGATATGCGCAGCGCAATGGACAAAGGCACACGCCAGGTAATCGCCCTGCTCGCCCAGGCACTGGAAAATGGCCGTGCCAGCCACTGTTTAACCTTTTGTGGCGAACCGCTGCAACAGGCGCAAGTACTTTACGCGCTGTGGCTGGGCGCAAATCTGCAGGCCAAAATTTCGCGCAGTTCCGGGCCACTGGAAAACGCACTGACACATGTAAAAACCATTATTGCGACGCCTGCCGTTTAGCAGGCATTTTTTCATCACCAGACGACCGGGAGCCTTTATGTCATCTGAAAAACTGTATTCTCCACTAAAAGTGGGCACGATCACGGTGGCAAACCGTATTTTTATGGCCCCTCTGACGCGTCTGCGCAGCATTGAACCGGGTGATATCCCTACTCCGTTAATGGCGGAATACTATCGCCAACGTGCCAGTGCCGGTTTGATTATTAGCGAAGCCACTCAAGTTTCCGCTCAGGCAAAAGGGTATGCGGGCGCACCTGGCATTCATAGCCCGGAGCAAATCGCGGCGTGGAAAAAAATCACCGCTGGTGTTCATGCTGAAAATGGTCATATCGCCGTACAGCTTTGGCATACGGGGCGCATTTCTCACGCCAGCCTGCAACCTGGCGGCCAGGCTCCGGTAGCACCTTCGGCACTTAGTGCGGGAACCCGTACTTCTCTGCGCGATGAAAATGGTCAGGCGATCCGCGTCGAGACATCTATGCCGCGTGCACTGGAGCTGGAAGAGATTCCGGGCATCGTCAACGATTTCCGTCAGGCCATCGCTAACGCCCGTGAAGCCGGTTTTGATCTGGTGGAGCTTCACTCCGCTCACGGTTACTTACTGCATCAGTTCCTGTCGCCTTCTTCAAACCATCGTACCGATCAGTACGGCGGCAGCGTGGAAAATCGTGCACGCCTGGTACTGGAAGTCGTTGATGCCGGAATAAAAGAATGGGGTGCCGATCGCATTGGCATTCGCGTTTCGCCAATCGGGACTTTCCAGAATACCGATAACGGCCCGAATGAAGAAGCCGATGCGCTGTACCTGATTGAACAACTGGGCAAGCGCGGCATTGCTTATCTGCATATGTCAGAACCAGACTGGGCAGGCGGCAAACCATATACCGAGGCTTTCCGCGAAAAAGTACGCGCCCGTTTCCACGGTCCAATTATCGGGGCTGGTGCATATACAGTAGAAAAAGCAGAAACGCTGATCGGCAAAGGGTTAATTGATGCGGTGGCATTTGGTCGCGACTGGATTGCGAATCCGGATCTGGTTGCCCGCCTGCAGCGCAAAGCCGAACTTAACCCACAGCGTGCTGAAAGTTTCTATGGCGGCGGTGCGGAAGGCTATACCGATTACCCTACGCTGTAATCCAACATTGCGAGCGGCGCAAAGCCGCCGCTATACTAAAACAACATTTTGAATCTGTTAGCCATTTTGAGGATATAAAAATGCGTCTTCTTCACACCATGCTGCGCGTTGGCGATCTGCAACGCTCCATCGATTTTTATACCAACGTGCTGGGCATGAAACTGCTGCGTACCAGCGAAAACCCGGAATACAAATACTCACTGGCGTTTGTTGGCTACGGCCCGGAAACCGAAGAAGCGGTGATTGAACTGACCTACAACTGGGGCGTGGATAAATACGAACTCGGCACCGCTTATGGTCATATCGCCCTTAGCGTTGATAACGCCGCTGAAGCGTGCGAAAAAATCCGTCAGAACGGCGGCAACGTGACCCGTGAAGCCGGCCCGGTAAAAGGTGGCACTACGGTTATCGCATTTGTGGAAGATCCGGACGGTTATAAAATTGAATTGATCGAAGAGAAAGACGCCGGTCGCGGTCTGGGCAACTAATCTCCTGCCGGGCGTGCACTCATCACGCCCGCATCTTTACTGCATCAGCGGGTAATATTTGTCATAATGCGCGCTGCAATTTTTCCGTATTAAGAGAATCAGATGTCCGATAACGCTCAACTTACCGGTCTGTGCGACCGTTTTCGTGGTTTTTATCCTGTTGTGATCGATGTTGAAACAGCCGGATTTAACGCCAAAACTGATGCGCTGCTTGAGATTGCCGCCATCACCCTGAAAATGGATGAACAAGGCTGGCTGATGCCGGACACCACATTACATTTCCACGTCGAGCCGTTTGTCGGCGCTAATTTGCAACCAGAAGCCCTCGCCTTCAACGGCATTGACCCGAACGATCCCGATCGTGGCGCGGTCAGTGAATACGAGGCGCTGCATGAAATTTTCAAAGTTGTCCGTAAAGGCATTAAAGCGAGCGGCTGTAACCGTGCCATTATGGTGGCGCACAACGCCAATTTCGACCACAGCTTTATGATGGCCGCCGCAGAACGCGCCTCACTGAAACGTAACCCGTTCCACCCTTTCGCCACTTTTGACACTGCTGCACTGGCCGGGCTGGCGCTCGGACAAACCGTATTATCAAAAGCCTGCCAGACCGCTGGCATGGAGTTTGACAGCACTCAGGCACACTCCGCGCTGTACGATACCGAACGTACCGCTGTGCTGTTTTGTGAAATCGTCAACCGCTGGAAACGTCTGGGAGGCTGGCCGCTACCTGCCGCCGAAGAGGTGTAATCGAGTCGATGCCTGATGACATGCAATGATTCAGGCATCTATAGTGAGGCTATTCCACGCATCATGCATGATATTCACGGGGAATAGCGTTAATGGCAGATAATCCAAACTTTTCATCGCCGCTGCCGGACGTGTTTTCACCGGCGACCCGCGACTGGTTTCTTCGCGCCTTTAAACAGCCGACCGCTGTCCAGTCGCAAACCTGGCATGTGGCGGCACACGGTGAACATGCGCTGGTGATTGCACCGACAGGTTCCGGAAAAACGCTGGCCGCTTTTCTCTACGCCCTCGATCAACTCTTCCGCGAAGGCGGAGAACATGCAAGCGAAGCGCATAAGCGTAAAACCTCGCGCATCCTCTATATTTCACCGATTAAAGCCTTAGGCGCCGACGTTCAGCGCAATTTACAGATCCCGTTACAGGGCATTGCGGATGAGCGACGGCGGCGTGGCGAAACGGAAGTCAACATTCGCGTGGGTATCCGCACTGGCGATACCCCCGCACAGGAACGCAGCAAACTGACCCGTAATCCGCCGGACATTCTGATCACCACGCCCGAATCACTCTACCTGATGCTGACCTCCCGCGCGCGCGAGACGCTGCGCGGCGTCGAAACGGTGATTATTGATGAAGTCCATGCCGTGGCAGGCAGCAAACGCGGTGCACATCTGGCACTGAGCCTGGAGCGACTCGATGCGTTGCTAAACACCTCTGCACAGCGAATTGGTCTTTCCGCCACCGTGCGCTCAGCAAGCGATGTGGCGGAATTTCTGGGTGGCGATCGCCCGGTTACGGTGGTCAATCCGCCCGCAATGCGCCATCCACAAATCCGTATTGTCGTTCCTGTCGCCAATATGGATGATGTCTCATCGGTCGCCAGCGGCAACGGCGAAGACAGCCACGCTGGCAGAGAAGGATCAATCTGGCCATATATCGAAACCGGCATTCTTGATGAAGTGTTGCGCCATCGCTCAACCATTGTTTTCACCAATTCTCGCGGACTGGCGGAAAAACTGACGGCACGGCTGAATGAGCTTTACGCCGCACGATTACAGCGTGCCCCGACTATCGCCGTTGATGCGGCAAATTTTGAGTCTACCTCCGGCGCAACCTCTAACCGCGTGCAAAGTAGCGACGTTTTTATTGCCCGTTCGCATCACGGTTCCGTCTCTAAAGAACAACGGACGATAACCGAGCAGGCGCTGAAATCGGGCGAATTACGCTGCGTGGTCGCCACTTCCAGTCTCGAGCTGGGGATTGATATGGGCGCGGTGGATCTGGTGATTCAGGTGGCGACGCCGCTCTCTGTCGCCAGCGGGTTACAACGCATTGGGCGCGCCGGACACCAGGTTGGAGGCATCTCCAAAGGGCTTTTTTTTCCCCGTACCCGGCGTGACTTAGTCGATTCCGCAGTTATTGTGGAGTGTATGTTCGCTGGCAAGCTGGAAAGCCTGACACCACCGCATAATCCACTCGACGTTCTGGCGCAGCAAACTGTTGCCGCTGCGGCGATGGACGCCTTACAGGTTGATGAGTGGTACGCCCGCGTGCGCCGTGCCGCACCGTGGAAAAGTCTACCGAGGCGCGTTTTTGACGCCACGCTGGATATGCTTTCCGGGCGCTATCCTTCTGGTGATTTTTCCGCTTTTCGCCCAAAACTTATCTGGAATCGGGAAAGTGGAATATTAACTGCGCGTCCAGGCGCCCAACTTCTGGCGGTGACCAGCGGTGGCACCATTCCGGATCGTGGCATGTACAGCGTGTTATTGCCGGCAGGTGAAGAACAGGCAGGATCTCGTCGGGTAGGAGAACTGGATGAAGAGATGGTGTATGAATCGCGGGTGAATGACATTATCACCCTCGGGGCTACCTCCTGGCGGATCCAGCAAATCACCCGCGATCAGGTGATTGTGACGCCTGCGCCCGGACGCTCCGCCAGACTTCCCTTCTGGCGCGGTGAAGGTAGCGGACGTCCCGCTGAATTAGGCGAGATGATCGGCGATTTTCTCCATTTGCTGGCGGATGGCGCGTTCTTTTCCGCGAATATCCCTCCGTGGCTGGCGGAAGAAAATACTCTCGCCAATATTAAGGGGCTGATTGACGAGCAGCGAAACGCAACGGGCGTTGTCCCCGGAAGCCGTCACCTGGTTCTCGAACGCTGCCGTGATGAAATTGGCGACTGGCGTATTATTTTGCACTCTCCCTATGGGAGACGCGTGCATGAACCCTGGGCGCTGGCGATTGCCGGGCGAATACATGCGCTATGGGGCGCAGACGCCTCAGTCGTTGCCAGTGATGACGGCATTGTTGCGCGCATTCCTGACACCGATGGCAAATTGCCTGATGCTGCCATTTTCTTGTTTGAGCCGGAAAAGTTGCTGCAAATTGTCCGTGAAGCGGTGGGCAGCTCAGCACTTTTCGCCGCCCGTTTTCGCGAATGCGCCGCGCGGGCATTATTAATGCCGGGGCGCACGCCGGGCCATCGCACCCCGCTTTGGCAACAACGGCTGCGCGCCAGTCAGTTGCTGGAAATCGCTCAGGGATATCCGGATTTTCCGGTCATTCTCGAAACCCTACGCGAATGTCTGCAAGATGTTTATGATCTTCCCGCACTGGAACGTTTGATGCGTCGCCTGAACGGTGGCGAAATTCAAATATCCGATGTAACGACTACTACGCCCTCGCCTTTCGCCGCCAGTTTATTGTTCGGCTATGTCGCGGAGTTTATGTACCAGAGCGACGCCCCGCTGGCAGAGCGCCGGGCGTCCGTACTGTCGCTGGACAGCGAGCTGTTGCGCAATCTACTCGGTCAGGTCGATCCGGGTGAATTACTCGACCCGCAGGTCATTCGCCAGGTGGAAGAAGAGTTACAGCGGCTGGCGGCTGGCAGAAAAGCGAAAGGTGAAGAAGGTTTGTTTGACCTGCTACGCGAACTGGGGCCAATGACCGTTGAGGATCTGGTACAACGGCATACAGGCAGCAGTGAAGAAATTGAGACGTATGTGGAAAATCTTCTCGCTGAAAAACGAATCTTCCCGGCGATGATTGCAGGTCAGGAGCGTCTTGCCTGTATGGATGACGCAGCCAGGCTACGAGACGCCCTCGGTGTACCATTGCCGCACTCACTGCCGGAAATCTACCTGCACCGCGTAAATTCCCCGCTTCGCGATCTCTTTCTACGCTATCTGCGGACTCATGCCCTGGTCACGGCTGAACAACTTGCCCGTGATTTTGGCCTCGGTATTGCCATTGTCGAAGAGCAACTTCAGCAACTGCGCGAGCAAGGGTTGATGATGAATCTGCAACAAGACGTCTGGGTGAGTGACGAAGTTTTCCGTCGTCTGCGCTTACGCTCGCTGCAGGCTGCCAGAGAAGCGACGCGTCCAGTTCCGTCTACAGTCTATGCGCGATTGCTGCTGGAACGTCAGGGCGTGTTACCCGCCACCGATGGCAGCCCGGCGCTCTTTGCCACAACGTCTACAGGCGTTTATGAGGGTGTGGATGGCGTCATGCGGGTTATCGAACAACTTGCCGGTGTTGGTTTACCCGCCTCACTCTGGGAAAGCCAGATCCTGCCAGCCCGCGTGCGCGACTATTCGCCAGAAATGCTTGATGAACTGCTGGCAACCGGCGCAGTTATCTGGTCGGGGCAAAAAAGACTGGGGGATGATGACGGTCTGGTGGCTCTGCATTTGCAGGAATATGCCGCAGAATCGTTAACACCAGTAGAAAATGATCACGCGAAACGTTCAGCGATTCAGCAAGCAATTATCGCGGTTCTGGCTGATGGTGGTGCCTGGTTTGCGCAACAAATCGGTCAACGGGTAGGCGAGAAAATCGGTCAACCGGTAGATGCGTCGCCCCTGCAAGAAGCGTTATGGGAGCTGGTCTGGCAAGGCGTCATTACCAGCGATATTTGGGCACCGTTACGCGCCCTCACCCGCAGCAGTACCAGCGCGCGCGCCTCAGCTCGCCGCAGTCACCGGGCTCGGCGTGGACGTCCTGCCTATACGTTGCCCATCTCGCCGCTGGTATCTTACAACACGCCGAAGCTGGCTGGACGCTGGTCGTTATTACAGGTGGAGCCACTGAACGATACCGAAAGGATGCTGGCGCTGGCGGAAAATATGCTCGACCGCTACGGCATCATCAGTCGTCAGGCGGTGATAGCCGAGAATATCCCTGGCGGGTTTCCATCAATGCAAACGCTTTGTCGCAGCATGGAAGATTCAGGGCGAATTATGCGTGGTCGTTTTGTTGAAGGTCTGGGCGGCGCGCAATTTGCTGATCGCCTGACTATTGACCGATTGCGCGATCTCGCCGCCGCCAGCCAACCGCAGCAATTCACGCCAGTGGCGCTCTCTGCCAACGATCCGGCTAATGTGTGGGGAAATATCCTGCCCTGGCCTGCACATCCGGCAACGCTGGTGCCAACGCGTCGGGCGGGTGCGCTGGTGGTCATTTCCGGCGGCAAATTGTTGCTCTATCTGGCGCAAGGTGGCAAAAAAATGCTGGTCTGGCAGGAAAAAGAGGAATTACTCGCGTCGGAGGTTTTACAGGCGCTGACCACCGCGCTGCGTCGCGAACCTCGGCTGCGCTTTACGCTGACAGAAGTGAATGATCAACCCGTCCGGCAAACGCCGATGTTTACGCTGCTGCGTGATGCGGGATTTTCAAGTTCACCACAAGGGCTGGATTGGGGATAGAAAAGGACTGACGGATGCTTGTTTGCATCCGTCAGTATTGCAGGACGGATTACTCCGCGTCCGGCTCTTCAGACTTGTATTTAGCGGCAGTTTCTTTGATCAGCTGCTGCAGTTCGCCGCGCTGATACATTTCGATCACGATATCACAGCCGCCTACCAGTTCGCCGTCAACCCACAGTTGCGGGAAAGTCGGCCAGTTAGCGTATTTCGGCAGTTCCGCACGAATGTCCGGATTCTGCAGGATATCAACATAGGCAAAACGTTCGCCACATGCGGCAAGCGCCTGGACTGCCTGGGCAGAGAAACCGCAGCTCGGCAGTTTCGGTGAACCTTTCATGTACAGCAGGATCGGGTTTTCAGCAATCTGGCGTTGGATTTTTTCGATAGTGGTGCTCATTGTCTTGCTTCCTCAAACTTCTTTACGGCAGTAATCTGACATTGTAGCGGGTCAGTGCGGCAACGGAAAATAACATTTTCATCACGCTTTTGCTATTTTATCCCTTTGCTCTAAATGTTGCATTTCAAATATTCTTTTCTTCTCTGGCACGCAACAACGTGGTGTTTTTATAACCATTTTTAGCTTTGCCTGCTGCATTTTTTTGCGCTCGCCGACGAAACGTATTTTTTAACAATAAAAGCTATTAACTTTCTCTTCTTCTATGCATTAGAATCATCAAGTTTTGTAAATCAGACGCAGGCATGATAGACCTGCCTTAACAGAGGGACGCTCAGTGGCGCGGATAAACCGTATTTCGATCACGCTCTGTGCTTTACTTTTTACTACCCTGCCTTTTACGCCTATGGCACATGCTTCAAAGCAAGCCAGGGAGAGTTCTGCTACCACTCACATCACCAAAAAAGCAGATAAAAAGAAAAGCACGGCAACCACCAAAAAGACCAATAAAACCAACCAGAAAACAGCGAAAAAAGCCGCCAGTAAAAGTACTACTAAAAATAAAACTGCTTCTTCCGTTAAAAAATCCTCCATTACTGCTTCTAAAAACGCCAAAACTCGCAGCAAACAAGCCGTCAATAAAACGGCGTCAGCCAGCTTTACGGAAAAGTGCACCAAACGTAAAGGCTATAAGTCACGTTGCGTGAAAATCAAAAATGCCACACAGGGAACCATCGCCGACGCGCATAAAGCCAAAGTACAGAAAGCCACAAAAGTGGCTATGAATAAGCTGATGCAGCAAATTGGCAAACCATATCGCTGGGGCGGCAGCTCACCGCGTACCGGTTTTGATTGCAGCGGGCTGGTTTATTACGCGTATAAAGATCTGGTGAAGATCCGTATTCCACGCACGGCTAACGAAATGTATCACCTGCGTGATGCCGCGCCGATCGATCGCAGCGAACTGAAAAACGGCGACCTGGTTTTCTTCCGCACTCAGGGGCGCGGAACCGCCGATCACGTTGGCGTGTATGTCGGCAACGGCAAATTTATTCAGTCACCACGCAGTGGTCAGGAAATTAAAATCACTTCATTAAGTGAAGATTACTGGCAACGCCACTATGTTGGCGCTCGTCGGGTGATGACCCCAAAAACACTTCGCTAAAACTTTACCCTGTTGTTACGGCAACAGGGTAAGTTCATCTTTTGTATCACCTTTTAATTTGCTACCCTATCCATACGCACAATAAGGCTATTGTACGTATGCCAATTAATAATAAAGGAGAGTAGCAATGTCATTTGAATTACCTGCACTACCATATGCTAAAGATGCTCTGGCACCGCACATTTCTGCGGAAACTATCGAGTATCACTACGGCAAACATCATCAGACTTATGTCACTAACCTGAACAACCTGATCAAAGGTACTGCGTTTGAAGGTAAATCACTGGAAGAGATTATTCGCAGCTCTGAAGGTGGTGTATTCAACAACGCCGCTCAGGTCTGGAACCACACTTTCTACTGGAACTGCCTGGCACCGAACGCGGGTGGCGAACCTACTGGTGAACTGGCTGAAGCTATCGCCGCTTCTTTTGGCAGCTTTGCTGACTTCAAAGCTCAGTTTACTGATGCTGCGATCAAAAACTTTGGTTCTGGCTGGACCTGGCTGGTGAAAAACAGCGATGGCAAACTGGCTATCGTTTCCACTTCTAACGCAGGTACTCCGCTGACCACCGATGCGACTCCACTGCTGACCGTTGATGTCTGGGAACACGCTTATTACATCGACTATCGCAATGCACGTCCGGGTTATCTGGAGCACTTCTGGGCGCTGGTAAACTGGGAATTCGTAGCGAAAAATCTCGCCGCATAATCACTGATGGCAAATGCAACATTGCCTGATGCAACGCTTAACGCGTCTTTTCATGCAAACGCGGATGAGGCGTTAGCACCACATCCGGCAAGATAAATCGCACTTTGCCTGCAAACTGTAACGCAGAAGGTTAGCCTTCTGCGTTTTTGTTTTATTAGCTGTTGGCAACGCAAACTGCTTCAGGTTGTTTTCTGGCTGACATAAACACCAGCAACAATGCCAGTCCCGCGACAATCGCCCCCATCACCGGCACAAAACTGTATCCCAGACCACCGGAAATCACTGCACCACCGGCTGCGGCACCCAGCGCATTTCCAAGGTTAAAGGCACCAATATTTACTGATGAAGACAAACCCGGCGCTTCGCTGGCGACGCGCATCACTCGCATCTGCAACGGCGGTACGACCGCAAAGGTTGCCGCGCCCCACACCACCATGCTGATTGCCGCGCCAAACTCATTTCGTGCCAGGAACGGGATCGCCAGCATAATCACCATCAACAGCAGCAAAAAGCCTTTCAGCGTACCATTGACCGAACGATCTGCCAGTTTACCGCCGAGATAGTTACCGATAGAGAACCCAACGCCAATCAGCACCAGCATTGCCGTCACGAACACCGGCGTTGCGTGAGTGATACTTTGCAGTACCGGAGAAATATAGGTGTAGAGGGTGAACATTGCACCAGCGCCCAGCACCGTCGTCAGCAATGCAGACAGCACCTGTGGACGCAACAGTACCGCCAGCTCTTTTTTCACTTCAGGCCGCGCTCCTGCGCCACCTTTTGGTAACGAGAAGAACAGGCTCACCATTGAAATCACGCCTAACCCTGCCGTTGCCAGAAATGACATACGCCAGCCAATAGTTTCCCCAAGCCAGGTTGCCGCCGGAACGCCACCGATATTCGCCAGGGTTAAGCCCATAAACATAGTGGCAACTGCGCTGGCCTGTTTATGTTTTGGCACCACGCTTGCTGCCACGACAGACCCCAGGCCAAAAAACGCCCCATGATTCAGGCTGGTTAAAATGCGTGAAAGCATCAGCGTCATATAATCCGGTGCGATGGCAGAAAGTACGTTACCGAGGGTGAAAATCGCCATCAGGAAAATCAGCGCACTGCGGCGGGCACGATGAGAAAGCAGAAGCGTCATCAATGGCGCGCCAACCATCACGCCAACCGCATAGGCGCTGATTAACATTCCGGCAACTGGAATCGAGACATCCACACCACGCGCAATAACGGGCAACAAGCCCATTGGCGAGAATTCCGTTGTCCCGATACCAAACGCGCCAATTGCCAGCGCCAGCAACGGATAGTTAATTTTCATGCCTAATCTCCACCTCTTCGCGTCATCACGCGATGTTCATCAAAGTGGCGAAAGCATGACATCAATCACAAAAGAATGAAAATAACAAAAAGAGAAAACACTTTTGCCATTTTGCTAACAAAGAGGAAGGAGATGTGAGGGAGAACGCGCTCCCTCGAGGGGAAATCAGTGCAGCGCGGCTGTCAAACCCACGGCCACGATCAAACCAAGAACGATAATGGTTGTTACCAGTGAAAATTTAAGGTCGGTGCTCATCAAGTTTTCTCCTTTTTATTACCCCACAAAAAGTGATATTACGCATTTTTACACACTGTGATGAAAAAATCTCCCGCCATTTATAATGATAAGTGTTTTTACTACTTCCCCTTTTCATCAAGATCGGCCAAAATTCCACGCTTACATTATTTGCGTACTGGCCATTGACCCCTTCCTGACGCTCTGTGTCATTTTCCCGGCGTACCGCAACACTTTTGTTGTGCGTAAGGTGTGTAAAGGCAAACGTTTACCTTGCGATTTTGCAGGAGCTGAAGTTAGGGTCTGGAGTGAAATGGAATGGCAACAATAAAAGATGTAGCGAAGCGAGCAAACGTTTCCACTACAACTGTGTCACACGTAATCAACAAAACACGTTTTGTCGCTGAAGAAACGCGCAATGCCGTGTGGGCAGCGATCAAAGAATTACACTACTCCCCTAGCGCGGTGGCGCGTAGCCTGAAGGTTAACCACACCAAGTCTATCGGTTTGCTGGCGACCAGCAGCGAAGCGGCCTATTTTGCCGAGATCATTGAAGCGGTAGAAAAAAATTGCTTCCAGAAAGGCTACACGCTGATTCTGGGCAATGCGTGGAACAATCTTGAGAAACAGCGGGCTTATCTGTCGATGATGGCGCAAAAACGCGTCGATGGCCTGCTGGTGATGTGTTCTGAGTATCCGGAACCGTTGCTGGCGATGCTGGAAGAGTATCGCCATATCCCGATGGTGGTGATGGACTGGGGTGAAGCAAAAGCAGACTTTACCGATGCGGTTATCGATAACGCTTTTGAAGGCGGTTATATGGCCGGGCGCTATCTGATTGAACGCGGTCACCGCGAAATCGGCGTTATTCCTGGTCCTCTGGAGCGTAACACCGGTGCTGGCCGTCTGGCGGGCTTTATGAAAGCGATGGAAGAAGCCATGATCAAGGTGCCGGAAAACTGGATTGTGCAAGGTGACTTTGAGCCTGAATCAGGTTATCGCGCCATGCAGCAAATCCTGTCGCAACCGCACAGACCTACCGCAGTCTTCTGTGGCGGCGATATTATGGCGATGGGCGCGCTCTGTGCCGCTGATGAAATGGGTCTGCGCGTCCCGCAGGATGTTTCTCTGATCGGTTATGATAACGTGCGCAATGCTCGCTACTTTACCCCGGCACTGACTACTATCCATCAGCCAAAAGATTCGCTGGGTGAAACGGCGTTCAATATGCTGCTGGATCGTATCGTCAACAAACGCGAAGAACCGCAGTCAATTGAAGTTCATCCACGGTTGATTGAACGTCGCTCCGTGGCCGATGGCCCGTTCCGCGACTATCGTCGTTAATCATCCGTTGCGGGAGTCTCTTCAGGCTCCCGCAGCCACTCCTTATTCAGCGTCTCACTATCGCCGAGATACTCAAGCAACCAGGTTAAAGCAGGCGACATATCATTCTGCTGCCAGGTCAGACAACATGCTGAATCAGGGAATGGATTTTCCAGTTCTAGTGCTACCCACTTCCCCTCATTAAGCCACGGTTTGGCGAAATGTGTCGGCACCATACCGATGCATAACCCAGCCGAAATACACGTTGCCGATGATTCCCAGTCCGGTACAACCAGGCGCTTTTGATTATCCAGCAGCCAGGTAATACGTTTGGGTAGCGTCCGCGAGGTGTCTTCGCGCACCAGTGACGGCCAGTTGCGCAACGTATCATCGCTGAATGGTCCATTCATTGACGCAAGCGGATGATGACGGGCAACAACACAGCTCCAGCTCAGCATCCCCATATCACGGAAGGCATAACGACCGCCCACCGGAATCGCTCGTGTCGCGCCAATCGCCAGTTCCACGCGCCCATCAGAAAGCGCATCCCAGACACCGTTGAATACTTCCTGAAATACCAGAAGTTCAACGTCATCAAAATGGCGATAGAAATCAACGATCATCTGCCGTGTACGTTCTGGCCTGACGATATTATCCACCGCAATGGCTAACTGACCGCGCCAGCCGTTCGCAATCTGCTGACATTGCTGGCGCGTGATCTGCATTTTTTTGACAACAGAGCGCCCTTCTTTGAGAAACCACGCCCCGGCAGCGGTCAGTTCCACATCACGATGACGCCGTTCAAAAAGCGGCACCGCCAGCCACTCTTCCAGCTGACGCACGGTATAGCTGACCGCTGAAGGAACGCGATGCAACTCCTGAGCCGCAGCACTAAAACTGCCATTACGCGCCACCGCATCAACCACTTCGAGAGAATACTCAGACCACATAGTTTGCCTGCAAAATTTTTGAAACCAGTCATCAAATATTACCGTTTCACAACAGGAATTTCACTCCCTACACTTTGCGACGGTGTTTAATTGAGAAATTTAGAGAATATACATGCAACCTGGGAAAAGATTTTTAGTCTGGCTGGCGGGTTTGAGCGTACTCGGTTTTCTGGCAACCGATATGTATCTGCCCGCTTTCGCCGCCATTCAGGCCGATTTGCAAACGCCTGCGTCTGCTGTCAGTGCCAGCCTTAGTCTGTTCCTTGCCGGTTTTGCCGCAGCCCAACTTCTGTGGGGGCCGCTCTCCGACCGTTATGGTCGTAAACCGGTGTTATTAATCGGCCTGACAATTTTTGCGTTAGGTAGTCTGGGGATGTTATGGGTGGATAACGCCATCACTCTGCTGGTATTACGGTTTGTGCAAGCGGTTGGTGTCTGTGCCGCCGCAGTTATCTGGCAGGCGCTGGTGACGGATTACTATCCTTCACAAAAAGTGAATCGTATTTTCGCCACTATCATGCCATTAGTGGGACTCTCTCCTGCCCTTGCTCCTCTTTTAGGTAGCTGGCTGCTGGTTCATTTTTCCTGGCAGGCGATTTTCGCGACCTTATTTGCCATTACCGTGGTGCTGATTCTGCCCATTTTCTGGCTTAAACCCACGACTAAAGCACGTAACGACAGTCAGGATGGACTGACCTTTACCGATCTGCTGCGTTCAAAAACCTATCGCGGCAACGTGCTGATTTATGCGGCCTGTTCAGCCAGTTTCTTTGCCTGGCTGACCGGTTCACCGTTCATCCTTAGCGAGATGGGCTATAGCCCGGCAGTCATTGGTTTAAGTTATGTACCACAAACCATCGCGTTTCTGATTGGTGGTTATGGCTGTCGCGCAGCATTGCAGAAATGGCAAGGCAAACAATTATTACCGTGGCTGCTGGCGCTGTTTGCTGTCAGCGTCGTGGCGACCTGGGCTGCTGGCTTCATTAGCCATGTTTCGCTGGTCGAAATTCTGATCCCATTCTGTGTGATGGCTATTGCCAACGGCGCAATCTACCCGATTGTTGTCGCCCAGGCGCTGCGCCCCTTCCCACATGCGACCGGCCGCGCCGCAGCATTGCAGAACACACTGCAACTGGGACTGTGCTTCCTCGCAAGCCTTGTGGTTTCCTGGCTCATCAGCGTTAGCACACCACTGCTCACCACCACCTGCGTGATGTTATCGACCGTGGTATTGGCTTCTCTGGGTTACATGATGCAACGTTGTGAAGAACCTGGTTGCCAGAATCATGGCAATGCCGAAGTCGCTCATAGCGAATCACATTGATCTATATCGACATCTTTATACTTAGGCTGCTAACAAAATTTTGTTGTATGATTGAAATTAGCGGCCTATACTAATTTCCAGTTGTTAAGATTACGATAAATATTATGTTTTTACGGGGACAGGAGCGTTCCCGGATTGCTATGGATGGTCATTTCGGCAAGGGTTCCTCCTTTCCCTCTGTTCTACGTCGGATTATAGACTCGCGGATTTTCTGCGAGATTTCTCACAAAGCCCAAAAAGCGTCTACGCTGTTTTA
Organism: Escherichia sp. 93.0816; assembly: GCF_013368855.2. Taxonomy (NCBI): domain Bacteria; kingdom Pseudomonadati; phylum Pseudomonadota; class Gammaproteobacteria; order Enterobacterales; family Enterobacteriaceae; genus Escherichia; species Escherichia sp. 93.0816. The sequence continues at coordinate 428,911 of NZ_JABWNC020000001.1, read as the reverse complement.
AGGTTCTGATCACCGACCAGTGATGGAGAAACTATGAGTTCATCGTGTATAGAAGAAGTCAGCGTACCGGATGACAACTGGTACAGAATCGCCAACGAATTACTTAGCCGCGCCGGTATAGCCATCAACGGTTCTGCCCCGGCGGATATTCGTGTTAAAAACCCCGATTTTTTTAAACGCGTTCTACAGGAAGGTTCGTTGGGGTTAGGCGAAAGTTATATGGATGGCTGGTGGGAATGTGAACGACTGGATATGTTTTTTAGCAAAGTCTTACGCGCAGGTCTCGAAAACCAACTCCCCCATCATTTCAAAGACACTCTGCGCATCGCAGGCGCTCGTCTCTTCAATCTGCAGAGTAAAAAACGTGCCTGGATAGTTGGCAAAGAGCATTACGATCTGGGTAATGACCTGTTCAGCCGTATGCTTGATCCCTTCATGCAATATTCCTGCGCTTACTGGAAAGATGCCGATAATCTGGAGTCTGCCCAACAAGCGAAGCTTAAAATGATCTGCGAAAAATTGCAGTTGAAGCCAGGGATGCGTGTACTGGATATTGGCTGCGGCTGGGGCGGACTGGCGCACTACATGGCGTCTAACTATGACGTAAGCGTGGTAGGTGTCACCATTTCTGCTGAACAGCAGAAAATGGCTCAGGATCGCTGTGAAGGTCTGGATGTCACCATTTTGCTGCAAGATTACCGTGACCTGAACGATCAATTTGACCGCATTGTTTCAGTGGGAATGTTCGAACACGTCGGGCCGAAAAATTACAACACTTATTTTGAGGTGGTGGATCGCAATCTGAAACCGGACGGTATTTTCCTGTTACATACTATCGGCTCGAAAAAAACCGATCTGAATGTTGATCCGTGGATTAATAAATATATTTTCCCGAACGGTTGTCTGCCCTCTGTACGCCAGATCGCTCAATCCAGCGAACCACACTTTGTGATGGAAGACTGGCATAACTTTGGCGCCGATTACGATACCACGCTAATGGCCTGGTATGAGCGATTCCTCGCCGCATGGCCGGAAATTGCGGATAATTACAGTGAACGCTTTAAACGGATGTTTACCTATTATCTGAATGCTTGCGCTGGTGCTTTCCGCGCCCGTGATATTCAGCTCTGGCAAGTGGTGTTCTCTCGAGGGGTCGAAAACGGCCTTCGGGTTGCACGCTAAATGTTATTCTATCGCCCCCGTTTGGGGGCGATATCATATTTAAGTCCGTTATTGATTCAGCGCCTTTTCCCGCATCGCCAGCACACGTTCTACCGTATCTACCACTGCCTGAGTTTGTGGATCGATTTCAATATTGACGCGCGCTCCGAGTTTTTTCTTACCGAGAGTGGTACGTTCCAGCGTTTCCGGAATTAAATGCACGCAGAAACGTGTTGACGTTACTTCGCCCACGGTCAGGCTAATACCGTCGATTCCGATAAATCCTTTGTACAGGATATATTTCATCAACTGACTATCCTGCACTTTAAACCAGATCTGGCGATTATTTTCAGAGGTTAATATTTTCGCTACTTCAGCGGTGGTCATAATATGACCCGACATTAAATGTCCGCCAATTTCATCACTGAATTTAGCCGCACGCTCAACGTTTACCCAATCCCCAACCTGTAAATCGCCAAGATTAGTAATGCGTAATGTCTCTTTCATCAGATCAAAACTGATATGGTTACCGTTGATTTCCGTCACGGTCAGGCAACAACCGTTGTGTGCCACAGACGCACCGGTCTCCAGACCATCCAGCATATAGTCAGGTAACTCAACCACATGAGTACGAAAATTTGGTTTCTCGTCAATCGACACCAGTTTTGCAGTGCCCTGCACTATCCCCGTAAACATACTTACAACTCCTGAAATCAGTTAAGGCATTCTGTTCAGCACAATAGCAGGTGGGAAACACCCTTACCAGTAAAGGGGGCTGAATGGTTATTTTTTCACTGGAGAATTAATAAATCCTCGCTACAATAGACTGAATTTCCCCTGCTTCTTCTTTTTGCTGCCCATTCAGGCGGCTTTTTAGTCTCTCATATAACAACAATATAAAAGGTGTTCACGTGCAGAAGTATATCAGTGAAGCGCGTCTGTTATTAGCATTAGCAATCCCGGTGATTCTCGCGCAAATCGCCCAAACAGCGATGGGTTTTGTCGATACTGTCATGGCGGGCGGCTATAGCGCCACCGACATGGCGGCGGTCGCCATTGGTACATCTATCTGGCTCCCGGCTATTCTTTTCGGGCACGGATTGCTGCTTGCGTTGACGCCAGTGATCGCGCAATTGAATGGTTCTGGTCGCCGTGAACGCATAGCGCATCAGGTACGACAAGGTTTCTGGCTAGCCGGCTTTGTCTCGGTGCTCATTATGGTGGTTCTGTGGAATGCGGGTTATATCATCCGCTCCATGCAAAATATCGATCCGGCGCTCGCCGATAAAGCGGTAGGTTACCTGCGTGCACTGCTGTGGGGTGCTCCGGGCTATCTGTTCTTCCAGGTCGCGCGTAACCAGTGTGAAGGTCTGGCAAAAACCAAACCTGGGATGGTGATGGGTTTTATTGGCCTGTTGGTGAACATTCCGGTTAACTATATCTTTATTTATGGTCATTTCGGAATGCCTGAACTCGGTGGCGTCGGTTGTGGTGTAGCGACGGCGGCTGTGTATTGGGTGATGTTCCTCGCCATGGTTTCTTATATTAAACATGCCCGTTCCATGCGCGATATCCGCAACGAAAAAGGCACCGCTAAACCCGATCCTGCCGCATTGAAACGGCTGGTGCAACTTGGTCTACCTATCGCGCTGGCGTTGTTCTTTGAAGTGACACTGTTTGCTGTAGTGGCGCTGTTGGTATCTCCACTCGGTATTATCGATGTGGCAGGCCACCAGATTGCACTGAACTTCAGTTCGTTGATGTTCGTTCTTCCAATGTCGCTGGCCGCAGCAGTAACCATCCGTGTTGGTTATCGTCTGGGTCAGGGCTCAACGCTGGATGCACAAACAGCCGCGCGAACAGGGCTTATGGTTGGCGTTTGTATGGCGACTCTGACCGCAATTTTCACGGTTTCACTACGGGAGCAGATTGCCCTGCTGTATAACGATAATCCTGAGGTCGTAACGCTGGCGGCACATTTGATGTTGCTGGCGGCGGTGTATCAGATTTCTGACTCCATACAGGTTATCGGCAGTGGGATTTTGCGTGGTTATAAAGATACGCGGTCGATTTTTTATATTACCTTTACGGCGTACTGGGTATTAGGCTTGCCGAGCGGCTACATTCTGGCGCTGACCGATCTGGTAGTTGAACCAATGGGGCCAGCAGGTTTCTGGATCGGCTTTATTATTGGCCTGACTTCTGCCGCTATTATGATGATGCTGCGTATGCGTTTCCTGCAACGTCTGCCATCAGCCATCATTCTGCAACGAGCAGCTCGCTAAAAAACAAGGCGCAACCTTCACAGATTGCGCCTTAGTTTTTATTCGGGCTGGAGCGTTGCGCCAATCCTGTCTTCGTCAGGTTGCAGTTTAAGCACACTGCAAATTGGTTGCCGACTGGCATCCGTTATCTCAACGAGAATATTGCCACTAACTTCCCCTTTCACACTGATGAAGTCAGGCGAAATTTCTTTCGCGCTGGTTTGCAGGCAAATCGTTCCCTCTCCGCGCAGTCGTTTCACTTTCAGTTGCACATGTGTGGCTGCTGCCGTGATCAGCCAAACTTTTCCGCCATCAAGGTTTAATTCACCAACGCGAAAAGTGACATTGTCACCTTTTACCGTACTGCCATCGAGGATCATCACGCCTCCCGGCTGTACCGTAACCGTTGACTGTTGTAAATCAGCACCGTAACCAATAATCAAAGAGCTACCTTCTTGTACGGCAACGCTCCCCATCAGTTCAACTGGCGCACAATCCTCTTCCACGACAAATTTATCGTCCGCGCTGGTGGGAGACATGACAATCATCGTGCCACCTTTCAGCAGTGCATTTTCCAGCGTACCGGCATAAACTTCAGCACGGCCTCCGGCATTAACCGCCAAATCCTTCGTCTTACCGGAGCTATAGAGCTGTAGACCGTCTGTCCCAAGGCGATAAACGGCTGCGTTCTCAACAAGGGTATGAATATCTTCTCCGCCTATGTTATTCATGGCTCCGCCCGCAAGCGTCGTATCGCAGGCTTTCCCCGCCAGCATAAAGACTCCGCCCTGGTTAATTGCGCTGTTGAAAGCTTCTCCACCAGGGTAAACCAGCAATTCACCGCCATCATCCACTATTGCAGATGAAGTCGTCCCGTTGACCAATAAACCACCGGCCTGATCGAGAATAATTTTTTCTGCCCGATGGCCTTCCAGTACGCGCAGATTACCGCCATTCTCCAGTAACAAACCGCAGGCGTAGCCCTGATCAACGCTAAATTCACCTTCGGGATGGCGGCCATTAACAGTAGCGAGCGTTGAGAGGCTAATTGCTCCACCGTCGGACTGAACGATGTCTGTGGCAATTGCACCGTCACCGACTGATAACGTGCCATTGTTGCCATATTGTGTGCCTCTGACGATCCCACCAGTTTCCACTTTCAGCCAGCCCGCATCTGTCACTACGGTGTTTTCAGCTCTTCCGCCTGTCTCAACGAGCAACTCACCGTCAGTGAGTTGAGTCGCGCTAATGACCTCGCCGGTCTTAACAATTTGCACTTTCCCGTCGCTCATCAAGTTTTTTGCATCAGATCCCATGATTTATTCCTTTGCTGCATCTGTGTGCCCTTATCGCTACCTAAGTGTAAAGGCTACGGAGGATTTATCCACGATAGAATTGATTTGCTGGCAAACGACTCGGTTTATATCCTGATGCGCGAGATAGTGGGTTGTGTCAGATGTGAAAATGACTCTGACCAAAAATCACCCTTGCAAATCAACAAAATATAGCCAATTTGCTTAAAAGCTCTGCAAACGGTCGAAATACCGCAGAAAATTACGCTTTGCCTCTTGCCACCTTCCCACTCTGCCGCTAATATTCGTCCCCGTTGTCACCTACAACGTTGCGTTCATAGCTCAGTTGGTTAGAGCACCACCTTGACATGGTGGGGGTCGTTGGTTCGAGTCCAATTGAACGCACCATCCTGCGTCCGTAGCTCAGTTGGTTAGAGCACCACCTTGACATGGTGGGGGTCGGTGGTTCGAGTCCACTCGGACGCACCAGATTTTTTAGTCTGGTCTCCTCTCTCCTTGTATTCCCTTGTTTCTTCTCTGTATCCAACACATTAAAAAATTTATACTGTTTTGTATGTGTTATCAGAAGGAGAATCGCTATGGCGACTTTGTTACAGATTCACTTTGCATTTAATGGCCCCTTTGGCGATGAAATGGCCGAACAGCTTAAACCGCTTGCCGAGTCGATTAATCAGGAACCTGGTTTTCTGTGGAAAGTGTGGACAGAAAGTGAAAAGAACCGCGAAGCTGGTGGCATCTATCTTTTTACTGATGAAAAAAGTGCCCTTGCCTATCTGGATAAACATACTGCCCGTTTGAAGAACCTTGGCGTTGCAGAAGTTATCGCCAAAGTTTTCGATGTCAATGAACCATTAAGTAAAATCAATCAGGCCAAACTCGCCTGACAAGTCTTCATGAAGGGCGGTTGGCGCCCTTTTCATCCCTGTCTGAAATTTTCCAAATTCTAAAAATCTCAACCAAACTTATCTGATAACACTAAATTCAAAAGAATGCATACAGGTAAGTAATAATGAAAAAAATTGCCATTGTGGGTGCCGGGCCAACAGGGATCTACACTCTCTTCTCGCTTTTACAGCAACCAACGCCGCTTTCTATTTCCATCTTCGAACAGGCTGACGAGGCCGGTGTCGGGATGCCGTACAACGACGAAGAAAACTCTAAATTAATGCTGGCAAATATTGCCAGCATTGAAATACCACCGATTTATTGTACTTATCTGGAATGGTTACAAAAACAAGATGCCAGCCATCTTCAACGTTACGGCGTTAAAAAGGAAACCTTGCACGACCGTCAGTTTTTACCGCGAATTCTGTTGGGAGAATATTTCCGCGATCGATTTTTACGATTAGTAGATCAGGCGCGACAGCAAAAATTTGAAGTGGCTATTTATGAATCATGCCAGGTTACCGATCTGCAAATTACAGACGCTGGCGTCATGCTCGCTACAAATCAGGATTTACCCACAGAGACGTTTGATTTAGCGGTAATAGCCACCGGTCACGTCTGGCCTGATGAAGAAGAAGCAACCCGAACGTATTTTCCCAGCCCGTGGTCGGGTCTGATGGAAGCAAAGGTCGATGCCTGTAACGTGGGCATTATGGGAACATCCTTGAGCGGACTGGATGCGGCAATGGCAGTGGCTATTCAGCATGGTTCGTTTATTGAAGAAGATAAACAACGAGTTAGCTTTCAACGCGATAGCAACAGTGAAAATCTGCACATTACGTTGATGTCGCGCACGGGCATTTTACCGGAAGCCGATTTCTATTGCCCCATCCCCTACGAACCGTTACGCATCGTCACAGAACAGGCCTTAAATACAGAAATAGAAAAAGGTGCGGAAGGCCTGTTGGATCGGGTATTCAAATTGATACAGCAAGAAATTAATTCTGCCGATCCAGACTGGAGCCAACGCATAGCGTTAGAGCGCCTCAATGTCGATACCTTTGCGCAAACCTGGTTTGCCGAGCGTAAACAGCATGACCCTTTTGGCTGGGCGGAAGAAAACTTAGCCGAAGTCGAGCAAAATAAACGGCAAAAACATACCGTCCCCTGGCGTTATGTCATTCTGCGTTTGCATGAAGCTGTACAGGAAATTGTGCCGCATCTGAATGAACACGACCATAAGCGATTCAGTAAAGGTCTTGCCAGAGTCTTTATCGATAATTATGCGGCAATCCCTTCAGAATCTATAAGACGATTACTGGCCTTACGCGAAGCGGGGATCATTCATATTCTCGCCCTCGGTGAGGACTACGAGATGGAAAACAACGAAACGCGCACAATTCTGAAAACAGCGGATAACAGCTACTCGTTTGATGTTTTTATTGATGCCCGAGGTCAACGTCCACTCAAAGTGAAAGATATTCCTTTCCCTGGGCTACGCGAACAATTGCAGAAAACAGGCGAGGAAATCCCTGATGTTGGTGAAGATTATACGCTACAGCAACCTGAAGAAGTTCGTGGTCGCGTGGCGTTCGGTGCTTTACCCTGGCTGATGCACAACCGGCCTTTCGTCCAGGGACTTACGGCTTGTGCAGACATTGGCGAGGCTATGGCGCAGGCCATCGTAAAACCTGCATCCCGTGCACGTCGGCGTCTTTCGGTTGATTAAAGATAAAGCTATCAGCACTCAACAAACTGATACTGTTCATTGAGACGATAGCGGACTCCGGCACGGATATTGTTTTCACCTTCAATGGCGACGGCGAAGCGCACTCTTTCGCCGTCATGATATGCCAGTGCGGCGCTGCCACCAGGCCCGAGGACAATCGAGTCAACCACGCCCGTACTGACTACTGTTGAGTTAGCACCGCTGGCAATAATGTGAACATTATCACCACTGTTAGCAATTTTCGCGTTTGCGCCAAAGCTGGCAATTTGTACCAGATCGCCATTACTGGCAACATGACATCTTTCACCGGGAGTACAGACGCGTACTCGCATCCCGGCATTCGCAATACGGCTACCCTCTCCGGCACTGCTGATTCGAGTCGAGTTACCCGCCACTGCCACGCGGGCACGCTCGCCTGAGCTGCCAATATGGCTGTTAAAACCCACACTAGCCATCCGTACGCTGTAGCCCGTGCTGGCAATTTGCGCCGCATAACCTGCTGTAACTATTCTGGCGTTATCGTCGCAACACCCGACGCGTGCGTTATCCTCGGCACTGGAGAGCTGGCGGCAAAATGTTGGTTCCACCGGTTCTGTGACCTGCTTTTGCATAGAGGAAACTTCCTGGCGGGCAAAGTTTTCGTCTGTCAGCCATTTGTTCCATGCATACTCAACCAGACTATCTGCCCAGTCCGTATACCCTTCGTCGATCAGCGCATGGTGAACATCGGCATAGCTGCCGTCCTGCGGAAAATGGCGCAAAAACCAGCGGTACATTACCGCTCCTACACGCCACTCTCGCAGGTTCTCTCGCGTAATGATCATACGTTAATGTCGGTGATAGCCATCGATCATACATTTAAAGGTTTCGTGCGGAGTACGCCCCGTAGTGCAAAGATAGAGATGACCGAAGATGAAAAAGAGGCTAATAAATGCCAGAGCAAAATGCGCCTGTAATAACCAGTATCTTACGCCAGGAAACACATTTCCCACGACTTGCGGATAGAGACACAGCAGCCCCGTCACCAGTAACAACGGCAGTAATCCATACATCACCCCGACATAGGCTACCTGCTGTAAGGGATTAAATTTAGACTGCATTGTCGCCGGAAAAGGATGCGCTTCCCCCTGCATAATGCCAGACAGATAAAATCGCGTTTGTTTCGCCGCTCGCCCCTGCCACCCTTGACGACGAATGCGATAGTGGTGACCATTACCCCCAACGGCATTAATCAGAACAAAGCCAAGCCAGCATACCAGTAACAAGAATCCACAAACTTCATGCACAGCAACCAGACTTTTGACCGCAGCTGCGCCCACCAGCGCAAAGTGATTAATTAGCCCACTTGCCAGCAACAATACGAAGAGTAATGCGTTCGACCAGTGCCATAATCTGACCGCCTTGCTGTAAAGATAAACCTTCTCGCCATGATCGGTGGCTGATTTCTTCACACCACGAGCACGAAGCAAAGCGTGCAGCCCCAGGACTAACCACATTCCAACCAGCAATAGCCCGGCAATGACCAGCCACACCGGCCAAAATTCAGGGGTGAACTGTGGTACATAGTTCGCCAACTGGCTCTGAAACTGTTCAGCATTTTGCGACGGGTTCATACATTTTCCTTCTTAATCAAATGTTGACCGAACCGGCGATACAAATGCGGTTTCCCGGCACCAGGCAGCTGATATTGATAGTATTTATTTTTCTGTAACCACGCCTGAATTTCTGGGCTATCTTCGCGGCCAAAGATCAATGCGTGTTCCGGGCAGGCGCTGACGCAAATGGGCGGAAACCCTTTTGCCAGCCGGGACTCGGCGCAGAAATCACATTTATCCGCTACTTTAGTCACAGGGTTAAGGTAACGAACCTGGTACGGACAAGCGCCAATGCAATAACTGCAGCCGATGCACTGCGATTTTTCTACCCGCACGATCCCCTGCTCATCACGCCACGACGCCCCTGTTGGGCAAACGTCAATGCAAGGAGCATCTTCGCAGTGCTGGCATGACTGGCGAAAAAAGTGATACAGCGTTTCGTTGTCGTTATCGGTAACTGGAATGTGTGCTATCGATAAACGGCTTCCCTGGGCAGGAACGTGATTGGTCTTGCGACATGCTCGGGCGCAAATATTACAACCATTGCACCGTGACTCATCGTGAATCATGGCATACCGAACTTCCTTTTCTTGCCTGGTGTTCGCTAACAGAGAAGACGCAGAGCCAGTAAAAAAGATTACTGTTCCCATCCCCAGAACAAATTTGCGTCGAGTGAAGGACATCTGATTATCCCCTAATGCAGTGGCTGCAACTGTCCACCCTGTCCATGACATTTCCCTGAAATTTCAGGGATTCTGAAACTGCTCAACCTCAAACCATTCGCATAAACCATAAGCCTTGCCATAGCTCATATACCGCTCGCTAAACAGGTACAGCACCGCCGTCGATGACTCCACCTGGCGTATATCGGCATATTCAGGGGCAACATCCATCGCGGCGATCGCGGCTTCAATCTGCGCTTCCTGGAAGTAATATGGCGCTTGCCTCAGCATGGCGACTTTGTAGGGTCGCGGGTACGTCTGGCACTCAAAGCGAACGACGTGAGCAATGGCGCGACAAATGTCCTGCTCCACAACTTGCAAAGACATCGCCGCGTAGTTTTCGCTCATGGCCTGCGTTGAGTAATAGTAATCATCGTGAGTTCCCGTGATACAGGCGATATCCGCGTAGTCTCCGTTCTGTTTTATGCCTTCCAGCAAAAAAGACAGATCCTCTTCAGCAACCGAATATGGCGGCGAGAGAAACACGGCACGCGCCACCAGTTGACCCGCAGCCGAATGCTGACGGATAAACTCTGCCAGAACTTCTGTCGGTTCTGGTTCTGCGACGTCTTCACTGACCGTATCTCCGGTGTGACGCATACCCTGCAACCATTGACGCTTCGCCTCGTCAACGTCGCTGACTCCGGATAGCGGCAACTCATCCTGATGGTTCATCTCACCCATTCCTTACGCAGGCAGCAGATTGTGTGCAGCCAGATCGGTGGCAATATCTTCCAGCCCCAGACGTTGCAACGTTTCACGTGTCGGGCAACCGAGCTGTGGATCCCAGCCCATTTCCTTGTAGAACATAGTGAGAGACGCGTACATATCGTCGCGATCCATTTTGTCAGTTCCTTCAGTAAAGACCGGGATCTGCGGATCCTTGTCGAATACCCAGGAGCAAATAAGATCGTGCTCGTTACGCATATCTTTGGTTTGCATCAGTTTTACCGTGTAAGCGCGATGCAGTGTAAATATACGTTCAGCGGCTAAATCTAATTTTTCCTGGGTCATCTCTTCACCGGTGATCGCTTTGAAGAATTTGGCTTCTAAAGCAAGGTCACCACGGTAATTACGGCTCTTCAGCGGCGAAACGGTCATTGGCCAGACCCAGTTGCACAGGGTGACAGCGTTATGCAAACAGACCCGCAACAGCGACCATTTGGCATATTTAATTTTTGCGTCATTGATCGGCGTGTAGTTTTTGGTTTCGTCGTAAGCATCTTCAGAGCCAAAAAGCTCTTTCGCCACTTCACGCTGCAATTTCAACGGCAGACCGGAGCCAATAAAGTTAATGTGGGTGTGCGTCATGCAATCGCGGTTGAACATGCAGTTAACAATGGAACCAACTTGCGCCGAGGCTTCATTAGCATGATGAACCGGATAGCCAAACGGCGACCAGAGTTTATTTTTCGCGTAGCCCCAATACTCTTCGCCCAAATTCCAGCGTTCCGCAATGGCATATGAGCCATCAGCCAGGTGGCTCAACTCACCCACGCGATGCGCCAGACGGTAGTAAAAATCTTTAATGAAGTTAACGTCGCCCGCTTCCAGCTGATCCCAGCGAATTTCTGCATACTCATCAGCAGGCAGAACGCGTTTGAACACGCCTTTGCTGTAGCAATACGTAAAATCTCGATGTAGCTGTCCGTAGTTACACCACAGGCCATAGTCATCAAACAGATTCAGACCAACCAGATTACCAATAACACGACCATCGTCTTTATCTTCAAAATCTTTCGGCCCGTTCGGGAAGATGGTGGTATGGACAAAGTTTGCTACACAAGTATTACCGCCGGTGCTGGGCACGCCGAACTCTTTGACCCGAGGAATGTTCATCTGGGTCATACAACGAATCGGGCAAGAGTGGCAGCCGCTCATTTTTACCGTGTATTTCTCTGCTGCCGGACCTAAGTCAAAAACGGATTTATAGGTGCGAAAACCCACGGTATTTTGATTGCCTGGCGGGATCTCGCCCGTTTCAATCGGGCCACCTTCCGCCGCTCCCCAGAACAGACCTTTACGCGCCGTCCAGCGAGACTTGGGATCGGAGTACTCCGCCCACGATTGCGGCGTACTTGGCACCACATGGTTGTTATTCGCACCGATAAGTTCGGTCATCATGTAGTCATTGAGACGTTTCATCTCCTGACGATCGGCAATGTTGACCCCTTTAGTCCCTTCAACTGCAATCGCTTTGAGGTTTTTCGAACCCATTATTGCGCCAGTTCCCGCGCCGCCGCTGTGATTACGGCTATTCAACATGCCAGAGAGCGGCACAAGGTTTTCACCTGCCTGACCAATAGCTGCCACACAGGTTTCCGGGCTGGTCAAACGACAAATTTCTTCCGTCGTGGCTCGCGTCCCTTTACCCCATAGGAAATCTGCTTTTTCGAGGGTAACTTTGTCATCTTTAATATTCAGCCAAACCGGTGATTTCGCTTTCCCTTCGATAATAATAACGTCGTATCCAGCGAATTTCATTTGCGCGGCAAAAAAGCCACCCATATGGGCATCAACAACTAAATTCCCTTTGGTAAAGGTGGAAAGCGAAGTGATATTTACGCGAGAACTACAGGGAGCACCAGAGCCAGTTAATGGCCCGGTAGCAAAGACTAATTTATTTGCTTCATCGAAAGGTTTAGTGCCTGGCGGTACTTCGTCATACATAATTTTGTAGCCGAATCCCATGCCACCAACAAAATTTTTAAACTTACTGGAATCTTCGAGGGTAATATTTCCTGTCGTGAGATTAACTCTTAATATATTACCTGTCCAACCGTTAGCCATGATTTTTTCCTTTGCAAGATTCACACAGTAATATCTTTCCACTCGATAATTTTTAACGCCCCTGTTGGGCAGGCGTTTGCACATTCACCACATAACACACATTTCGAGGATTTTTTACTTTCGGTATTTACGGTAGCCATCATCCACGGACATGCAGTGGTACAGGCGCTACAACCAATACAACGTTTATGATCGACGACAATACAGCCTTCTTCCTGCTGCCAGGCAATCGCGCCAATCGGGCAAACGTTCATGCATTGCGGATCTTTGCATTGACGACAGGTGTCAGCGGTATAGTTCAGATCGCCATACAGACCACCGCCTGATCCTATCCCTTTGTCGCCAAAGAAATAATTGCGATGGATTTTGATGCGGGAGAAAAAAGTGCCCACTGAGCCATCATTGAAGTTAGTACAAGAGATTTCACAGCGATGGCAGCCTGTGCATCGCGCTCGCTGGGTAACCAGCACGCCTTTGGGCGTATTTATCAACCCTACCGTACCGCTATCAATATCTTCCTGTTTGCAACCCAAAAGTGACAGTAACGCAGGGGCTATCGTTAAACCAGCAAGACCCTTTCCTGATATACGCAAGAATTCTAATCGCGTTAAGCCAATATCTAATAGTGGACGATCAACCGGGTTCATTTATTTCGCATCCTCTTCGCAAACACAGTGCTGACAATTCAACAGCCTGATATTAAGCATTCAACTAATACGCTGCTGACTCTGTCCCCAACACCAGATATTTTCCCTAACCTGATAGTGCATGAGAAAAGAATTAACGCCAATAAACTAATCCTTTATGGTTAGGAGAAAAAATAATGTGATTATTCTGAGGGCTTAACATTGATCATTATCAATTAAATTCACAAAGTGAGAAATTAAAAGTGAACTGATATTTATTATCATCTGGAATTAATTTCATTTAAGTGACAATTATTTGTGATATTCATTCCAGAAAATAAAAATAACATTCCCGTTATGCACTTTAATACATATCGAAACTCATATAATTTCATCAGTTGCTATTTATGAAAATTAGCTGTGGCTGCGATTGAAATAAACATATCAGGATGAAGTGTTGCACTTCATCCTGAATGGTCATTTTACCAGCGCGTTAATGACGGTTTCCATCGCCTGTTTTTCCAGTTCGCTGCGTTGAATACGTTTATTGGCTAAAGCCGTGCGTAATACGCCAGCGATGACAATATGTTTTGGTTCCTGCCCCAAATCGCGCATTTCCAGCACAACTTTACCGACTACCCTGCACATCTCGCGGTACAGTTCGTCATCTTTTGTCCGATTTCCCATTCTTTGTACCTATTTATCATGCCAACTATCAGCATATATCAATCTAAACAATTAAACAAAAATCAAACAAAATCATATAAATAACGCTATAAACTATTTTGACTGTAGCGATTGAGCGATGGTGTATTTACACACCTGATGAACATTCACTCCTCCCCAGGCTGGCGACCTTACCTCGTAACGTTGCGCAAACAACGAAATTTTTGCGTAATCTTTTCCCCGTAACGTTAAATCTTTGATAACAATTTATTGTCTGCCGACTTGTATATTTTTTGAAACGCTGTTTTTGTTTTCCTTTTGGATTAATTTCAGCGTATAATGCGCGCCAATTGACTCTTGAATGGTTTCAGCACTTTGGACTGTAGAACTCAACGACTCAAAAACAGGCACTCACGTTGGGCTGAGACACAAGCACACATTCCTCTGCACGCTTTTTCGATGTCACCTATCCTTAGAGCGAGGCACCATCACTTTCGTAATACCGGATTCGCTTTCCGGCAGTGCGCCCAGAAAGCAAGTTTCTCCTATCCTTCTCAACTTAAAGACTAAGACTGTCATGAAAAAGACCAAAATTGTTTGCACCATCGGACCAAAAACCGAATCTGAAGAGATGTTAGCTAAAATGCTGGACGCGGGCATGAACGTCATGCGTCTGAACTTCTCTCATGGTGACTATGCAGAACACGGTCAGCGCATTCAGAATCTGCGCAACGTGATGAGCAAAACCGGCAAAACTGCCGCTATCCTGCTCGATACCAAAGGTCCGGAAATCCGCACCATGAAACTGGAAGGCGGCAATGACGTTTCTCTGAAAGCAGGCCAGACCTTTACTTTCACCACTGACAAATCTGTTATCGGCAACAGCGAAATGGTTGCGGTAACTTATGAAGGTTTCACTTCTGACCTGTCCGTCGGCAACACCGTACTGGTTGACGATGGTCTGATCGGTATGGAAGTTACCGCCATTGAAGGTAACAAAGTTATCTGTAAGGTACTGAACAACGGTGATCTGGGCGAAAACAAAGGTGTGAACCTGCCTGGCGTTTCTATTGCCCTGCCGGCACTGGCTGAAAAAGACAAACAGGATCTCATCTTTGGTTGCGAACAAGGCGTAGACTTTGTTGCTGCTTCCTTTATCCGTAAGCGTTCTGACGTTATCGAAATCCGTGAACACCTGAAAGCGCACGGCGGCGAAAACATCCAAATCATCTCCAAAATCGAAAACCAGGAAGGCCTCAACAACTTCGACGAAATCCTCGAAGCCTCTGACGGCATCATGGTTGCTCGTGGCGACCTGGGTGTAGAAATCCCGGTTGAAGAAGTTATCTTCGCCCAGAAGATGATGATCGAAAAATGTATCCGCGCACGTAAAGTCGTTATCACTGCGACCCAAATGCTGGATTCCATGATCAAAAACCCACGCCCGACCCGCGCAGAAGCCGGTGACGTCGCGAACGCCATCCTCGACGGTACTGACGCAGTAATGTTGTCTGGTGAATCCGCAAAAGGTAAATACCCGCTGGAAGCGGTTTCTATCATGGCAACCATTTGCGAACGTACCGACCGCGTGATGAACAGCCGTCTCGAGTTCAACAATGACAACCGTAAACTGCGCATTACCGAAGCTGTGTGCCGTGGTGCGGTTGAAACTGCTGAAAAACTGGATGCTCCGCTGATCGTCGTAGCAACCCAGGGCGGTAAATCTGCTCGTGCAGTGCGTAAATACTTCCCGGATGCAACCATCCTGGCACTGACCACGAACGAAAAAACTGCACATCAGCTGGTACTGAGCAAAGGCGTTGTGCCGCAGCTGGTCAAAGAGATCACTTCTACTGATGATTTCTACCGTCTGGGTAAAGAACTGGCTCTGCAGAGCGGTCTGGCGCACAAAGGTGACGTAGTAGTAATGGTTTCCGGTGCACTTGTACCGAGCGGCACTACCAACACCGCATCTGTTCACGTCCTGTAATATTGCTTTTGTGAATTAATTTGTATATCCAAGCGCCCTGATGGGCGCTTTTTTTATTTAATCGATAACCAGAAGCAATAAAAAATCAAATCGGATTTCACTATATAATCTCACTTTATCTAAGATGAATCCGATGGAAGCATCCTGTTTTCTCTCAATTTTTTTATCTAAAACCCAGCGTTCGATGTTTCTTTGAGCGAACGATCAAAAATAAGTGCCTTCCCATCAAAAAAATATTCTCAACATAAAAAACTTTGTGTAATACTTGTAACGCTACATGGAGATTAACTCAATCTAGAGGGTATTAATAATGAAAGCTACTAAACTGGTACTGGGCGCGGTAATCCTGGGTTCTACTCTGCTGGCAGGTTGCTCCAGCAACGCTAAAATCGATCAGCTGTCTTCTGACGTTCAGACTCTGAACGCTAAAGTTGACCAGCTGAGCAACGACGTGAACGCAATGCGTTCCGACGTTCAGGCTGCTAAAGATGACGCAGCTCGTGCTAACCAGCGTCTGGACAACATGGCTACTAAATACCGCAAGTAATAGTACCTGTGAAGTGAAAAATGGCGCACATTGTGCGCCATTTTTTTTGCCTGCTAATTACTGTTATTGCGTCGCGCGTAACATATTGCCCTGCTCAGGTTCGCCATTTTGAGCTGACTCAACTGCGGGCGCGTTGCTGGCATGTGTCGTTCCATTGCCTACCGCGACCGGATATCCCGCCCGACGATATAAGGCTTTATCCACCAGCTTCTGATCAACAGCCTGATTATCTTTGAATTGCGTAAAACCAATGGGCAGTTTATACGGCATCGTCTGAACGTTCTGCTGTTCCTCTGCCGATAGTGGTCGATGCACTTCCACATAACGCATTCCGTTCGGTTCTACAGAGTATTTCACCGGCTCATTGATCACTTTCACTGGCGTCCCCGTCCGCACGCTGGAGAACAAAGCTTTAATATCCGGTGCGTTCATACGAATACAGCCCGAACTGACGCGCAAACCGACGCTGTCCGGCGCACTGGTGCCATGAATGAGATATTCGCCATTGCCGTGCGCCAGGCGCATTGCGTAGCGTCCTAGTGGGTTATTAGGCCCTGCTGGAACGACTGGTGGTAATTTTATGCCACGCTCCAGCGAACGCTGCCGAATACCAGCGGTCGGTGTCCAGGTAGGGTTAGGGATTTTCTGCCCAACCCGCGTATCCATCACTGGCGTTTCCAGTCCCTGCAAGCCAATGCCTATCGGATAGACCTGCACGATATTTTCTCCTGGCGGATAATAATAAAGACGCAGCTCGGCAAGGTTAACGATGATCCCCTGACGCGGCGCATCAGGTAATAACAGTTGTGAAGGAATGGTTATCGTCGTACCTGGTTTTGGCACCGGGGCGATGGTGTTATTGGCTTCCAGAATCAACATTGCCGCAGTATCAAAACGTCGGGCGATGGCCTGAAGGTTTTTATCCCCCTCTTGCACCGTATACGTTTGATTTTGCCCAACCAGTCGGCTTTCGGTTGGTGGGAGCGGGTAATCTACCGCCCAGGCAGCGTGTATGGCGCTAAAAGCGCCGATAAGAGTCAGTGTAAGCAGAGACGCGCGTTTCATTGTAAACCTCCTGTATTTGCCGGAGACTCACGCTAAGACGTCGGATGGCGCTTTTGCTTACCTGAAGCCGAAACACTCCTGTGCTGGTCAGAATAAACATCGACCATCCGGCAATGTGAGTCATCCGGATGAAAGCTGTTCCTTTAGTTTAGCTAAGTGCAGCGGCTTTGGCGCGGATTGCACGAATCATCGCTTCCAGACCTTGTGAACGAGATGGGGTGAGATGCTGAGCAAGTGCCATTTTTTCAAACCACGGGCGCACGTCAAAATTAACAATATCCTGCGGCGTCATCTGGTCGTAGAGAATAAAAACAACCGCAATAAGCCCTTTCACAATGGCGGCATCGCTGTCGCCCTGCAATTCAATAATTCCCTGCGCATTCTGGCGCATGACAATCCATACCTGACTTTGACAGCCCTGAATACTATTTTGCGGGTTTCTGTCTTCATCGCGTAATTCCGGCAGACGCTGACCCAATTCAATAATGTAGAGATATTTCTCTTCCCAGTTGGCACAGCGTAAAAAATTACGCAGCAATTTTTCTTTATCCGGCAATACAGCCATAGAGCCTCCCTGTTATCCCAGCAGACGATGAATGCGTTGCAATCCTGTCACCAGACGATCCACTTCTTCATGGGTGTTATACATAGCCAACGACGCCCGACACATAGCCGGAACGTTATAAAACGCCATCAACGGCATCGCGCAGTGATGGCCGGTACGCACAGCGATACCGTAGTTATCAAGAAAACTGCCAACATCATAGGCATGATGTTTACCGAGATTAAAGGCGATAACGCCAAGTCTGTCCGGTGGTCCATACAGAGTAAGATCCGGCACTGCTGTCAGTTGTGACAGCGCGTAATGCATCAGATTCTGTTCGTACTCAGCAATGTTGTTAAGCCCCAGAGCTGACACATACTCCAGCGCCGCACCAAGACCAATAATCCCCCCCGTATTGGGCGTGCCGGCCTCAAACCGCCACGGCGCTTTGGTCCAGGTAGTCCCTTCGCTAAGGCTGACGGTGGCAATCATAGATCCGCCCCCTTCCCACGGCGGCATCTCCTGCAACAAGGCTTCTTTAACATAAAGAATGCCAATGCCGGTGGGGCCATACAGTTTATGCCCGGAAAAAACGTAGAAGTCGCAATCCAGCGCCTGCACATCCACCGGATGATGCATCACTGCCTGAGCGCCATCCACCAGCACTTTTGCGCCATGCTGGTGCGCAAGTGTGATCATTTCCGGCAGCGGATTTTCCGTCCCCAGCACATTAGACACGTGAGTAATCGCCAGCAGGCGGGTTTTTTCATCAAACAGATTAGGCAGCGTCTCCAGTTGCAGCGTGCCGTCCGGGTTAAGCGGGATCACCCGCAGCTCTGCGCCAACGCGCGCGCAAAGCATCTGCCAGGGAACAATGTTAGCGTGGTGTTCCATCTGACTGATGATGATGTTATCTCCCGCCCGCACGTTGCTGTTGCCCCAGCTATTGGCGACCAGATTGATCCCTTCCGTAGTGCCACGGACGAACACCAGCTCTTCCGCCGAACGGGCATTGATAAACAGCGATGCACGCTTACGCACGTTCTCCATTTTCTCGGTCGCCTGGGCGCTTAACGTATGAATACCGCGATGCACCGCCGCGTAGCCGTGACGATAAAACTCAGCCTCGGCGTCAATCACCTGGCTCGGTTTCTGCGCACTGGCGGCGCTGTCGAGATAAGCCAGCGGCAAACCGTTCACCTCACGCGAGAGCACCGGAAAATCGGCACGCACCTTCTCAACGGAAAAAGTCATCTTGCACCTCCCGGCAGCCGTTGGCCGATTCGAGCCAGCACCTGCTGTTTAAGACCATCATCGCGTAAGGCTTCCGTCAGTTCGGCGGCAAAGGCATAGATGATCATCTGCTGGGCATCCTGCTGATTGATCCCGCGAGAACGCAGATAGAACATTTGCTCATCATCAATACGCCCGACCGTTGCGCCGTGACTGCATTTCACATCATCGGCATAAATTTCCAGTTGCGGTTTGGTATCCACTTCCGCCAGCTTGCCCATCAGCAGATTATTATTGGTCATCTGACCGTCAGTCTTGATGGCATACTGCGCGACGTTAATCAAACCATTAAATACCGCGCGCCCTTTGTCGCTGACGATAGTTTTGTGCAACTGGCGGCTGTTACAAAAACCTTTATTGTGTTCCAGCCAGGTGCGGGTATCGCACACTTCATTTTTCACCGGCATCGCCAGGCTATTAATCCGCAGCGTACTGTTTTCGCCATTAAGTTGCGTACTGGTGTTGTGCCGTAACACGGCGCCACCAAGCAGAAAACTGTGGCTAGATGCGGTGGCATCGTCTGCCAGCAGCAAATCGTTATGGGCAAAGTGGTGGCTGACCGGGTTTTCAAACGCCAGCTTGATATGCTGCAAGTGGGCGTTCGCTGCGACGTTGATAGTAAAGCGCGCGCCTGTAAAATGGCGGGCATCATTAAGGCTGACAAAATGTTCAATCACTGTCGCTTCCGCGCCTTCCGCCAGATCCAGATGATGGCGGTAATGGGCTGTGTTCACCTCTTCACCTGCCACGCCCTGGGTAATATGCATTAACAGCAATGGCTTTGCAGGCCGTTGACCGCGCTTCACAGCAATATGCGTAACGCTTTGCGCCAGGCTTTCCGTCAGATGCAGAAACACTTCTGGCTGAATTGCATCGGGCAGCCCCTGGCGTTCGTCGTTTATGCTCACGTCATATCCGCTGCCTTCAGTTGCATCGCTAAGTGCTGGCACGTAACGTCCATCAACAAACACCAGTCGCACGGCGTCTAACGTTAAGGCTAAAGCATCACGCTGCTCTTGAGATATCTCCCCTGCAATGCTGACAAACTGGCTATTGGTCAGCCCTTCCAGCGGCGTATATTTCCAGTGCTCATGTTTACGCGTCGGCAGACCGGTACGCAGCAATTGTTGTAAATGCTGCTGCGCTTGCGGGGAGCGTTTTGCCCCTTCAGCCTCAAACAAGTGATGCCACTGTTGCAGCACGTTACTGCTGTTCACTAAGCCAGCCATAACCCTGCTCCTCCAGTTGTTTGACCAACGTGAAATCGCCGGATTTCACAATTCGCCCCTGATACAGCACGTGGACGTAATCAGGCTTGATGTAGTCAAGAATGCGTTGGTAGTGCGTCACGATGATGAATGAACGCTTGCCATCACGCAGCGAGTTCACGCCATCGGCAACCACTTTTAATGCGTCGATATCCAGCCCGGAGTCCGACTCATCAAGAATGCATAACTCCGGTTCCAGCACTGCCATTTGCAAAATATCGTTGCGCTTTTTCTCGCCACCGGAAAAACCAACGTTAACCGAACGGGTTAATAAATCTTCCGGCATCTTCAACAGGGCGATTTTCTCTTCCATCAAATCCTGAAAATCGAAGCGGTCGAGCGTTTCCTGACCGCGATAACTACGCACCGCATTGAGCGCCGTTTGCAGGAAAAACTGGTTACTGACGCCTGGGATTTCCACCGGATACTGGAAAGCCATAAAGATGCCTTCGCCCGCACGATCTTCCGGTGACAGCTCTAGCAAATCTTTGCCCTTAAACTCCACCGTGCCGCCCGTCACTTCATAATCTTCGCGCCCGGCAAGCGTTGCCGATAAGGTACTTTTGCCCGAACCATTGGGTCCCATAATGGCGTGAACTTCACCAGGACGAACGTCGAGGCTTAATCCGCGCAGGATAGCTTTATCTTCCACGCTGACGTGTAAATCTTTAATACTTAACATGTTTATTCCTTATCCGACGCTGTGTTCAAGACTGATGGCGAGGAGTTTTTGTGCTTCAACGGCAAATTCCAGCGGCAGTTCCGAGAACACGTCTTTGCAGAAACCGTTAACAATCATCGAGATGGCGTCTTCTTCGCTGATCCCGCGTTGCAGGCAGTAAAACAGCTGATCTTCACCAATACGCGATGTCGTTGCCTCGTGCTCCAGTTGTGCGCTGTTATTGCGACATTCGACATACGGGAAGGTATGCGCCCCGCAATTAGCGCCAATCAGCATTGAGTCGCACTGAGTGAAGTTGCGCGCATTGGTTGCCGTCGGCATGATTTTCACCAGGCCGCGATAGCTGTTCTGGCTGTGTCCGGCAGAGATCCCTTTCGAGATAATGGTCGATTTGGTGTTCTTACCGATGTGGATCATCTTGGTGCCGGTATCAGCCTGCTGATGACCGCTGGTCAGCGCCACCGAGTAGAACTCGCCGATGGAGTTATCGCCGCGCAAAATACAGCTTGGGTATTTCCAAGTAATGGCTGAACCGGTTTCCGATTGTGTCCACGACATTTTGCTGTTTTCGCCTTCGCACAGAGCACGCTTGGTGACGAAGTTGAGAATACCGCCAGTGTTGTTATCGCCAGGGAACCAGTTTTGCACCGTGGAATATTTCACCTCGGCGTTTTTATGGATGATGACTTCCACCACCGCCGCGTGTAGCTGGTAGCTATCACGCACTGGTGCGGAGCAGCCTTCAATGTAGCTGACGTAGCTGTCTTCGTCGGCTACCAGAATGGTGCGCTCAAACTGCCCGGTTTTTTCTGCGTTAATGCGGAAATAGGTGGAAAGCTCCATCGGGCAGCGTACTCCTTTAGGTACATAAATAAACGTACCGTCGGAAGCCACCGCCGCATTGAGCGCGGCAAAAAAGTTGTCATTCCCCGGCACCACGGTGCCGAGATATTTACGCACCAGTTCCGGGTGATCGTGAATCGCCTCGCCAAAGGAACAGAAAATGATCCCCTGCTCCGCCAGTTTTTCGCGATAAGTGGTGGCAACCGAAACAGAATCGAAAATGGCATCCACCGCCACCTCTTTGCCTTCCCGCACCGGTACGCCCAACTGCTCAAATGCCGCTTCAACCTCTTTACTTAAAAAGGCGTTTGCGCCGGTTTGTTGCACCGCGCCCGGTTCAGAAATACAGGTGTCATCGCAGTTACCACATGAAGGCGCGGAGTAATAGCTATAATCCTGATAATTCAGCTTGTCGTAGTGCGCCTTCAGCCAGTGCGGTTCTTCCATCTCCAGCCATGCGCGATAGGCGTTGAGACGAAACTCCAGCATCCAATCCGGCTCATTACGCTTCGCCGAGATTGCGCGCACCACCTCTTCGTTTATGCCCTTAGCCAGTTCATCAGTCGCTAATTGGGTGAAGAATCCTTCTTTATAATTCAGCGGGCCGCCGGTCCAGGTTTTGACATCGTCAGTTGCTTCAGTATTACGAGACATAGTACCGCCTATACCCCAAAGCTTTCGCCACAGCCACATTCATTCTGGGCTTTCGGGTTGTGAAATTTAAATATCTGATTGAGTCCTTCGCGAACGAAATCAACTTCCGTGCCATCAATAAACGGCATTGCTTGTAGGGGGACGAACAGCTTCGCGCCGTCGTGTTCAAACAGCAGATCGTCTTTGTCCGGCTCGCTAACACTGTCGAGTACATAGCCAAAGCCCGCGCAGCCCGTTTGCTTCACACCTAAGCGCACACCAACCATGCCTGGTTGCTTCGCCACCAGCTCACGGATGTGTACCGCCGCTGCGGGGGTTAGCGTTAAGCCTTGCCAGGTAAAATCCTCTGGGTTAAAGGTTCCTGAATGCATGTCCATCGATTTACCTCACTTCATCGCTTTCAGCGTATAACAGCATGTTAGTGATAATGATTATCAGTTCAACCCAGCAAACGCAGGGGCTTTACCGTAAAACATGCTTTTTGCCTGCATTTAATAAGCATAGACCCTGATGTGCGGCTTAACAGGCACGCTAAGAATTAGGTATCTCATTGTTAGTTAATGATTATTACCGGAGGACATTTAAGACTGTGATGGAAAAGAAAAAGTTGTATTGAAAATGACTATTTAAGAGATAGGTAAAAAAGTGGCTCGTTCAGAAATAAGAAAACCCTTAAGTCTGTTCAACACAGACTTAAGGGTTTCTACCCCATCCGGCGCTTATCTCCGGCACTCACAGTGGCTTAGCTCTTGAAGGGGCGATAAGAATAATCTCATAAAGCTAAGCCGGCGTTTTAACACAACCTGCGATTTGTATTCTTTTTAAACAAGATCAAGCGGGTAAAAATGGGAGAAGTCAGAAGAAAGTCGTCAGACCTGGACTGGAGTTAATCCAGGTCGATGGGGCACACTAACTGCGTTCAGCCAGATCAATGCACGCCCAAACGCCAGGCAAAGTAGATTTCTTCTTTTAATTCAGCAGAAGAGAGAGTAAGCAGATCAGCGAATTCAAGTTCTAGTTGTTTCAGACGTTTGAGGTATTGGGCAGGTGAAAGATTGCTCTGGTCACGGCGTAAAAATTCAATGGCCAGTTGGGTGGGATCAAGTTGAGTAGACATAGCATCCTCGCTTTTAGACAAGACCTGCACAGTATACCACCGATTACTGTGCAGATAATAACCAAAGGCAATATGCGTCACACTTTTCTGGTGACAACGTCACAAAATGGCGGTCGTCAATCGTGATGAACAGCACAATCGCTCTTTCTCATCGAAGATTTCAATCTGCCAGACCTGATGACGTGAACCAAGATGCAGCGGCTTACAAACGCCGCGAACTCGCCCTTCTCGTGCCGAGCGAACATGGTTAGCATTGATTTCCAGACCAACGACTTTTTGCTCGCCCTCGGTACATAAATAACCGGCAACGGAACCAATACTTTCGGCCAGCACCACGGACGCCCCGCCATGCAGCAGCCCGAAAGGTTGCTTTGTCCGCGAATCTACCGGCATTGTCGCTTCCAGGGTGTCATCACCAATATGTTCAAAACGAATATCCAGCAACCCCACCATGTTTCCGTCACCCATGGCGTTCAGCGCCTCGAGTGTGATTTTACGTTTCCATATCATTTAATAATCTCCAGTAATGCCTGCACAGGATGGCGTACCCCCGTGCCTTCAACCCGTTTTACCTGACTACGGCAGGAATATCCGGTCGCCAGACAGCGATTTCGCGGCAGACGCTG
Organism: Escherichia sp. 93.0816; assembly: GCF_013368855.2. NCBI lineage: Bacteria > Pseudomonadati > Pseudomonadota > Gammaproteobacteria > Enterobacterales > Enterobacteriaceae > Escherichia > Escherichia sp. 93.0816. Next base: position 404,531 of record NZ_JABWNC020000001.1, on the reverse strand, counting down.
CATCGCCTGATGCCAGGATAACTCATAGATCCCGAGCGAGTTTTTATGATTTTTCGCTTCATGTCCGTAAGTCCCCGCCATACCGCAGCAACCCACACTGACATTTTCCAGCTTCGCGCCAAAACGGGCAAATATCGCGGCCCACTGTGCTGGCGCCCCCGGCAAGGCGGTGACTTCGGTACAATGACCAAAGAAATACCACGGTTCACCGCTGACCGCAGCCACTGGCTGTGACTCAAGTGCGCTTGCCAGCCATTCATTCGCCAGCAGAACGTTAAACTCGCCGCGTTCCTTGCCGAGAGTGAGTTTGTATTCGTCGCGATAACAAAGAACCAGAGCTGGATCGACACCCACCATTGGCATTCCCAGCTTCGCCATACGGTTGAGGAAATCCGCCGTCTTTTTCGCCGTCTTCGCAAAACGATTGAGGAATCCTTTGATGTGCTGGGCTTTACCATTCGGCGAGAATGGCAGTAACACAGGCTGGAAACCTAATTTTTCGACCAGACGGACAAAATCTGCCACCACTTGCGCATCGTAATAGCTGGTGAAAGGGTCTTGCACCACCAACACCGTGCGCGCTTTCTGCTCAACATTGAGAGCTTCAAGCTGTTCCAGCGTCATGTTTGCCGAACGATGCCCCACCATTTGTTGTTGCAGCGAGGGAACTGACAACAGCGGCAAATCAACCATGCCGATATGTTTTTTCGACAGTTTGCGCACCAGCGACTGGTTAATGAAGAAGTTAAACGTCTTCGGCGCTCGCGCCATCAGCGGCGCATAACTTTCGACCGTCGCCACAAGATGGTCGCGCAGCGGGCGTAAATAACGGGTGTGATAGAGTTGCAGGAAACGAGAGCGGAACTCCGGCACGTCAATTTTGATGGGGCACTGGGTCGAACAGGCTTTACAGGCCAGACAGCCTGACATCGCCTCTTTCACTTCGTGGGAGAAGTCATATTCGCCTTTATTTGCGTGCCAGCTATTGCGCGTGCGGGAAATTAACGTCCGCAAACTGGCTCGCGATTCCGGCAGTTCTTGTTCCAGTTTTAGAGGATCAACGCCACGGTCAGCCAGCAAACGTAGCCATTCACGCACCAGTGTTGCGCGCCCTTTCGGTGAATGAATCCGGTTCTGGGTGATCTTCATCGACGGACACATGGGGCTGCGGGCATCAAAGTTGAAGCATAAACCGTTGCCGTTACATTCCATTGCCCCGCGCCATTGCTGACGTACCGCGATGGGGATCTGCCGGTCAAATGTACCGCGCTTCACCGCGTCCACTTTCATCATCGGTGCATCGAGACCTTCTGGCGGACAAATTTTCCCAGGGTTTAGCCGATTATGCGGGTCAAATGCCGCTTTAACTTTGCGCAGTTCTGCGAAAAGTTCCTCACCGAAAAACGCCGGGCTGTATTCGGCGCGAAAACCTTTACCGTGCTCGCCCCACAACAATCCACCGTATTTCGCAGTCAACGCCACCACGTCATCAGAGATTTGCTTCATCAAAATCTCTTGTTGCGGATCGCACATATCCAGCGCCGGACGAACGTGCAAAACACCCGCATCGACGTGACCGAACATACCGTAGCTTAAGCCGTGGCTGTCGAGCAGCGCGCGAAATTCGGCTATATAATCCGCCAGATGTTCCGGCGGTACGCAGGTATCTTCGGCAAACGGAATTGGCTTGGCGGCGCCTTTTGCATTGCCAAGCAGGCCTACGGCTTTTTTACGCATCGCATAGATACGTTCAACACCCGCCAGTTCGCGGCACACCTGCCAGCCGATCACACCTGCTTGCTGGCTGGCGATAAGTTCGTCCAGGCGCGCACAGAGTGCATTTACCCGCTCGTCAATCAGCGCCTCATCATCACCAGCAAATTCCACAATGTTCAGCCCGAGCATCTCTTTGTCTGGCACGTCAGTAATCAACTCGCTGACGGAATGCCAGACAATATCTTCCCGCGCCAGATTCAGCACTTTTGAGTCCACCGTCTCTACCGAAAGCGCCCGAGCCTCAACCATAAACGGCGCGTTACGCAGCGCGGAGTCAAAAGAGTCATATTTGACGTTCACCAGACGGCGCACTTTCGGCAAGCGAGTAATATCCAGTCGCGCTTCGGTAATAAAGGCCAGCGTCCCTTCTGAACCCGTCAGAATGCGCGTCAAATCGAACTCAGTCATCTCATCGTTAAAGACATGACGCAGATCGTAACCGGTAAGAAAGCGATTAAGTTTGGGGAATTTGTCAATAATTAACTGGCGTTGCTGACGGCAGCGTTGATAAACCGTTTTATAGATACGCCCGATAGCGGTATTGGTTTTACCCAGCGTTTCCGCCAGTTCGACAGGTAAAGGTTGCGTATCGAGAATATCGCCCCCCAACAACACCGCCCGCACGCCGAGCACGTGATCTGACGTTTTGCCATAGACCAGCGAGCCCTGACCGGAAGCATCGGTATTGATCATCCCGCCGAGCGTTGCCCGGTTGCTGGTTGAAAGTTCCGGCGCAAAAAAGTAACCGAACGGTTTCAGGTACTGGTTAAGCTGATCTTTAATTACCCCCGCTTCAACGCGCACCCAGCCCTCTTCAGGGTTAATTTCGATGATGCGGTTCATATGGCGGGACATATCAACAATAATCCCCTGGTTGAGCGCCTGACCGTTTGTGCCAGTACCGCCACCGCGCGGGGTGAAGATCAGCGATGAATAGCGTTCCTGCGCAGCCAGACGGGCGATTAATGCCACATCTGCGGTCGAACGTGGAAATACCACTGCATCGGGGAGAAGTTGGTAAATACTGTTGTCGGTCGACATTGTCAGACGATCGGCATAACTTGTCGCCGTATCGCCGGTAAAACCCTGTTGCTCCAGCTCTTGCAAAAAATTAAGCACCAGTTGAACGACGCCGGGTGCCTGGGAAATCTGTGGAATCATTATATTGACCCTTTCCTGCGGTCTGTGATGAGAGATTAATCGTTTGCGTGTTGCCTGAATTGTTGTACCACATTTTTTTCTTACACGCCCATCAGAATTAAGGGCAGAATCGGCCTGTTAAAAACCGCTGAAATTGCTCATCATTATGCAGGTGAGTTTCGCGTGTTCACGTCGCGTCGACGATTTGACGCACAAAAAAGGTGAAAAGTAGTTATGGTAAATGTTCGTCAGCCCAGGGATGTCGCACAAATTCTGCTTTCGGTGCTGTTTTTAGCCATCATGATTGTGGCATGTCTGTGGATTGTTCAACCCTTCGTTCTCGGCTTTGCGTGGGCCGGTACTGTGGTTATCGCTACCTGGCCGGTATTGTTACGCTTGCAAAAGATCATGTTTGGTCGCCGTTCGCTCGCCGTTCTGGTGATGACGCTGTTATTAGTGATGGTGTTTATCATCCCTATTGCCTTGTTGGTTAACAGTATCGTCGATGGCAGTGGGCCGTTGATTAAAGCCATTTCCAGCGGTGACATGACGTTACCCGATCTGGCGTGGCTTAATACCATTCCGGTGATTGGCGCGAAGCTGTATGCAGGCTGGCACAACTTGCTGGATATGGGGGGGACGGCGATCATGGCGAAAGTCCGTCCTTATATTGGCACCACCACCACCTGGTTTGTTGGGCAGGCGGCGCATATCGGGCGCTTTATGGTGCATTGTGCGCTGATGCTTCTCTTCAGCGCCCTGCTGTACTGGCGCGGTGAACAGGTAGCGCAAGGCATTCGCCATTTTGCCACTCGTCTGGCAGGCGCTCGCGGAGATGCCGCAGTCCTGCTGGCTGCGCAAGCTATCCGTGCGGTGGCGCTGGGCGTGGTGGTAACGGCGTTGGTGCAGGCGGTTCTTGGCGGTATCGGTCTGGCGGTATCCGGCGTACCTTACGCAACGCTGCTGACGGTGTTAATGATCCTCTCCTGCCTTGTCCAGCTTGGCCCGCTACCGGTGTTGATTCCGGCGATTATCTGGCTCTACTGGACCGGTGATACCACCTGGGGCACGGTATTGCTGGTGTGGAGTGGTGTGGTTGGCACACTGGATAACGTGATTCGCCCGATGTTAATTCGCATGGGTGCCGATTTACCGCTGATCCTGATCCTCTCCGGGGTTATCGGTGGTTTGATTGCCTTCGGGATGATCGGTCTGTTTATTGGTCCGGTTCTGTTAGCCGTTTCCTGGCGTCTGTTTGCCGCGTGGGTGGAAGAAGTCCCGCCACCGACTGACCAGCCGGAAGAAATTCTCGAAGAACTGGGCGAAATTGAAAAGCCGAATAAGTAACTCTCTCATCAGGCGGCTCTGCCGCCTGATTGTTAACCATCGCTAATTGATATTTCATTTCTCAACCTCGTATTTCCCTGCTTCCCTCCATTCAGCTGGTAGTACCTGTCGCAAATTCTTTACAGTTTTTAAACTAATGAGACGAATCTGATCGACGCAAAAAGTCCGTATGCCTACTATTAGCTCACGGTTATAAATCAACATATTGATTTATAAGCATGGAAATCCCCTGAGTGAAACAACGAATTGCTGTGTGTAGTCTTTGCCCATCTCCCACGATGGGCTTTTTTTTAACATTTTTCCGTTTCCTTATCTCGCCATTCATTCTTTCCAATAATGTTGCACAAGATACTGTGACTCTCTTCAAGCCGTTAGCAGGCTGATAATGTTATTTATATTTTATTCTATTTTTTGATGCAGCCATTACCTATGAACGCTTATGAACTCCAGGCACTACGCCATATTTTTGCCATGACTGTTGATGAATGCGCGACCTGGATTGCCCAGACAGGTGACAGCGAAAGCTGGCGGCAGTGGGAAAATGGCAAAAGCGCCATTCCTGATAGCGTCGTTGAAAAATTGTTGGCTATGCGTCAGCAAAGAAAAAAACATCTCCACGCCATCATAGAGAAAATAAATAACCGCATCGGCAATAACACCATGCGCTTCTTCCCTGACTTAAGCGCGTTTCAACGTGTCTACCCTGACGGCGATTTTATTGACTGGAAGATTTATCAATCAGTAGCCGCTGAGTTATATGCGCACAACCTTGAGCGTCTTTGTTGATATTTTAACGGGAATCAATAGCCATTATTACAAGAATAATGACCGAATATTGACGCAATATCGCCACATTTTTTAAAGCAAAGTTGCTAAGTGGATCTTATGAAAAGTCCCTATCTCCCTACCGCGCTGGGGTTGTATTTCAATTACCTGGTACATGGTATGGGCGTCATTTTGATGACTCTGAATATGACCTCGCTGGAGACGCTTTGGCATACCAGTGCGGCAGGTGTCTCGATTGTTATCTCATCATTAGGCATTGGTCGATTAAGCGTCCTGTTTCTTTCTGGCTTATTATCCGATCGCTTCGGTCGACGACCGTTTATCATTCTCGGTATGTGCTGCTATATCGCCTTCTTTTTTGGCATCCTGCACACTAATAACATCATTATCGCTTATGTTTTTGGCTTTCTGGCCGGAATGGCAAACAGTTTTCTCGATGCAGGCACTTATCCCAGCCTGATGGAAGCCTTTCCTCATTCGCCGGGTACAGCCAATATTTTAATTAAAGCCTTTGTTTCCAGCGGACAATTTTTATTGCCGCTAATCATCAGCCTGTTAGTGTGGGCCGAACTGTGGTTTGGTTGGTCTTTTATGATTGCCGCAGGCATTATGATTATTAACGGTCTGTTTTTATACCGCTGTACCTTTCCACCGCATCCGGGTCGTCGCTTACCTGCCGTAAAAAAAGCAACCACTTCTGCGGGGCATCGCTGCTCAATAATCGATTTAGCCAGTTATACCTTATATGGCTATATATCAATGGCAACGTTTTATCTGGTCAGCCAGTGGCTGGCACAATACGGGCAATTTGTCGCTGGCATGTCATACACAATGTCGATCAAATTACTCAGCATCTACACTGTGGGATCGCTGCTTTGCGTATTTATTAGTGCACCGCTCATTCGTAAAGCGATTCACCCGACAACATTGTTGATGCTGTACACTTTTATCTCATTTATTGCCCTGCTCACCGTTTGCCTGTATCCCATATTTTATGTGGTAATAACATTCGCTTTCGTTATTGGTTTTACCTCCGCTGGAGGCGTTGTACAAATTGGCCTGACGTTAATGGCTGAACGTTTTCCCTACGCTAAAGGTAAAGCAACCGGGATTTATTACAGTGCGGGAAGTATTGCAACCTTTACCATTCCGTTGATTACGGCTCATCTATCACAAAGAAGTATTGCCGATATTATGTGGTTCGATACCGCCATCGCTGCCGTCGGATTTTTACTGGCGCTGTTTATTGGCTTACGCAGCCACAAGGAAACACAACATCCATCGCTAAAAGAAAATGTCGCTACGGATGGTTAATGCAATATTCTTTTCAGGACATGCAAGATCTTACGGATAAATTAATCTTTCTGCGCTAATTAAGGAAAATCACGATCCAAAACAAACTATCTCATGCAATATACCTGGAAACATAAACTTTATGCCATGTATCCGGGGAAAATCATCTTCAGTATAGTGATTATGAAAACCGTCGAAGAACAATACGTACGGTAACAAAATTATCTTTCAGCAAGGAGCTGTGAAAATGTCTCAAAATAAGGCTTTCAGCACGCCATTTATCCTGGCTGTTCTTTGTATTTACTTCAGCTATTTTCTGCACGGCATTAGTGTTATTACACTTGCACAGAACATGTCATCTCTGGCAGAAAAATTTTCGACTGATAATGCTGGTATTGCTTATTTAATTTCCGGTATTGGTCTGGGTCGTCTGATCAGTATTTTATTCTTCGGTGTGATCTCCGACAAATTTGGTCGGCGAGCGGTAATATTAATGGCAGTCGCCATGTATCTGCTGTTCTTCTTTGGTATTCCCGCTTGCCCGAATTTAACTCTCGCTTACTGTCTGGCAGTGTGCGTAGGTATCGCTAACTCGGCGCTGGATACCGGTGGTTACCCGGCGTTAATGGAATGCTTTCCGAAAGCCTCCGGGTCGGCGGTAATACTGGTTAAAGCAATGGTGTCATTCGGGCAAATGTTCTATCCAATGCTGGTGAGTTATATGCTGCTGAATAACATCTGGTACGGCTATGGGCTGATTATTCCGGGCATCCTGTTTGTACTGATCACGCTAATGCTGTTGAAAAGCAAATTCCCCAGCCAATTAGTGGATGCCAGCGTTGCTAATGAATTACCGCAAATGAACAGTAAACCGTTAGTCTGGCTGGAAGGTGTTTCATCGGTACTGTTCGGTGTCGCCGCATTCTCGACCTTTTATGTGATTGTGGTGTGGATGCCCAAATATGCAATGGCATTTGCCGGTATGTCGGAAGCCGAGGCATTAAAAACCATCTCTTATTACAGTATGGGTTCGCTGGTCTGTGTCTTTATATTTGCCGCGCTACTGAAAAAAATAGTACGCCCCATCTGGGCTAACGTATTTAACTCTGCACTGGCAACGGTAACTGCTGCTATTATCTATCTCTACCCTTCTCCGCTAGTGTGTAATGCCGGAGCCTTTGTTATCGGTTTCTCAGCGGCTGGCGGCATTTTACAACTCGGCGTTTCGGTCATGTCGGAGTTTTTCCCCAAAAGCAAAGCCAAAGTTACCAGTATTTATATGATGATGGGAGGTCTGGCAAACTTTGTTATTCCTCTGATTACCGGTTATCTGTCAAATATCGGCCTGCAATATATCATCGTTCTCGATTTTACTTTCGCGCTGCTGGCTCTGATTACCGCGATTATTGTTTTCATTCGCTATTACCGCGTATTCATTATTCCCCAAAATGATATCCGGTTAGGTGAACGTTATTTTAAACACAATTAGGCACAGAGGTTAAAGGAGTTAATTATGGATGTTACCGCTAAATACGAATTGATTGGGCTGATGGCCTATCCTATCCGCCACAGTTTATCGCCTGAAATGCAAAATAAAGCCTTAGAAAAAGCAGGATTACCATTTACCTATATGGCCTTTGAGGTGGATAACGATAGCTTTGCCGGAGCAATTGAAGGATTAAAAGCCCTCAAAATGCGCGGCACCGGTGTGTCGATGCCGAACAAACAACTGGCGTGTGAATATGTTGATGAATTAACGCCTGCGGCGAAACTGGTGGGCGCCATCAATACCATCGTTAATGATAACGGCTACCTGCGCGGTTATAACACCGACGGCACAGGCCATATTCGCGCCATTAAAGAGAGCGGTTTTGATATCAAAGGCAAAACGATGGTGCTGTTAGGTGCCGGTGGCGCCTCAACGGCGATTGGCGCGCAGGGGGCGATTGAAGGGTTAAAAGAAATTAAACTCTTTAACCGTCGGGATGAGTTTTTTGATAAAGCCCTCGCCTTCGCGCAACGGGTCAACGAAAACACCGATTGCGTCGTCACAGTTACGGATCTCGCCGATCAACAGGCCTTTGCCGAGGCGCTGGCTTCTGCTGACATTTTAACCAACGGCACCAAAGTGGGTATGAAACCCCTTGAGAATGAATCATTAGTTAATGATATCAGCTTGTTACATCCAGGACTTCTGGTCACTGAATGCGTATATAACCCGCATATGACGAAGTTATTGCAGCAGGCGCAACAAGCGGGTTGCAAAACGATTGATGGATACGGCATGTTGTTGTGGCAAGGGGCTGAACAGTTCGCGTTATGGACTGGCAAAGATTTCCCTCTGGAATATGTTAAACAGGTCATGGGGTTCGGCGCCTGACAGGCTGACCGCGTGCAGAAAGGGTAAGAAATGAAAACCGTAACTGTAAAAGATCTCGTCATTGGCACGGGCGCACCAAAAATCATCGTCTCGCTGATGGCAAAAGATACCGCCAGCGTGAAGTCTGAAGCTCTCGTCTATCGTGAAGCAGACTTTGATATTCTGGAGTGGCGCGTGGACCACTTTGCCGACCTCTCCTGCGTAGAGTCGGTCATGGCAGCGGCAAAAGCTATCCGCGAGGTAATGCCGGAAAAACCACTGCTGTTTACCTTCCGCAGTGCCAAAGAAGGCGGCGAGCAGGCGATTTCCACCGAGGCTTATATTGCACTCAATCGCGCAGCCATCGACAGCGGTCTGGTCGATATGATCGATCTGGAGTTATTTACCGGCGATGATCAGGTTAAAGAAACCGTCGCCTACGCCCATGCGCATGATGTGAAAGTTGTCATGTCCAACCATGACTTTCATAAAACACCGGAGGCCGAAGAAATCATCGCCCGTCTGCGCAAAATGCAATCCTTCGACGCCGATATTCCCAAAATTGCGCTGATGCCACAAAGCACCAGCGATGTGCTGACGTTACTTGCCGCGACCCTGGAGATGCAGGAACAGTATGCCGATCGTCCAATCATTACCATGTCGATGGCAAAAACTGGCGTAATTTCCCGTCTGGCGGGTGAAGTTTTCGGTTCGGCGGCAACCTTTGGCGCAGTAAAAAAAGCCTCTGCCCCTGGGCAAATATCAGTGAATGATTTGCGCACAGTATTAACTATTTTGCATCAGGCATAATCAATAACATTCCGGCGGGAACACCCTCACCCGCCGAAATAAAAACAAGTGTTTTAAGAGTATTTAATAAAAATATTCCGTGGATACCTGCGCGCTATTTTTTCTGGCTGGCGCAGGGAAATTCACACCTGAATCAGGAAAAAATAATGAAACCTGTAAAACCACCTCGTATTAATGGACGAGTGCCGGTCCTGTCGGCACAGGAAGCAGTGAATTATATTCCCGACGAAGCAACGCTTTGTGTATTAGGCGCTGGCGGCGGTATTCTGGAAGCCACCACATTAATTACTGCTCTTGCTGATAAATATAAACAGACTCAAACGCCACGCAATTTATCAATTATTAGCCCTACGGGGCTTGGCGATCGCGCCGACCGTGGTATTAGTCCGCTGGCGCAAGAAGGCCTGGTGAAATGGGCATTATGCGGTCACTGGGGACAATCGCCGCGTATTTCAGATCTCGCAGAACAAAATAAAATTATTGCTTATAACTATCCACAAGGCGTACTTACACAAACCTTACGCGCCGCCGCTGCTCACCAGCCAGGTATTATTAGTGATATTGGTATTGGTACATTCGTCGACCCTCGCCAACAAGGCGGCAAACTGAATGAAGTAACCAAAGAAGACCTGATTAAACTGGTCGAGTTTGATAATAAAGAATATCTCTATTACAAAGCGATTGCGCCGGATATCGCCTTTATTCGCGCCACCACCTGCGACAGCGAAGGCTATGCCACCTTTGAAGATGAAGTGATGTATCTCGACGCGCTGGTCATTGCTCAGGCGGTGCACAATAACGGCGGTATCGTAATGATGCAGGTGCAGAAAATGGTTAAGAAAGCCACGCTGCATCCGAAGGCAGTACGCATTCCGGGCTACCTGGTAGATATTGTCGTTGTCGATCCGGATCAAACCCAGTTGTATGGCGGCGCACCAGTTAATCGTTTTATTTCTGGTGACTTCACCCTGGATGACAGCGCCAAACTTAGCCTGCCCCTAAACCAACGTAAATTAGTTGCGCGGCGCGCATTATTTGAAATGCGCAAAGGTGCGGTGGGAAATGTCGGTGTCGGCATTGCCGATGGCATTGGCCTGGTCGCCCGAGAAGAAGGATGTGCCGATGATTTTATTCTGACGGTGGAAACGGGGCCAATTGGCGGTATTACCTCGCAAGGTATCGCCTTTGGCGCAAATGTTAATACCCGCGCCATTCTGGATATGACGTCCCAGTTCGATTTTTACCACGGCGGTGGTCTGGATGTTTGTTATTTGAGTTTTGCCGAAGTCGACCAGCACGGTAACGTCGGCGTACATAAATTCAATGGCAAAATCATGGGCACCGGTGGATTTATTGATATCAGCGCCACCTCGAAGAAAATTATTTTCTGTGGCACGTTAACCGCAGGCAGTTTAAAAACAGAAATTTCCGACGGTAAATTAAATATCGTTCTGGAAGGACGGGTGAAGAAATTTATCCGTGAACTACCGGAAATCACGTTTAGTGGAAAAATTGCTCTCGAACGGGGGCTGGATGTTCGTTATATCACTGAACGCGCCGTATTCACGCTGAAAGAAGACGGTCTGCATTTAATCGAAATCGCTCCCGGTATCGATTTACAAAAAGATATTCTCGACAAAATGGATTTCAAACCGGTTATTTCGCCAGAACTCAAACTAATGGACGAAAGACTATTTATCGATGCGGCGATGGGTTTTGTCCTGTCTGAAGCGGCTCATTAACAGGAGTATAATGATGGATTTTTCTTTAACTGAAGAACAAGAACTGCTGCTGGCCAGTATTCGCGAACTGATTACGACTAACTTTCCGGAAGAGTATTTCCGCACCTGCGATCAAAACGGTACATATCCGCGCGAGTTTATGCGGGCGCTGGCGGATAACGGTATTTCCATGCTTGGCGTGCCGGAAGAATTTGGCGGTATCCCTGCGGATTACGTCACCCAGATGCTGGCGCTGATGGAAGTGTCAAAATGCGGTGCTCCGGCATTTTTGATTACCAACGGTCAGTGTATTCACAGTATGCGCCGCTTCGGTTCTGCAGAGCAGCTACGTAAAACGGCAGAAAGCACCCTGGAAACGGGTGATCCCGCCTATGCCCTGGCGTTGACGGAACCTGGCGCTGGCTCAGACAACAACAGCGCCACCACCACTTACACGCGTAAAAATGGCAAGGTTTATATCAACGGACAGAAAACCTTTATTACCGGCGCGAAAGAGTATCCGTACATGCTGGTGCTGGCGCGCGATCCGCAACCGAAAGATCCCAAAAAAGCCTTTACCCTGTGGTGGGTCGACTCCAGTAAGCCAGGTATTAAGATCAACCCACTGCATAAAATCGGCTGGCATATGCTCAGCACCTGCGAAGTTTATCTCGACAACGTAGAGGTTGAAGAGAGCGACATGGTGGGCGAAGAAGGAATGGGCTTCCTCAATGTGATGTACAACTTTGAGATGGAGCGCCTGATCAACGCCGCGCGCAGCACCGGCTTTGCCGAATGTGCCTTCGAAGATGCAGCCCGCTATGCCAACCAGCGTATCGCTTTTGGTAAGCCGATTGGGCATAACCAGATGATCCAGGAAAAACTGGCGCTGATGGCGATTAAGATCGACAACATGCGCAACATGGTGCTGAAAGTGGCATGGCAAGCTGACCAGCATCAGTCACTGCGCACCAGCGCGGCGCTGGCAAAACTGTACTGCGCACGTACCGCGATGGAAGTCATTGATGATGCGATTCAAATCATGGGCGGTCTGGGCTATACCGATGAAGCGCGCGTTTCCCGCTTCTGGCGTGATGTCCGCTGTGAACGTATCGGCGGCGGTACAGACGAAATTATGATTTACGTGGCAGGTCGGCAGATCCTGAAAGATTATCAGAACAAATAATCTGCAGGCGGCGCAGCTTCTTGCAAAACTGCGCCGCCAGATTTATCCGGCAAGACTTACGGGTTGAGGAAATTCAGAAAAGGTTTCTTGTTCCGCAAAACAGTTTTTAAATTGCCTGCGGTAATCACTGGGCGAACAGCCGACATGGCGCAAAAACAGTTTGGCGAAGTGATCGACATTTTCATAACCCACACGCCAGGAGATCTCTGCCTGTGATAATTCAGTATTGGTGAGTGACCATTTCGCTTCCGTCATACGCCGTTGAATAACATAATTAATAGGGGAAATTCGATATTCTTTAGTAAACTCATGACAAATATAGCTGACGCTGGCACGAAACTTTTTCGATAACTGTTCCAGGGTGATTTTTTCGCGATAGTTATTATTCAGGTAGAAGAGAATATCTTTTATCAGAACATCTTTTTTAATATACCCCTGTTCTGAACGATACGCATTTTTAAAATTTTCGTAGTAAAGAATTGCTAATGTATAGGCAAATGCGTCCCATAACGAAGATATCTGACTATTTTTACTTTGCGGCAAAATCACGCTTAGCTCATTAAATAAGGTTTTAATGACCTCTTTTCCCTGCCCTGCGGCAATTACCGGACATGAATGTGGTTGCAGAAGCTGGTTTTCCTCTGCCCCCTGAAACTGAAAACCGTACAGCGCACAGGTACAGGTCGTTGCTGGATCGTTGACATCAGAAGCCACCGCATGAAGTCTGCCGCGTTCTATCACCACAATGTCATCGGCATGGGCTACATATAACGAGGAGTCAATGGTAAACCTTGCCACCCCTTTCTTGACATAAATCAGCTCAGTTTCATTGTCATGAACGTGATGTCCAGACTCCCATTTGGGATCATCGCTAAATGCAAAACGTGAAAGCCGTGGCGTTTTTCCAGAGACAAACAGCGTTTCGCTGGCATTATCAAAACAGCGTTGATACATGACAACCTCCCTATTCCATGAGCAAGCAAAAGCAATATATGCCGGATAAAATACGGCGTGTATTGCGGTTATACAACCGCGTTTAGCGAGAGCTAAACAAGATTATTTAAACCGAATGCAAGATTGTACGGTCATGGCATAACAATATTGCCGCTAACTGCACTTTTGTTTTAGCGATCGCATTTTTTTTGCAAGATTGTTGGCAAGGAAAACAGCTTGCTCCGTCGAAAACCCCGCACCGCTATCGCACACTATTTTCAGGCCATTTTTACCTTCCATCGGAGATGGTTCCGTATGCGACCCACAGGAGAAATCATGAAAATAATAACCTGCTTTAAGCTGGTGCCTGAAGAACAGGACATTGTTGTCACTCCCGAATACACCCTTAATTTCGACAATGCCGACGCCAAAATCAGCCAGTTCGATCTCAATGCTATTGAAGCCGCAAGCCAGCTTGCGACAGACGATGATGAGATAGCCGCACTGACGGTTGGCGGTTCGTTATTGCAGAACTCGAAGGTGCGCAAAGACGTGTTATCACGCGGGCCACATAGTCTTTATATGGTGCAGGATGCCCAACTTGAACACGCGCTGCCCGTCGATACCGCAAAGGCGCTGGCAACCGCAGCAGAAAAAATCGGCTTTGATTTACTGCTCTTTGGTGAAGGTTCCGGCGATCTCTATGCCCAGCAGGTCGGTCTGCTGGTAGGGGAAATCTTGCAACTTCCGGTGATTAATGCAGTGAGTGCCATTGCGCGTCAGGGCAATACACTGGTGGTTGAACGCACTCTCGAAGAGGAAGTTGAAGTTATTGAACTCTCGCTTCCCGCCGTACTTTGCGTCACGTCTGATATCAACGCTCCACGTATCCCCTCCATGAAAGCCATTCTCGGTGCGGGCAAAAAACCGGTGAACCAGTGGCAGGCAAGTGATATCGGCTGGAGCCAGAGCGCGCCACTTGCTGAACTGACCGGCATTCGCGTACCGCCGCAAACAGAACGTAAACACATCATTCTCGATAACGATTCGCCGGAAGCGATTGCCAAGCTGGCGGAATACCTGAAGAAAGCCCTGAACTAAAGCCAACGGAGAAGAAACGATGAGTCAATTAAACAGCGTCTGGGTCTTTAGCGATAACCCTGATCGTTATGCTGAACTGTTTGGCGGTGCGCAGCAATGGGGGCAACAGGTGTATGCCATTGTGCAAAATGCCGACCAGGCGCAGGCGGTTATGCCTTATGGCCCAAAATGTATTTATGTTCTTGAGCAAAACGCTGCGCTGCAACGCACTGAAAATTACGCTGAAAGCATTGCTGCCCTGCTTAAAGATAAACACCCCGCTATGTTGCTGATGGCCGCGACGAAACGCGGTAAAGCTCTGGCAGCACGGTTAAGTGTGCAACTGAATGCGGCGCTGGTGAACGATGCCACGGCGGTGGATATTGTCGATGGCGACATTTGCGCCGAGCACCGTATGTATGGCGGGTTAGCGTTCGCTCAGGAAAAAATCACCAGCCCACTGGCGATAATTACCCTTGCACCCGGTGTTCAGGAACCGTGCACGAGCAATGCTTCTCATCAATGCCCGATTGAAACGGTGCCTTACGTTGCCCCGCGTCATGAAATTCTCTGTCGCGAACGCCGCGCTAAAGCGGCAAGCAGTGTCGATCTGAGTAAAGCGAAACGCGTGGTCGGCGTCGGGCGTGGTCTGGCGGCTCAGGATGATCTGAAAATGGTTCACGAACTGGCGGCGGCGCTGAATGCTGAAGTCGGCTGCTCACGCCCGATTGCCGAAGGCGAGAACTGGATGGAACGTGAACGTTATATCGGCGTCTCCGGCGTGTTGCTGAAATCCGATCTCTACCTGACGCTGGGGATTTCCGGGCAGATCCAGCATATGGTTGGCGGTAACGGCGCAAAAGTGATTGTCGCCATCAATAAAGATAAAAACGCGCCAATCTTTAACTATGCCGACTACGGTCTGGTGGGCGATATCTACAACGTCGTCCCTGCCCTGATTAACCATTTGAATCGCTAATTCCTTTTCAACCACATCTCCCGCTGCTAACGCAGCGGGAAGGGAGCATAACGCATGTCGGATGACAAATTTGATGCCATTGTGGTCGGTGCGGGTGTCGCCGGTAGCGTTGCCGCACTGGTGATGGCGCGAGCCGGACTGGATGTTCTGGTGATAGAACGCGGCGACAGCGCCGGATGTAAAAACATGACTGGCGGGCGTCTTTATGCCCACACGCTTGAAGCGATCATTCCCGGCTTTGCTGTATCTGCACCGGTTGAACGCAAGGTTACACGCGAGAAAATCTCCTTCTTAACCGAAGAGAGCGCCGTTACCCTCGATTTTCACCGTGAGCAACCGGATGCCCCGCAGCAAGCGTCTTATACCGTATTGCGCAACCGCCTCGATCCGTGGCTGATGGAACAAGCAGAACAGGCGGGTGCGCAGTTTATCCCGGGCGTTCGCGTCGATGCGCTGGTTCGTGAAGGAAACAAGGTCACTGGCGTCCAGGCCGGGGATGATATTCTCGAAGCGAATGTGGTGATTCTGGCTGATGGCGTTAACTCAATACTTGGTCGTTCGCTGGGAATGGTTCCCGCCTCCGATCCGCATCATTACGCTGTTGGTGTAAAAGAGGTCATTGGCCTCACACCAGAACAAATCAACGATCGCTTTAACGTCACCGGCGATGAAGGCGCCGCCTGGCTGTTTGCCGGTTCTCCTTCTGACGGATTAATGGGCGGCGGATTCCTTTATACCAATCGCGACTCCGTATCGTTGGGTCTGGTCTGCGGATTGGGTGATATCGCCCATGCGCAAAAAAGCGTGCCGCAAATGCTGGAAGATTTTAAACAGCACCCCGCCATACGCCCGCTGATTAGCGGTGGCAAACTGCTTGAATATTCCGCGCATATGGTGCCGGAAGGTGGTCTGGCGATGGTGCCGCAACTGGTTAATGATGGTGTGATGATCGTCGGTGACGCCGCCGGTTTCTGCCTCAATCTGGGCTTTACGGTTCGCGGAATGGATTTAGCCATCGCGTCGGCACAGGCTGCTGCCACAACGGTGATTGCCGCCAAAGAACGCGCGGATTTCTCCACCAGCAGTCTGGCGCAATACAAACGTGAGCTGGAACAGAGTTGCGTCATGCGCGATATGCAGCATTTTCGCAAAATCCCGGCGCTGATGGAAAACCCGCGCCTGTTTAGCCAATACCCGCGCATGGTCGCCGGCATCATGAACGATATGTTCACCATCGACGGCAAACCTAACCAGCCGGTGCGCAAGATGATCATGGGACATGCGAAGAAAATCGGGCTGATCAACTTGCTCAAAGATGGCATTAAGGGAGCAACCGCACTATGAGCCAGAATGCTACGGTTAATGTTGACGTCAAATTAGGCGTCAATAAATTCCATGTTGATGAGGGACATCCGCACATCATTCTGGCGGCAAACCCTGATATCAATGAATTTCGTAAATTAATGAAAGCCTGCCCGGCCGGACTTTATAAACAGGATGAGGCGGGAAATATTCATTTTGATTCTGCCGGTTGTCTCGAATGCGGAACCTGTCGGGTGCTTTGCGGCAACACTATCCTCGAACAATGGCAATACCCTGCTGGCACTTTCGGTATTGATTTCCGCTACGGTTAATCACGCATCCCACAGGCCCGCACATCGGGCCTGACGTTTTGTTTCGAGAGTCCAAAATGAAAGTGACATTAACGTTTAACGCGCAGCGTCGTGCAGCCTATCGGCAGCAAGGGTTATGGGGTGATGCTTCGCTGGCCGATTACTGGCAGCAGACCGCTCGTGCGATGCCTGACAAAATAGCCGTGGTCGATAATCATGGCGCATCGTACACCTATAGCGCGCTCGATCAGGCCGCGAGCTGTCTGGCAAACTGGATGCTGGCGAACGGTATTGAAGCCGGCGATCGCGTCGCATTTCAACTGCCCGGCTGGTGTGAATTTACCGTTATCTATCTCGCCTGCCTGAAAACCGGCGCAGTTTCCGTGCCGTTGTTGCCTTCCTGGCGAGAAGCGGAACTGGTGTGGGTGCTCAATAAGTGCCAGGCCAAAATGTTTTTTGCCCCAACGTTGTTTAAACAAACGCGTCCGGTAGATTTAATCCTGCCGCTGCAAAATCAGCTTCCACATCTGCAACAAATTGTCGGCGTGGACAAGCTGGCTCCCGCCACATCGTCTCTCTCGTTAAGCCAGATTATTACCGATAATACCCCGCTGACGACGGCGATATCGGTTCACGGCGATGAATTAGCGGCGGTGCTGTTTACCTCCGGAACTGAAGGTATGCCAAAGGGCGTGATGCTGACACATAATAATATTCTCGCCAGCGAGCGGGCATATTGTGCGCGGCTGAATCTGACCTGGCTGGATGTTTTTATGATGCCGGCACCGCTGGGTCATGCGACAGGTTTTCTGCATGGCGTAACGGCGCCGTTTTTGGTAGGCGCACGGAGCGTATTGTTAGATATTTTCACCCCTGAAACCTGTCTCTCGTTGCTTGAGCAACAACGTTGCACCTGTATGCTCGGCGCAACGCCGTTTGTCTATGACCTTTTGAATTTACTGGAGAAACAGCCCGCAGATCTTTCTGCGCTGCGTTTCTTTCTTTGCGGTGGCACCACGATCCCCAAAAAAGTGGCGCGAGAATGCCAACAACGCGGCATTAAATTGTTAAGTGTTTATGGCTCCACAGAAAGCTCGCCGCACGCGGTGGTGAATCTCGACGATCCGTTGTCGCGCTTTATGCATACCGATGGTTACGCTGCCGCTGGCGTGGAAATCAAAGTCGTCGATGACGCACGCAAGACCTTACCGGCCGGTTGTGAAGGTGAAGAGGCCTCGCGCGGCCCCAATGTGTTTATGGGCTATCTGGATGAACCTGAATTAACCGCCCGTGCGCTGGATGATGAAGGCTGGTATTACAGTGGCGATCTCTGTTGTATGGATGAGGCGGGTTATATAAAAATAACCGGACGCAAGAAAGATATTATTGTCCGTGGCGGAGAAAATATTAGCAGCCGTGAAGTGGAGGATATATTGTTACAGCATCCCAAAATTCATGATGCCTGCGTAGTTGCGATGCCCGATGAACGCTTAGGCGAACGCTCGTGTGCTTATATTGTATTAAAATCGCCACATCATTCATTATCGCTGGAAGATGTGGTGGCATTTTTTAGTCGTAAACGGGTAGCGAAATATAAATACCCTGAACATATTGTGATAACTGAAAAGTTACCCCGCACTGCATCCGGTAAAATACAAAAATTTTTGCTCAGAAAAGATATTATTCAGCGATTAACCGAGGGTTATTGCGGAATTACTGAATAAGACCCGTTTCCGCAAATAGCTAACCCCGGCGACATATTGTCGCCGGGGTTATATTTTATTTCTTCAGTTCAGCCAGACTTAACCAGGTTTGCACCACAGTGTCCGGGTTCAGAGACAGGCTATCGATCCCCTCTTCCATCAACCATGCGGCAAAGTCTTCGTGGTCAGACGGCCCCTGACCGCAAATCCCGACGTATTTGCCCTGTTTCTTCGCGGCACGGATCGCCATCGACAACAGTGCTTTCACGGCATCGTTGCGCTCATCAAACAGTTCAGACACCACGCCGGAGTCGCGGTCCAGACCGAGCGCCAGCTGCGTCATGTCGTTTGAGCCGATAGAGAAACCGTCGAAATATTCGAGGAACTGTTCTGCCAGCAAGGCGTTGGACGGAATTTCACACATCATGATGATCTTCAGCCCGTTCTCACCACGTTTCAGCCCCTGACGCGCCAGTTCTTCAACCACCGCTTTCGCCTGGTCAACGGTACGCACGAACGGGATCATGATCTCAACGTTGGTTAACCCCATGTCGTTGCGCACACGTTTCACCGCTTCACACTCCAGCGCGAAGCAGTCGCGGAAGCTATCAGAAACGTAGCGACCGGCGCCACGGAAGCCCAGCATTGGATTCTCTTCATGCGGCTCGTAACGCTCGCCACCGACCAGGTTGGCGTATTCGTTGGATTTAAAATCAGAGAGACGGACAATGACGCGCTTCGGATAAAACGCAGCGCCCAGCGTCGCGATCCCTTCAGTCAGACGGCCAACGTAAAATTCACGCGGAGAATCAAAACCTTTCATCATCTCGCGGATTTCGTTTTGCAACTGCGGTTCCTGATCGTCAAACTCAAGCAGTGCGCGTGGGTGGACGCCAATCATACGGTTGATGATAAATTCCAGACGCGCAAGGCCCACGCCTTCGTTCGGCAGGCAGGCGAAGTCGAAAGCACGGTCCGGGTTACCGACGTTCATCATCACTTTCAACGGCAGCTCCGGCATCGTTTCTACGCTGGAGCTTTTCACGCTAAATTCCAGCAACTCCGCATAGACGTAACCGGTATCACCTTCGGCACAAGAAACAGTGACGTTCTCACCGTCTTTCATCCGTTCTGTTGCATCACCACAGCCCACTACCGCCGGAATGCCCAGTTCACGGGCGATGATCGCCGCGTGACAGGTACGACCGCCACGGTTGGTGACGATGGCAGATGCTTTCTTCATGATCGGTTCCCAGTCCGGGTCGGTCATGTCAGTGACCAGCACGTCACCAGGTTCGATGCGGTTCATTTCGCTGATGTCATGAATGACTTTCACCGGCCCCGCGCCAATGCGATGACCGATAGCACGGCCTTCGGCGATAATCTTGCCCTGTGAATGCAGCGTATAACGTTCCGTGACCTGGCCGCGTGAACGCACGGTTTCCGGACGTGCCTGCACAATAAACAGTTTGCCGGTGTGACCGTCTTTTGCCCACTCAATGTCCATCGGACGACCGTAGTGTTTCTCAATTTGTACGGCCTGTTTTGCCAGTTCCTGCACTTCTTCGTTGGTCAGCGAGAAGATGTCACGTTGTTCCTGTGGTACGTCTTCAATTTTAACCTGCTTGCCGTGCTCCTGAGTCGGCGCGTAGACCATGCGGATTTTTTTCGACCCCATGGTACGGCGCACGATAGCCGGGCGATTCGCCGCCAGCGTCGGTTTATGCACGTAAAACTCATCCGGGTTAACCGCGCCCTGCACAACCATCTCACCGAGGCCCCATGCGGAAGTGATAAACACCACCTGGTCGAAACCGGATTCGGTATCAATGGAGAACATCACGCCAGAGGACGCGAGGTCGGAACGCACCATCCGCTGAACACCGGCGGAGAGCGCCACGCCACGGTGATCGTAACCCTGGTGAACGCGATAAGAGATGGCGCGATCGTTAAACAGAGAAGCAAAGACATGCTTCACTGCCACGAGGACGGCGTCAAAACCCTGAACGTTGAGGAAGGTTTCCTGCTGACCGGCAAAGGAGGCGTCCGGCATGTCTTCTGCGGTGGCGGAGGAACGCACCGCAAAAGAGGCGTTTTCGTCATCGGCGGAAAGCTGTGCATAGGCTTCGCGGATGGCATTTTCCAGCTCAGGCTGGAAGGGAGTGTCGATAATCCACTGGCGGATTTGCGCGCCTGCTTTCGCAAGCTGAGTAACATCGTCAATATCCGTTTTATCCAGCAGTTCATAAATGCGCTGGTTTACGCCGCTTTGATCCAGAAACTGGTTAAACGCATCGGCGGTGGTGGCGAAACCATTCGGAACGGAAACGCCCATTCCGGAAAGGTTAGTAATCATTTCACCCAGGGAGGCATTTTTGCCCCCAACCCTGTCTACATCATTCATGCCGAGTTGGTTATACCAAAGCACCAGCGGTGACGAGCCATTGTTGGACATCGAACAATCCTTTTGTGATAAATGAACGGTTTGAGAAACACATTTCTGCGCATTTATCTTTGCATATTTAACCAGATGAAAAAAACGGTGAATCGTTCAAGCAAATATATTTTTTTACTTTTTAAGACTGATCCCAGCGTTGCGCAAATCTGTTATCTTCGATAATTCCCACATAAACCATCGGTATAAACGAAACCGGAAAATGAAATGCTGTTTTCATAAAAAATAAAATTGAAGGTTCATTTTATAAACCAGGCATAACGTTCTACGCTTCTGTACGTTTTTAATTTATGCTTTCATAGAATTATGTCTGCATCACGGGAAGAACAAAATGGATAATGCTGTTGATCGCCACGTTTTTTATATTTCTGATGGTACGGCAATAACTGCGGAGGTATTAGGACACGCAGTAATGTCGCAATTTCCCGTTACTATCAGCAGCATTACGCTGCCGTTTGTCGAAAATGAGAGCCGGGCGCGGGCGGTGAAAGACCAAATAGACGCGATTTATCAGCAAACAGGTGTGCGCCCGCTGGTCTTCTACTCCATCGTGTTACCGGAGATCCGCGCCATCATCTTGCAAAGTGAAGGCTTTTGCCAGGATATCGTTCAGGCGCTGGTTGCCCCGCTACAACAAGAGATGAAACTGGACCCGACGCCGATTGCTCACCGTACCCACGGCCTGAATCCCAACAATCTCAATAAATATGATGCGCGCATTGCGGCGATTGACTACACCCTCGCTCATGATGATGGCATTTCGTTGCGCAATCTGGATCAGGCACAGGTGATCCTGCTCGGCGTTTCTCGTTGCGGTAAAACTCCCACCAGTCTGTATCTGGCGATGCAGTTTGGTATCCGCGCGGCAAACTACCCCTTTATTGCCGATGACATGGATAATCTGGTGCTGCCCGCGTCCCTTAAACCGCTACAGCATAAACTGTTCGGGCTGACCATCGACCCGGAACGTCTGGCGGCTATTCGCGAAGAGCGTCGGGAAAACAGTCGCTATGCCTCGCTTCGTCAGTGCCGGATGGAAGTCGCGGAAGTAGAAGCGTTGTACCGTAAAAATCAGATCCCGTGGATCAACAGTACCAATTATTCGGTAGAAGAGATTGCCACCAAGATCCTCGATATCATGGGTCTTAGCCGGAGAATGTACTAGAAAACTAGTATAAGAGTTCGCTTTTTTGTTATTATGCCGTCAATTGAGCGAGGCGTAACCTGCCTCGCACTTGAAATCAGCAGGGATTGGTTTATCGTGATGCGCATCACTTCCCGGTAGTCCTGCCGTTGAAGCAACAAATTTCTGAGACTTGTAATGAACAGAACTGACGAACTCCGTACTGCGCGTATCGAGAGTCTGGTAACGCCCGCCGAACTCGCGCTACGGTATCCCGTAACGCCTGGCGTCGCCAGCCATGTCACCGATTCCCGCCGCAGAATTGAAAAAATACTGAATGGTGAAGACAAGCGACTGTTGGTCATTATTGGCCCCTGCTCGATCCACGATCTCACCGCTGCAATGGAGTACGCCACCCGTCTGCAGGCGCTGCGCAACCAGTACCAGTCACGGCTGGAAATCGTAATGCGCACCTATTTTGAAAAACCACGAACCGTTGTCGGCTGGAAAGGATTAATTTCCGATCCGGATTTAAACGGCAGCTATCGGGTAAATTACGGCCTCGAACTGGCGCGTAAGTTACTGTTGCAGGTAAATGAGCTGGGCGTTCCCACCGCGACCGAGTTTCTCGATATGGTGACCGGTCAGTTTATTGCTGACTTAATTAGCTGGGGCGCGATTGGCGCACGCACTACCGAAAGCCAGATCCACCGCGAAATGGCTTCCGCGCTCTCATGCCCGGTAGGCTTTAAAAATGGTACTGATGGCAACACGCGTATTGCCGTGGACGCGATTCGCGCGGCGCGCGCCAGCCATATGTTCCTCTCACCAGACAAAAACGGTCAGATGACCATCTATCAGACCAGCGGCAACCCGTATGGTCACATTATTATGCGCGGCGGCAAAAAGCCGAATTACCATGCCGATGATATCGCCGCCGCCTGCGATACGCTGCACGAGTTTGATTTACCTGAACATCTGGTAGTGGATTTCAGCCACGGCAATTGCCAGAAGCAGCATCGTCGCCAGTTAGAGGTTTGTGAGGATATTTGCCAGCAAATCCGCAATGGCTCTACCGCGATTGCCGGAATTATGGCGGAAAGTTTCCTGCGCGAAGGAACGCAAAAAATCGTCGGTGGTCAGCCGCTCACTTACGGTCAGTCAATTACCGATCCGTGTTTAGGCTGGGAAGATACCGAACACCTGGTCGAAAAACTCGCCTCTGCGGTGGATACCCGCTTCTGAATACATGCCCGTTCCGTCTGGAATGGGCATTTCTGCTCAATAGCTTGTCTTATCAATGAATTATTACTTGCTCTGGTGCAAGATTGTATTGATAATAAGAATCATTGTTATATCAATTATTATTAGTTTTTATGAGCTATACGGATAGCAGCAGACTCACGCCTAAAACGGATGCAAGTCAGAAGGCCTCTTCCCCGCAGCCTGTTCGACGCATTGCCAGCCAGACACTGTTAGGTCCGGATGGCAAACTGATCATTGATCATGACGGACAAGAATATTTGCTCCGTAAAACCCAGGCTGGCAAACTGCTGCTGACAAAGTAGCGTTTAACTTGAGCAGCTGACTTCCAGCCGTTTGCCCCAGTCCGGTGGACGGCTGACATAATCATCATCTCTGTCGCTGAAAGGATTTCGCAACGCCTCATGCAGGCGGTGTAATTCCGTCATATCGCCCTTTTCTGCCGCCTCAATGGCTCGTTGTGCCAGCCAGTTGCGCAACACCAGCGCCGGATTGACGCTTTGCATAATTTGCTGACGTTCGCTGTCGGTGACGTTATCTTGCTGCAAACGCGCCCGATAACGGGCAAACCAGTCATCAAATGCCGCACGATCAATAAACTCATCACGCAGTGGCGATGCCGGACTGCGCTGTTCAACCAGGCTAAGGATGCGGAATGTACGGGTATAGTCGCTGCGCTCTCGCGCCATCAAACTGAATAATTCATTCAGCAGCGCGTTATCTTCTTTTTGTTCCGTCACAAAGCCCAGTTTCTGCCGCATTCGTTGCCCATAATGTGTCATCAAAACCTGTTGATAGCTATCCAGCGCCGCATTGAGCGCATCCACAGCAATAAATGGCGACAATGTCTGTGCCAGACGCTGTAAATTCCACAACGCGACGGCAGGCTGATTATCAAAACTATAACGCCCCTGATGGTCAGAGTGATTACAGATAAAACCAGGCTCGTAATCATCGAGGAAGCCGAACGGCCCGTAATCGAGGGTCAGTCCGAGAATCGACATGTTGTCAGTGTTCATAACACCATGAGCAAAACCGACTGTCTGCCAGTGAGCAATTAACGACGCGGTACGTGCGACAACATCGGTAAACCAGAGACGGTATTTATCCTCATCATCCTCAAGATGTGGCCAGTAATGTCGGATGGCGAAGTCAGCCAACTGGCGAACCTTTTCTGGCTCGCGGCGATAGTAAAAATGTTCGAAATGACCGAATCGCAGATGGCTTTGTGCCACGCGCATTAACATCGCGCCTGATTCTACCGTTTCCCGGTAAACTGGCGTATCGCTGGTAACAATGCTTAAAACGCGCGTCGTCGGAATGCCCAGGTAATGCATCGCCTCACTGGCGAGACTTTCGCGGATTGTCGAGCGTAATACCGCCCTTCCATCCCCCATGCGCGAATAAGGCGTCAGCCCCGCACCTTTCAGATGCCAGTCCATTGTTGTGCCATCGGCAAGTTGTTGCTCACCGAGAAGAATGCCTCGCCCGTCACCCAACTGGCCCGCCCAGACGCCAAACTGATGACCGCTGTAGACCTGCGCCAGTGGCGACATGCCAGGCAGTAATGTTTCTCCCCCCCAGACGCCAGCACCACGTTCAAACAACGACGATGGGATACCCAGCGTGTTAGCCAGTTCAGCATTATGCCAAATCAGCCGGGCATTATTTAAAGGCGTGGGGGAAAGTGCTGTATAGGTTGCTGGCAATTCATCGCGCCAACGGGTAATAAAAGACAGGGTCATAGATCCTCCTGTCTGATAGTGTAGACGGTTACCCTCATCTTAAACACCAGCAAACAAAAGGGTTATCGCTGAACCAGCGTTGTTACCTGACTGACGGGAACAGCAGGCCATAAGCATCCTTGTAGGGCATGAAAACCATACGGTGTGATTCGCGCCAACATTTCTGAGGTATCGATACCTGCCGCAATGATATAGCTGCAACAAGGCGAAATTTGCGTATGAATAGCACGAATAAATGGCGCGAAGGATGTATTAGCTATTTGTTGCTTAACAAAGCCTTTATCCAACATAACTCGAGTGAAAAGACCATCAAATATTGCTTTCATGTTGCTGTTGCCCGCACCTAAATTCCCCAACACCAACGGAGAAATTTGTGATAAGCGCAAGAGATTACAATTGTCTTTTCCTTCATTAAGTTGTGGATAATTTTCATTAATCCGCAATTCAATGAAAGGGAATTTTAATAGTTGGTCTGCGTAATTATTAGCACCTAATAATAATCTTGCTACTTGTGGCGTCAAATTAATCCATGCGAAAAATTTGTGTTGAATAAAAAAATGTTGGCATGATTTAAGTAATTCTAGCTGCTCGGCAAATAGCTGCCAATGCTGTTCCTCGGAAAGCTGCGCCATAACCCGCGTGGTCGGGATGCGAACCATACCGTCTTCACTGGAGAAATGGGTTATTAATTCAACCCCAACAAGATTTTGCCGGCTATCTCTTATCGGCAGGAAATAGCAATCAGAATGATAAACATTATCCAGTAAAATCTTCATGGTAATCGCCCTTCTCCAGAAATATTTTTACAAATCCGGCTAAAAAGGATGAGACCATAAAACATAAAAAAAACAGAAAGGATAACTTTCATTTGTTCCTTGTTAACCACTTTTTCATGGGTCCTTTTTTAGATTATTCTAATTATAAACGAATATTCCATTTACGGAATTTTTGTCTGAAAAATACTACGGTATTCAGAAGTAAAAGGACGATGATACATCACCGTCCTTTTCGACATGCTAGATTCGTCTCGCTTGCCAGAAATTTTTCTGCCAGTAAACATTATCAAGGGAAGAACGCATCACCCCTTTGCTGGTAGAGGCGTGAATAAATTGGTTATTGGTATCATAAATACCCACATGTAAACCATTTTGCCCAGAGCCGGTTTTGAAGAAAACCAGATCGCCTGGCAGCAACTCGTCTTTATCAATTTGAGTACCAATAGAGGCCTGTTGCTTTGTTTCACGCGGCAACTGCAAATCGAAACGATCGCGCATCGTTACGACCACAAAGCCTGAGCAGTCAACCCCGCGACGACTCATACCACCATAACGATAAGGTGTGCCATGCCAGCTTTGTAGTTGATCGTTCAAACCGGCAATCACGGTAATAGAATCAGAAAGTCTGGCGTTTGGTGGCGGCGCTTTATGATGGCTACACCCGGCCAGAAACAGTGCTGTGATTAAAATAAGGCAGAAACGCATTCCGTACGAATCCTCTGTTTTTTATTCTTGCATTAATTTAGCGTCGAAATTACCCGATTTTCAAGATGCTATTGTTATCAGGCAGTCGAAATCAGCATTCTGTGACCTTCAATGTCCAGACGGCGGAAATTCATCCCATAGGCCTGCGCCAGATTCGGCGGTGTCAGAACTTCCTCCCGACGCCCACTGGCCAGCAATTTCCCACCTTTTAGCAGCCACGCACGATGCGCGTGACGCAATGTGTGATTAAGATCGTGACTGCTCATCACAATCGCCAGTCCTTGCTGGCACAGCGCGCTCAGAATTTTGTCTAAAGCACTTTGTTGGGCAACGTCAAGGCTGTTCATGGGTTCATCGAGAAGCAGCAATTGCCCCACAGGATTGGCTTGCGGGGTGATTTGCAGCACCACTGCCGCAAGGCGTACCCGTTGCCACTCCCCGCCGGAAAGTTGATTGGTGCTACGTCCGAGCTTGTCATCAAGAGCCAGCGCCCCGGCGACATCATTTAGCAGATCGCTACGCGTTTTATCATGCTGATGCAGGGTCAGGTAATGCCAGACCGGCATAGCAAATGGCGGCGTTTGTTGTTGCGAAAGATAGGCGCGATGCAGCGCGAGTTTTGTTGCGGACCATGCTTCCAGTGGTTGCCCCGCGAACTGAATGCTTCCCTTACCGCTGGTCATTCCGGCCATTCGCGCCAGCAAGGTACTCTTACCCGCGCCGTTCGGCCCCACCAGATGCAGGATCTCCCCTGCCCGAACTTCACCCGAAAGCGGCCCCAGGCGGGTTGATTCCGCAACATCCTGTAACTGCATCACAATAGACATTATTTTGCCAACGCCAGTTTAATACTTTCCATTACAATGGGATCTTCCGGCGTCATATCCGGGGAAAAACGCTGGATGACCTTGCCGTCCCTGCCTACCAGGAATTTCTCAAAATTCCATAAAATATCATCAGGATACAGTGGTGCACGTCCCTTACTGGCCATGCGCGCATAGAATCCGCTTTCTTCCGGCGCGACTGCGGTCGGCGCTGCGGCAATTAATTTTTGATACAGCGGATGGCGACCTTCGCCGTTAACCTCAATCTTACTGAACATCGGGAACGTCACGCCCCAGGTGGTGGTGCAGTAGGTTTTAATCTCTTCATCGCTACCCGGCTCTTGCTCAAGAAATTGGTTGCACGGAAATCCCAGCACGACAAAACCACGATCGGCCCAGGCTTTCTGAATATTCTCCAGCTGCTCATATTGCGGCGTTAAGCCACACTTTGAGGCAACATTGACAATCAACAGTACATTACCGGCATATTTCTCCAGCGTGGTCACTTCACCGTCGATATCCTTCACTACGGTCGTCAGAATGGAATCTTGCATCGTGTCTCCTGGATGTGGTCAGTAAAAATCTTAGCTTTTAATCATAGACCTTCTTTTTACGGCTAACGTCCTGCTTTTAACAATAGCCAGATAAACACCGGTGCGCCCAACGTAGCGGTGACTACACCAATTGGCAGCTCGGCGGAAACCAGTGCCAGACGAGCGACGATATCGGCGAGTAGTAATGCCGTAGCGCCTGCCAGAGCACAGCCAGGAAGTAAAACACGGTGATCGGTTAACCCGCACAGCCGCAGAATATGCGGGATCACCAGACCAATAAATCCAATAGCACCAGCAAGCGCCACACTGACGCCGACCATCCAGCCGGTCGCTGCTACCAGCACATTGCGCCAGAACCAAAGAGGCAACCCCAGCTGTCGCGCCGAGACCTCGCCAAGAGCTAACATATTCATCGGTCTGGACTGACAGCAAATCCACAACAATACCGGGATCAACGCCACCATCAGCCAGCTTTGCCGCCAGTCAACACCGCCAAAGCCGCCCATCATCCAGTACATTAACTGGCGCAAATCAACCGATGTGGAAAAGTAGATGGCCCACGTCATTAATGCGCTACAGATAATCCCTAATGCAACTCCCGCCAGCAATAATCGGCTGGTCGAAAGATGACGGCGGGCAAAACGCAGGAGAATTAAAGTGATAATGAGTGCACCAGCAATGGCACAAAGCCCCAGCGCCCATTCAGGTAATTGCCCGTGCCCCAGCAATACAGCAGCAATAAGCCCTACACCAGCGCCATTAGAAACGCCGAGTAACCCGGGTTCTGCAAGCGGGTTTTCAAATAACGCCTGCATTACTGCGCCGGATAATGCCAGCGCCGCACCAACCAGCAATACAGCCAGCGTGCGTGGAAGACGTATTTGCCAGACAAAAAGCTCGCCTCGGGGGGTAAACCAGTCAGTTGGCGAGATCCATTGTTCACCAGCACAGAGGCTTAAAAGAAGCGCCAGCAGCATTAATACTGACAGGCTAAATAACCAGCGTACATTTTGTCGCTGTTGTTGGCGGGCAAGTGTCAGCATGGTATCCGTTCAGCTGCAGAGTAATGCTGTTGATTTTACGGTGACTCGCCGGGAGTGAAAAGAAAAAAGGCCGCAGAGCGGCCTTTTTAGTTAGATCAGATTACTCGTCTTTGGGCGAAGCGTTTTCGACACGGCTCTTTAACTTCTGTCCGGGTCTGAAGGTCACCACGCGCCGTGCTGTAATGGGAATATCTTCGCCCGTTTTCGGGTTACGTCCCGGGCGTTGATTCTTATCACGCAGATCGAAGTTACCAAAACCAGAGAGTTTCACCTGTTCGCCGTTTTCCAGAGCGCGACGGATCTCTTCGAAAAACAGTTCAACCAGTTCTTTGGCATCCCGCTTGCTAAGCCCAAGCTTATCAAACAGATATTCTGACATTTCAGCTTTTGTAAGCGCCATAGGTTCAATCCCTCAATGATGCCTGGAATCGCTCTTTTAATGCCTCTACACATTTGGCGACGGTAGCGGCAATCTCCTCTTCTTCAAGTGTACGGCTGGTATCTTGCAGGATCAGGCTAATGGCGAGGCTCTTATACCCCTCCGCAACACCCTTACCACGGTACACGTCAAATAAGTTTACGCCAACTACCTGATTTACGCCAACTTTCTTACATTCGGATAAAATATCCGCAGCAGGAACGTTTTCTGCGACCACAACAGCAATGTCACGACGGTTCGCCGGGAAGCGAGAAATCTCGCGCGCCTGAGGCACCACGCGGTCTGCGAGCTTGTTCCACTCCAGTTCAAACACCAGAGTGCGACCGTTAAGATCCAGTTTACGTTCCAGTTCAGGATGAACAACCCCAACAAAACCAATACGTTCACCTTTCAGATAAATCGCTGCGGATTGTCCCGGATGCAGTGCCGGATTCGCTTCTGCACGGAACTCAACGTCAGCCAGTTTACCGGTCAGGTCGAGAACGGATTCAAGATCGCCTTTCAAATCATAGAAATCAACGGTCTCTTTTGCCAGGTTCCAGTGCTCTTCGTAACGGTTACCGCAAATCACACCAGCTAACATCAGATCCTGACGAATGCCCAACGGTGCCTGAGTATCCGGCACGAAACGCAGACCGCTTTCGAAAATACGCACACGGTTTTGCTGACGGTTCTGGTTGTACACCACGGTTGCCAGCAGGCCAGTCCACAGAGAAAGACGCATTGCCGACATTTCAACGGAAATCGGACTTGGCAGCAGTAAGGCTTCAACGCCCGGATGGATCATCTGTTGAACTTTCGGATCAACGAAGCTGTAAGTGATCACTTCCTGATAGCCTTTGTCGTTGAGCAGCGTTTTCACGCGCTTGAGTGACAGGTCAGCTTCACGATGAGTGCCCATAATCAGGCTCGCCTGTACCGGCTCATCCGGGATGTTGTTGTAGCCGTAAACACGCGCCACTTCTTCGACCAGATCTTCTTCAATCTCCATGTCGAAACGCCAGCTCGGCGCAACAGCCTGCCACTCGTCCTTACCTTCGGTCACTTCACAGCCGAGACGACGCAGAATGTCAGTCACCTGTTCATCAGCAATATGATGGCCGATCAGGCGATCCAGTTTGCTACGACGAAGAGTGATGGTCGCACGCTTCGGCAGCGTTGCTTCATTAGTGATATCGATTACCGGACCAGCTTCACCGCCACAGATGTCAATCAGCAGACGGGTCGCACGTTCCATCGCTTTGTGCTGCAGTGCCGGATCAACACCACGCTCGTAACGATGGGACGCATCGGTATGCAGACCATGACGACGAGCACGACCGGTGATAGACAGCGGGCTGAAGAAAGCACATTCCAGCAGGACGTTTTGCGTTTCTTCATTTACGCCAGAGTGTTCGCCACCGAAGATGCCGCCCATCGCCAGCGCCTTGTTGTGGTCGGCAATGACCAGGGTGTCAGCATTCAGCTTCGCTTCAGTACCGTCGAGCAGCACCAGCGTTTCACCCTCTTTCGCCATCCGCACTACAATGCCGCCTTCAATACGATCTTTATCGAAAGCGTGCATCGGCTGGCCCAGTTCGAGCAGCACGTAGTTGGTTACGTCAACTACCGCATCAATGGAACGAATACCGCAGCGACGCAGTTTTTCTTTCATCCACAGCGGGGTTGGCGCTTTAACATTAATGCCTTTAACCACACGACCAAGATAACGCGGGCAGGCTTCCGGTGCTTCTACTGCAATCGGCAGCGTGTCGTCGATGGTCGCACCAACCGGAACGATTTCCGGTTCAACCAGCGGCAGCTGGTTCAGCACGGCAACGTCACGCGCAACACCAATGATGCCTAAGCAGTCGGCACGGTTTGGCGTAACACTGATTTCGATAGTGTTGTCATCAAGTTTCAGGTATTCGCGGATATCGGTGTCAATTGGCGCATCCGCTGGCAGTTCGATAATGCCGTTGTGATCGTCAGAAATACCCAGCTCAGAGAAGGAGCACAGCATCCCTTCAGACGGTTCGCCACGCAGTTTCGCCGCTTTAATTTTGAAATCGCCCGGCAGAACAGCACCAATAGTCGCTACCGCCACACGCAGCCCCTGACGGCAGTTTGGCGCACCGCAGACGATATCCAGCAGGCGATCGCCGCCGACATTAACTTTGGTCACACGCAGTTTGTCCGCATTCGGATGCTGGGCACACTCAACCACTTCACCGACAACCACGCCGTGGAAGCTACCGGCAACGGGTTCTACACCGTCAACTTCCAGACCCGCCATGGTGATTTGATTCGCCAGCGCGTCGCTATCAATCGCTGGGTTCACCCATTCGCGTAACCACAGTTCACTGAATTTCATAATCTAATCCTGCCTTATTTAAACTGTTTGAGGAAACGCAGATCGTTTTCGAAGAATGAACGCAGGTCGGTGACGCCATAACGCAACATGGTCAGACGCTCCATCCCCATCCCGAAGGCGAAACCAGAGTAAACTTCCGGGTCGATACCAACGTTACGCAGCACGTTCGGATGCACCATCCCACAACCCAGCACTTCCAGCCATTTGCCGTTTTTACCCATGACGTCAACTTCTGCAGACGGTTCGGTGAACGGGAAATAGGAAGGACGGAAACGAATCTGCAAATCTTCTTCAAAGAAGTTACGCAGGAAATCGTGCAGCGTGCCTTTCAGGTTGGTGAAGCTGATATTGGTATCAACAATCAGGCCTTCCATCTGATGGAACATCGGCGTGTGGGTCTGGTCGTAGTCGTTACGATAAACACGTCCAGGCGCGATGATACGAATCGGCGGCTGCTGAGCTTTCATGGTGCGGATCTGTACACCAGAAGTCTGGGTACGCAGCAGACGGGTTGCATCAAACCAGAAAGTGTCGTGGTCAGCGCGCGCCGGGTGGTGACCAGGAATGTTCAGAGCATCGAAGTTATGATAATCATCTTCGATTTCCGGCCCGGTTGCCACGGTAAAGCCAAGCTCACCGAAGAAACTTTCGATACGGTCGATGGTACGGGTCACCGGATGCAGACCGCCGTTTTCAATACGGCGACCAGGTAGGGAGACATCAATAGTTTCTGCCGCCAGACGCGCATTCAGCGCCGCGCTTTCCAGTTCGGCTTTACGCGCATTCAACGCCTGCTGCACCTGCTCTTTCGCTTCGTTGATAACCGCACCGGCTGCCGGGCGTTCTTCTGGCGGCAGTTCACGCAGGGTCGTCATCTGAAGGGTTAAGTGCCCTTTTTTACCCAAATATTCGACGCGCACATTGTCTAACGCGGCAACATCTGACGCCTGGCTAATGGCCGCCTTCGCACTGGCAACCAGTTCTGCGAGATGTGACATGGTTTTCCTCATTGTGTCAGTGGTGACACTGGTTCGTTGGACTTAGAGCCTATCCCATCAGACTATTTTACTTGCCATTTTGTCCTGGGCAGTGCTCGAAATCCTCACGTACTTAAGTACGCTCCGGTTTCTCCGCGCTGGCCGTGTCCAAACTGGCTGCGACAATTACGCCTGATGAGACAGGCTTTTTATTTCTCAAAACGCGCATACAAAAAAAGCCTCCACTGGGAGGCTTTCAGGCGCTGTTTTCCGTTTCTCTTCTCACGCGCTAGCCTCCTGGAGTCAGGTGCTAAAGTAAAAAAAGAAGCGGAAAATAGCAGCATTCATTGCTTGCGTTACCTTTTGGTACTATTCAAAAGACCTTTATTGAAAAGGCTACGGCGATAAAAGTCAATGTTCTGATAGTGTTGAAACGAAAAGAGGGAGACTAGCTCCCTCTTCCAACTGGCTTATGCCAGAGCTGCTTTCGCTTTTTCAACCAGAGCGGTGAACGCTACTTTGTCGAATACTGCGATATCAGCCAGGATCTTACGGTCGATTTCAACAGAGGCTTTTTTCAGGCCATTGATGAATTTGCTGTAAGAAATACCGTTCTGACGTGCTGCTGCGTTGATACGCGCAATCCACAGTTGACGGAACTGACGCTTACGTTGACGACGGTCACGGTAAGCATACTGACCAGCTTTGATAACAGCCTGGAAGGCAACGCGGTATACGCGAGAACGCGCACCGTAGTAACCTTTAGCTTGTTTCAAAATTTTCTTGTGACGTGCGCGTGCAATAACACCACGTTTTACGCGAGCCATATGTGCTCTCCTGTATCTATATTCTAATTAAAAAGTTAAAAACGTTAACGGCTTATGCGTACGGCAGGCACGCGATTACCAGACCCAGATCGCCTTTGGAAACCATGGCTTTCGGACGCAGGTGACGTTTACGTTTGGTCGCTTTTTTGGTCAGAATGTGACGCAGGTTAGCGTGCTTGTGCTTAAAACCACCTTTACCGGTTTTTTTGAAGCGCTTAGCAGCACCGCGTACGGTCTTAATTTTTGGCATTTTAATAACTTCCACTTCGCATTGTTGATAAACAGAAACAAAGGCGAATCACCCTGTGAGCCGAAGCCCACAGGAATGATTACTTGATGGCCTTACTGTTTCTTCTTAGGAGCGAGCACCATGATCATCTGGCGGCCTTCGATCTTCGTTGGGAAGGATTCGACCACTGCCAGTTCTTGCAAATCGTCTTTCACGCGATTAAGCACTTCCATACCGATTTGCTGGTGCGCCATCTCACGACCACGGAAACGCAGTGTGATTTTGGCTTTGTCACCCTCTTCCAGAAAGCGAATCAGGCTGCGGAGTTTTACCTGATAGTCGCCTTCATCTGTACCAGGACGGAATTTGATTTCCTTAACCTGGATAACTTTTTGCTTTTTCTTCTGTTCCTTAGAAGACTTGCTCTTTTCATAGAGGAATTTGCCGTAATCCATGATACGACAAACCGGCGGCTCGGCGTTAGGGCTGATCTCGACTAAGTCTACTCCGGCTTCTTCTGCTTTCTCCAGAGCTTCTCTCAGACTCACAATACCAAGCTGCTCGCCTTCCAGACCTGTTAAGCGAACTTCCTGGGCGCGAATTTCGCCATTGATACGGTTAGGGCGCGCCGTTTGAACTCGTTTTCCGCCTTTAATACCTTATTCCTCCAATTGTTTAAGACTGCGGCTGCGAATCTCTTGTTGCAGCTTCTCGATCACTTCATTTACGTCCATGCTTCCCAGGTCTTTACCACGGCGGGTGCGAACGGCAACTTTGCCTGATTCCACCTCTTTATCACCACAGACCAGCATATATGGGACGCGACGCAAAGTGTGCTCGCGGATTTTAAAGCCAATCTTCTCATTTCTCAAGTCTGCTTTAACACGAATGCCCGCATTTGATAGTTTTTGCGTCAATTCGTTAACGTATTCAGACTGAGAATCGGTAATATTCATGATAACAACCTGCACTGGCGCAAGCCAGGTCGGGAAGAAACCAGCGAACTCTTCGGTCAGGATACCAATGAAACGTTCCATTGACCCCAGAATTGCGCGGTGAATCATTACCGGAACCTTACGCTCGTTGTCTTCGCCTACATAAGAGGCGCTCAGACGAGACGGCAAGGAGAAGTCCAGCTGTACTGTACCGCACTGCCATGCACGATCGAGGCAGTCATACAGGGTAAATTCAATTTTCGGACCGTAGAAAGCGCCTTCACCCAGTTGATATTCAAACGGGATGTTGTTTTCTTCCAGCGCAACCGCCAGATCCGCCTCAGCACGATCCCACATTTCGTCGCTGCCAATACGTTTTTCAGGACGAGTGGAAAGTTTGACCACGATTTTTTCGAAGCCAAAAGTGCTGTACATATCATAGACTAAACGGATACATCCGTTAACTTCATCGCGAATTTGTTCTTCAGTACAGAAGATATGCGCGTCATCCTGGGTAAAACCACGCACGCGCATCAGGCCATGCAGAGAACCTGACGGCTCGTTACGGTGGCAGCTACCGAACTCAGCCATACGCAGCGGCAGATCGCGATACGACTTCAGCCCCTGGTTGAAAATTTGTACGTGACCCGGGCAGTTCATCGGCTTAATGCAGTATTCACGGTTCTCTGAAGAGGTGGTGAACATTGCATCTTTGTAGTTGTCCCAGTGACCGGTTTTTTCCCACAGGACGCGGTCCATCATGAACGGACCTTTTACTTCCTGATACTGGTACTCTTTCAGTTTAGAACGAACGAATACTTCCAGTTCACGGAAGATTGTCCAGCCGTCGTTGTGCCAGAATACCATACCCGGCGCTTCTTCCTGCATATGATACAGGTCAAGCTGTTTGCCGATTTTACGGTGATCGCGTTTAGCGGCTTCTTCCAGGCGCTGCAGGTAAGCGTTGAGGGCTTTTTTGTCTGCCCACGCAGTACCGTAAATACGCTGCAACATTTTGTTGTTGCTGTCGCCGCGCCAGTAAGCGCCTGCCGTTTTCATCAGTTTGAAATGATGGCAGAAACGCATATTCGGTACGTGCGGACCACGGCACATATCGACATATTCTTCATGGAAATAGAGGCCAGGCTGGTCATCATGGGCAATATTTTCGTCCAGGATGGAGACTTTATAGCTCTCGCCGCGTTTAACAAACGTTTCACGCGCTTCGTGCCAGCTGACTTTCTTCTTAATGACGTCGTAGTTTTTCTCAGCAAGCTCATGCATCCGCTTCTCGAGTGCTTCGACATCTTCCTGGGTTAACGTGCGGTCAAGATCAACGTCGTAATAGAAACCGTTGTCAATAACCGGGCCGATTGCCATTTTGGTATGCGGCCAAAGTTGTTTAATCGCGTGCCCTAACAGGTGCGCGCAGGAGTGACGAATGATCTCCAGACCTTCTTCGTCTTTTGCGGTAATGATCGACAGTTGTGCGTCGTTTTCAATCAGATCGCAAGCATCAACCAGCTCACCATTTACGCGCCCTGCGATACAGGCTTTCGCCAGACCTGGACCAATGTCCAGCGCAACATCCATGGGACTTACAGCGTGGTCGTAATGGCGTTGGCTGCCATCAGGAAGAGTAATAACAGGCATGTTATATCCTTATTTGCAGTGGTGACCCATACGCAAGATCACATACAAAGATTCATATGAAATTTACCAAAAAGGTTTGGGCTGATTCCCGCTTCACTCTGCGAAATATGTCATAACATGCTGATTAGCGATGCCAGACCTACACCCACTTTCTGATAATACCGTCTGGCAGTTTACACGGTATTTGTTATCGGGCAAAGCGGCAATCATCATGATCGAAATGATATAAATCAATACAGGCAACACCTGCCCATTTTGTTACACTCGGATATTGACCACTCGAAATACGCAGGAAAACACATGCCGACAAAACGTTTTGACAAAAAACACTGGAAGATGGTGGTGGTGTTGCTGGCTATTTGTGGCGCAATGCTGTTACTGCGTTGGGCGGCAATGATTTGGGGTTGAATGGTAAAATGCTATTAGCTTACGAAAAAGCCAGACCGCTCGTCGCGGCCCGGCAGTAATTACATTTTATATCCCAGCGATAACGTTGTTCGGCGATCGGTATGTTCTGGAGCCGATTCAGGCGGTTCAGAGTTCCATGTAACGTTGTACGCCACCTTCAGGCCGAAATGTTCATTAATAGCCACATTTAACGCGCTTTCCGAGTTCAGCGTCGTATCTTCCGCGCCAAAGACGGAAACGCCCTGGGTTATTTTCGCGTTGTCGGTCAACTGCCACGCGTAAGCCCCAGAAGCATAACCCAGCGGCTGGGTTTTACTGGCATTGTCGGTATATTTGTCGTAACGCACGCCAGGACCGAATTCAAAGCGGAAGCTGTGTACCGGGCCATTCAAAAACTGGCGACCATAACCCGCAGTCAGCACATCGCGTTCGCGATAACCGTTATAGCGGTCTGTCAGCCAGCTTGCCTGACCAAATAAATAGTCATAGTCAGTTAAATTAAAACGGCTACGCCCGCCGACCGCATATTTTTCCGAAGAACGCTCATCGTTAGAAGAAGTATTACTGGCATTCCCCCACAGCGACCAGGCAGTAGAATGCCCATACCAGGTCATAGTGGAATCAGCCGTTAGTGAAGAACTTTTCGTGTTACCTGATTGTGCAAGGTAGCCTGCATTCAGATTACCTTCAAAAGGTTTTTTGGCGCTGGCAGGATCGTCCATGACAGTAAAAACGGAATCATCGGCAGTTGCATTCAGAGACGCAAACATACCCCCCGCCAGCATAACGATGGCAGGAACTGTCTTCAAAAGCTTCATTTATTAAAAGTCCGTACAACAAAAAAAGAGACCATCGCGGTCCCGGAAACTTTCTTAAGGATCAAAGAGTAGCGTCCCTGGAAAGGTGACAAATTATAAAAAGGAGTGAAAAACTTAGCAACGACTTCTTATTTCATTTTTTGAATAAGCACATTACGAAAACAAATATTTATTTATATATCTTCATCTTATTATTTTCATATAAATATCCAATAAATCATATTGTTAATTTCTTCACTTTCCACTGATTCAGTGCCAGACTGAAATCAGCCTATAGGAGGAAATGATGGTACGTATCTATACGTTGACACTTGCGCCCTCTCTCGATAGCGCAACAATTACCCCGCAAATTTATCCCGAAGGGAAACTGCGTTGTACCGCCCCGGTGTTCGAGCCTGGGGGCGGCGGTATTAACGTCGCCCGCGCCATTGCTCACCTTGGTGGGAGCGCCACGGCAATCTTCCCGGCTGGCGGAGCGACTGGCGAACATCTGGTTTCACTGCTGGCTGATGAAAATGTCCCGGTTGCGACCGTCGAAGCAAAAGACTGGACCCGTCAGAATCTGCACGTACATGTGGAGTCTACAGGTGAGCAGTACCGATTTGTCATGCCTGGCGCGACATTAAGTGACGATGAATTTCGTCAACTTGAAGAGCAAGTTCTGGAAATTGAATCTGGAGCCATCCTGGTCATCAGCGGAAGCCTGCCCCCAGGAGTGAAGCTGGAAAAATTAACTCAGCTGATTTCCGCTGCGCAAAGGCAAGGGATTCGCTGCATCGTCGACAGTTCTGGCGAGGCTTTAAGTGCAGCCCTGGCCATTGGCAATATTGAACTGGTTAAGCCTAACCAGAAAGAACTCAGTGCACTGGTTAACCGCGAACTCACCCAACCTGATGATGTGCGCAAAGCCGCGCAGGAAATCGTTAATAGCGGTAAGGCCAGGCGGGTTGTCGTTTCCCTTGGTCCGCAGGGCGCGCTGGGAGTGGACAGCGAAAACTGTATTCAGGTCGTGCCACCACCGGTGAAAAGCCAGAGTACCGTCGGTGCAGGCGACAGCATGGTCGGCGCGATGACGCTGAAACTGGCGGAAAATGCCTCTCTTGAAGAGATGGTTCGTTTTGGGGTCGCTGCGGGCAGCGCCGCCACGCTCAATCAGGGAACTCGCCTGTGCTCCCATGACGATACGCAAAAAATTTACGCTTACCTTTCCCACTCATAGAGATATTCCCCCAATATTGGGGGAATCACCATAAACCTGTCGACAACGCGTTTCTCCGACTATGCTAAAAAATCACGTGATAACAAAGAGGTGAATTATGGCTGGTGGCGATCTTGTCCGTTATGTCATTACTGTCATGTTGCATGAAGACACATTAACTGAAATTAATGAGTTAAATAACTTTCTGACACGCGACGGTTTTTTACTGACCATGACGGATGATGACGGAAATATCCATGAGCTGGGAACGAACACCTTTGGGCTTATCAGTACTCAAAGTGAAGATGAAATAAGAGAGCTGGTTGCCGCACTCACCCAAAGCGCCACAGGCAAAGACCCAGAGATCATAATTACCACCTGGGAGGACTGGCATAGCAACAGAAAATAAATGGTTTTTGGGCAATAATCAGTCTGTGGTGTGCGTTAGCTCGTGTTTTTGCACCGCATTCCTGCGCTAACCTTATGATCTGGCAGACAACATGGGAGAGACATCATGTGGCAGGCAATCAGTCGTCTTTTGAGCGAACAGTTAGGTGAAGGCGAAATCGAACTGCGTAATGAACTGCCTGGCGGAGAAGTCCATGCCGCATGGCATTTACGCTATGCAGGACGTGACTTTTTCGTCAAATGTGATGAAAGGGAACTGCTTTCCGGTTTTACCGCCGAAGCCGACCAACTGGAATTACTGTCGCGCAGTAAAACCGTCACCGTGCCTAAAGTCTGGGCTGTTGGCGCTGACCGCGACTACAGTTTTTTGGTGATGGACTATCTCCCGCCTCGCCCGTTGGATGCACATAACGCATTTATTTTAGGACAACAAATTGCGCACCTGCATCAATGGAGTGACCAGCCGCAATTTGGCCTCGATTTTGATAACGCACTTTCCACTACTCCACAACCCAACACCTGGCAACGTCGCTGGTCAACGTTCTTTGCTGAACAACGTATTGGCTGGCAACTGGAACTGGCGGCAGAAAAAGGGATCGCCTTCGGCAATATCGACGCCATCGTCGAGCATATTCAGCAGCGTCTGAGTTCACATCAGCCACAGCCTTCACTGTTACACGGTGATTTATGGTCTGGCAACTGCGCTCTGGGCCCGGAGGGGCCGTATATATTCGACCCTGCCTGTTACTGGGGCGACAGAGAGTGCGATCTGGCGATGTTACCGCTGCATACCGAACAGCCGCCACAAATCTATGACGGCTATCAGTCCGTTTCACCGCTACCGGCAGATTTCCTCGAACGTCAGCCGATTTATCAACTCTACACGTTGCTTAACCGTGCAAGGTTGTTTGGCGGCCAGCATTTGGTTATTGCCCAGCAATCACTGGATAGATTGTTAGCTGCGTGATGTGGATTGATGATAATGGCCGCTCCATGCGGCCTTTTACTTAAATAAATCCAAGCAAAGAAAAGAACACATACCCCGCAGCAATACAAATTACCGGCAGGATATAGAGTGAGAAAATCTGTAAGAAAATAGTATGGTGTGGCACCACAATGCGTGACTCAATCTGTTCACGCGTTAACCCCTCTTCCCCTTTAGCCTTCTCCAGAATGAGTTGATCCTCAACACCTTCGCGCAAAAAGCGCGCCTGGCGGCTCATACGGGCACCAGAGTCTTGCAACGCAAGACCCACAAATATCAGGATGAAAATCACCCAAAACATAACGTTCACGCCACCATTAAAATTGGGCGTCGGTGAGTTGTACCAGAACAGATTCAGAAAAGGCGTATTCGCCTGCATCATATCGATCATGACATGCGCAAAATCGAGCATTACTGCATTGATGCCTTCCTGGGATTCTTGCCGGACATTCATAAACTTCAGCAAGGAAATTAACGTGGAAACAAGTGTCGGTATAAAAATCACCCAACCCAAAATCCTTTTCAAAACAGCAATGCGTCCAGCTTGTTGATACGTCATGAGTTCTCCTTGATTAAGACGCGTCGTTTCAATTAGTTTACCTGTAGATATCTGTTTTCGCCCATTCTTTAAAGGCGATATGATAGGCGCTTAATCATAAGCACTGCTTAATACCTTACACATAATGCTCTAAAGGAGAGGTTGTAATGTCAACCCCGCGTCAGATTCTTGCTGCAATTTTCGATATGGATGGATTACTTATCGACTCAGAACCTTTATGGGATCGAGCCGAACTGGATGTGATGGCAAGCCTGGGGGTAGATATCTCCCGTCGTAACGAGCTACCGGATACCTTAGGTTTACGCATCGATATGGTGGTTGATCTGTGGTATGCCCGGCAACCGTGGAATGGGCCGAGTCGTCAGGAAGTAGTTGAACGGGTTATTGCCCGTGCCATTTCACTGGTTGAAGAGACGCGACCATTACTGCCTGGTGTGCGTGAGGCCGTTGCGCTATGCAAAGAACAAGGATTATTGGTAGGTCTGGCCTCCGCGTCACCTTTGCATATGCTGGAAAAAGTGCTGACCATGTTTGGCTTACGTGACAGTTTCGATGCCCTCGCCTCCGCCGAAAAGCTGCCTTACAGCAAGCCGCATCCACAAGTGTATCTCGACTGTGCAGCAAAACTGGGGGTTGATCCTCTCGCCTGCGTGGCGCTGGAAGACTCTGTAAATGGCATGATCGCCTCTAAAGCGGCACGTATGCGTTCTATCGTCGTCCCCGCGCCCGAAGCGCAAAATGATCCACGTTTTGTGTTGGCAAACGTAAAACTTTCATCTCTCACCGAATTGACCGCGACCGACCTCCTCGGCTAATAAAATCGGGCAGTGTCATAACTGCCCCTGGCTTTTTATCTGAATTTTTATTCAACTGGCGGATTTATCATCATTTTGTGATAAAGAGTTACACCGTCACCACTTCCGCGCACTGTATAAAAATCCTATACTGTACGTATCGACAGTTTAGTGAGTTTTATCATGACGGCGGAAGGTCACCTTCTCTTTTCTATTGCTTGTGCGGTATTTGCCAAAAATGCCGAGCTGACACCCGTGCTGGCACAGGGTGACTGGTGGCATATTGTCCCTTCCGCGATCTTAACGTGTCTGTTACCGGACATCGACCACCCAAAATCGTTTCTTGGGCAGCGATTAAAGTGGATATCAAAACCCATTGCCCGCGCATTTGGACACCGTGGATTTACCCACAGTTTGCTGGCTGTATTTGCCCTGCTGGCAACCTTTTACCTCAAAGTTCCGGAAAGCTGGTTTATTCCGGCTGATGCACTGCAAGGTATGGTGCTGGGTTATTTGAGTCATATTCTTGCCGATATGCTGACACCGGCTGGTGTTCCCCTGCTCTGGCCGTGTCGCTGGCGCTTTCGCCTGCCAATTCTGGTGCCACAAAAGGGCAATCAGCTGGAACGTTTTCTCTGCATGGCATTATTTGTCTGGTCGGTGTGGATGCCCCATTCTCTGCCTGAAAACAGCGCGGTTCGTTGGTCATCGCAAATGAT
This sequence comes from Escherichia sp. 93.0816, assembly GCF_013368855.2. NCBI lineage: Bacteria > Pseudomonadati > Pseudomonadota > Gammaproteobacteria > Enterobacterales > Enterobacteriaceae > Escherichia > Escherichia sp. 93.0816. The sequence continues at coordinate 362,015 of NZ_JABWNC020000001.1, read as the reverse complement.
CAATACCTTGCAGATCCAGTTTCATCGCCTTATTAAGCATCAGGTTGAATACTAAAAAAGCAAAAATCACCTTTCTGGAATAAGCAATTCCATTTGAATATAAGAGCCAGCTCACAGTTCTGTTAATCTTGCGCCAACACTATGACTGTTACACAGTGATAGAAATAATAAGATCAGGAGAACGGGGATGAACTTTCCATTAATTGCGAACATCGTGGTGTTCGTTGTTCTATTGTTTGTGCTGGCTCAGGCCCGCCACAAACAGTGGAGTCTGGCAAAAAAAGTACTGGTGGGTCTGGTGATGGGCGTGGTCTTTGGCCTTGCTCTGCATACCATTTATGGTTCTGACAGCCAGGTACTTAAAGATTCTGTACAGTGGTTTAACATTGTCGGTAACGGCTATGTTCAGCTACTGCAAATGATCGTTATGCCGTTAGTATTCGCCTCTATTCTGAGCGCGGTTGCTCGCCTGCATAACGCATCTCAGTTAGGAAAAATCAGTTTTCTGACCATCGGTACGCTGCTGTTTACCACGCTGATTGCGGCGCTGGTCGGTGTGCTGGTGACTAACCTGTTTGGTCTGACTGCTGAAGGTCTGGTTCAGGGTGGCGCTGAGACTGCCCGTCTGAACGCTATCGAAAGCAACTATGTCGGTAAAGTCGCGGATTTAAGTGTTCCGCAACTCATTCTGTCTTTTATACCGAAAAATCCGTTTGCCGATCTGACCGGTGCGAATCCGACATCAATTATCAGCGTGGTAATTTTTGCCGCATTCCTCGGCGTCGCGGCGCTGAAACTGCTGAAAGATGATGCGCCGAAAGGTGAACGCGTTTTAACAGCTATCGACACACTGCAAAGCTGGGTGATGAAACTGGTTCGCCTGGTCATGCAACTAACCCCTTACGGCGTGCTTGCGCTGATGACTAAAGTGGTTGCCGGTTCCAACCTGCAAGACATCATTAAGCTGGGTAGCTTCGTTGTCGCGTCCTACCTGGGTCTTATCATTATGTTTGCGGTACATGGCATTCTGCTGGGTATTAATGGCGTGAGTCCGCTGAAATACTTCCGCAAAGTGTGGCCGGTGCTGACGTTTGCTTTCACCAGTCGCTCCAGTGCTGCGTCTATTCCACTGAACGTTGAAGCACAAACACGTCGTCTGGGTGTTCCAGAATCTATCGCCAGTTTCGCTGCCTCTTTTGGGGCGACCATTGGTCAGAACGGCTGTGCCGGTTTGTATCCGGCAATGTTGGCAGTGATGGTTGCGCCAACGGTGGGCATTAACCCGCTGGATCCAATGTGGATTGCGACACTCGTTGGTATCGTCACAGTGAGTTCAGCAGGTGTTGCAGGTGTTGGTGGTGGTGCGACTTTCGCCGCGTTGATTGTTCTGCCGGCGATGGGCCTGCCGGTAACGCTGGTGGCTCTGTTAATCTCCGTTGAACCGCTTATCGATATGGGTCGAACTGCATTGAACGTGAGCGGCTCAATGACCGCAGGTACGCTGACCAGCCAGTGGCTGAAGCAAACCGATAAGTCCATTCTGGACAGCGAAGACGACGCCGAACTGGCACACCGTTAATCCTGGTTCATAACGCAAAACGCCTGTCATTCGACAGGCGTTCTTTTATTCTTCGATCTCATTTTCCTGGCGCACTTGGTTAGCCCAACGCTGGGCGGACTCCGGCACGCTAAATGCTGGTGAGCGCAGGAATGACTCCCCCGTCAGAACAAACGCAACATATTTGCCACGCAGCATCCAGACATCGCGAAACGAATCCATCTTAATCGCATGTTCTGGCGGCGCAGGTTCCGTGCGAGGAACATAGCTAATAATCGGGCGGTTTTGCTGACGTAGCGGTTTCTTCATTACTGGCTTCACTAAACGCATATTAAAAATCAGAAAAATTGTAGTTTAGCTGATTTACCCCCCGTCCGTCCTGCTTTGCGTATATTCCCGAATACCTTCTCTGGCACCACTTCCAGAGCGGGATCACCCTGATGGTCTATAGTTAGAGGGTTTTTTGACCAAAACAGCGGCCCTTTCAGTAATGAATTAAGGAGACGAGTTCAATGTCGCAACATAACGAAAAGAACCCACATCAGCACCAGTCACCACTACACGATTCGAGCGAAGCGAAACCGGGAATGGACTCACTGGCACCTGAGGACGGATCTCATCGTCCAGCGGCTGAACCAACACCGCCAGGCGCACAACCTACCGCCCCTGGGAGTCTGAAAGCCCCTGATACGCGTAACGAAAAACTAAACTCTCTGGAAGACGTACGCAAAGGCAGTGAAAATTATGCGCTGACCACTAATCAGGGCGTGCGCATCGCCGACGATCAAAACTCACTGCGTGCCGGTAGCCGTGGCCCAACGCTGCTGGAAGATTTTATACTGCGCGAGAAAATCACCCACTTCGACCATGAACGTATTCCGGAACGTATCGTTCACGCGCGTGGGTCAGCCGCTCACGGTTATTTCCAGCCGTATAAAAACTTAAGCGATATCACCAAAGCCGACTTCCTGTCAGATCCCAACAAAATTACCCCGGTGTTCGTGCGTTTCTCTACCGTTCAGGGTGGCGCAGGTTCGGCAGATACGGTGCGTGATATCCGTGGTTTTGCCACCAAGTTCTATACCGAAGAGGGTATTTTTGACCTTGTTGGCAATAACACGCCAATCTTCTTTATTCAGGATGCACACAAATTTCCGGACTTTGTTCATGCGGTAAAACCAGAACCGCACTGGGCAATTCCGCAAGGGCAAAGCGCCCACGACACTTTCTGGGATTATGTCTCCCTGCAACCAGAAACGCTCCACAACGTGATATGGGCGATGTCAGATCGCGGAATACCACGTAGTTACCGCACCATGGAAGGCTTCGGCATTCACACCTTCCGCCTGATTAACGCCGAAGGTAAAGCGACCTTTGTGCGTTTCCACTGGAAACCACTGGCAGGTAAAGCCTCACTGGTGTGGGATGAAGCGCAGAAACTCACCGGACGTGATCCAGACTTCCACCGCCGCGAACTGTGGGAAGCCATTGAAGCAGGCGATTTCCCGGAATACGAACTGGGCTTCCAGTTGATCCCCGAAGAAGATGAATTCAAATTCGACTTCGACCTGCTTGACCCAACGAAACTCATCCCGGAAGAGTTAGTACCCGTTCAGCGCGTCGGCAAAATGGTGCTTAACCGTAACCCGGATAACTTCTTTGCCGAAAACGAACAGGCAGCTTTCCATCCAGGTCATATTGTCCCTGGTCTGGATTTCACCAACGATCCGCTGTTGCAGGGACGTTTGTTCTCTTATACCGATACACAAATCAGCCGTCTTGGCGGGCCGAATTTTCATGAAATTCCGATTAATCGCCCGACCTGCCCGTACCACAATTTCCAGCGTGACGGTATGCATCGGATGGGAATCGACACTAACCCGGCGAATTACGAACCGAACTCGATCAACGATAACTGGCCGCGCGAAACGCCGCCGGGGCCAAAACGCGGTGGATTTGAATCGTACCAGGAGCGTGTGGAAGGCAATAAAGTGCGGGAGCGCAGCCCATCATTTGGCGAATACTACTCGCATCCGCGCCTGTTCTGGCTGAGTCAAACGCCGTTCGAGCAGCGCCATATTGTCGACGGTTTCAGCTTTGAGTTAAGCAAAGTTGTACGCCCTTATATTCGTGAGCGCGTTGTTGACCAGTTAGCGCATATCGATCTTAACCTGGCGCAGGCGGTAGCAAAAAATCTCGGTATCGAACTGACTGACGACCAACTGAATATTACGCCGCCACCGGACGTAAACGGGTTGAAGAAAGATCCGGCTTTAAGTCTGTATGCCATTCCTGACGGTGATGTGAAAGGTCGTGTGGTAGCGATTTTACTTAATGATGAAGTGAGATCGGCAGACCTTCTGGCAATTCTGAAGGCGCTGAAAGCCAAAGGCGTTCATGCCAAACTGCTTTACTCACGGATGGGCGAAGTCACTGCCGATGACGGTACGGTGTTGCCGGTTGCAGCAACCTTTGCCGGGGCGCCATCGCTGACGGTTGATGCGGTCATTGTCCCTTGTGGCAATATCACCGATATCGCAGACAACGGCGATGCAAACTACTATCTGATGGAAGCCTATAAGCACCTTAAACCAATTGCGCTGGCGGGCGATGCGCGCAAGTTTAAGGCGACAATCAAGGTTGATGACCAGGGTGAAGAAGGGATTGTGGAAGCCGACAGCGCCGACGGTAGTTTTATGGATGAACTGTTAACGCTAATGGCAGCGCACCGCGTATGGTCACGAATTCCTAAGATTGATAAAATTCCGGCGTAAATATGAATAAAGTCACTCCCCCAGGGGAGTGACTTTACAAACCATCTTACACATCAAGATAACTACCCAACCGATAACCTCGCTCGGCAATGGCATACTTCAGCGATGCGGATGTCAACACTTCCAGCTCCGTTAACCGTGGAAAGCAATATGCACTCTGGCGAATTGTATTATCGACAAACGCCGGATGGCACATCACTTCCAGCGAACGTTCACCGCGATGGCAGGAATCATCCAGCACTTGCAGAAACAGTGACTCGCTAATCTCTTCACCATAGAACGCGCTACTGAATCCCTGCGAGCTGCGCAGATTAGCCGGTAAATCACCATCATAAGATAGCGGCTGACGGTCGATGCGCAACGCAATCCCCTCTTCAGCCGCAAACTTCGCCACAATCGGGAAAATCTGCGGGAACATATGCACATGATGATGGCTATCAAGGTGCGTTGGTTTGCGCCCAAATAGCTCAATGAAACGCAGATACTGACTGGCAAGTTCCTGAGCAATTTCCTCCAGCGGTAAAGCATCTTCTTCCGCCAGTTGCCAGATCCACTTCCCCAACACACCTTCGCGGGTTAAACCCGGCATTGCAGTCAGCGGCTTGCCCAGGGTGAGAACAAAGTGCATTCCAACTGCCAGACTCGGTTCATCGCGACTCAACTGCACCGCATGGGCGATAGCTTCACCATTCACCAGCGCCGTCGTCGACGTGACAATACCGTTTCGGCAGGCCTCGATAATGCCGTAGTTCTGGCCTTTACTTAGGCCAAAGTCATCGGCATTAACAATCAGTAAGCGTTCCATAATCAGCCCCGGTTAATGTGCTTTTTTAAGTTCTGCTATGCAGTCGGCAAAGTTTGGCAGCCATTTCTCGTGCGCCAGAATCATCTCGCGTGCCAGCAGCTCAGCATCACGATCGGAGTGCACCAACGGGCTAAGGTTTAGCGCCAGTAACACATCGTTAAATTCCCCGCTAAGTGCTGCGTTGCTGGCCGCAATCTCGAAGCCTTTGATGGTGTGAATCAGCCCCATCACTTTGTCATCGAAATGCGTAATGCGCGGATGTGGCGTCGCGCCATCGCGCCCCAGCGTGCAGGTCATTTCTACCGCCCAGTCTGCAGGAATATTATCAATATGCCCATGATGCGGGATATTAACGTAATGTTCCGTTTGCTTGTCGTTGTAGATAGCGTTGATGACTTCGCACGCTGCATCAGAGTAATAAGCTCCACCGCGCTGCTCCAGCTCTTTCGGTTTCACTTTCAGATCCGGGTTTTTATACAGCTCAAAGAGTTGCTTCTCGACTTTCTGTACCACCTGCGCACGCGCGCCGCCTTTGTAGTATTCACCCATTTCAATCGCCAGCATCTCTTTTTGCTTGAAGTAATAAAGCAAATAGGAACACGGCAACAGGTTCAGTGCCCGAATTAAACCTTCGCTAAACGGCAGATCGAAAATATTTTTAACGCCAGATGCTTTTAACTGCCCGGATGCCACACCATCAAGCAATTCGGCAAAACGTGATTTGCCATTTACCAACACATCCTTAATAAACACCATGTGGTTCAGGCCGAACAGATCGATAGATAAATCATCGTTCTCATTCAAGGCTAAAACATCGCCGATAAACATTTTCATACCAATCGGAATATTACACACGCCGATAAAGCGTTTAAATCCGGTATGACGATAAACCGCTTCAGTGACCATTCCCGCCGGGTTAGTGAAGTTGATCACCCATGCATTCGGACAAAGTTCTTCGACATCTTTTACGATGTCAAAAATCACCGGAATGGTGCGCAGACCTTTAAACAGGCCACCCGCACCATTAGTTTCCTGGCCAAGATAACCATGACTTAACGGAATACGTTCATCCAGTTCGCGTGCTGGTAATTGACCTACGCGCAGTTGGGTAGTGACAAAATCTGCCCCTTTCAGCGCCTCACGACGATCAAGCGTTTTATAAAGTTTAATCGGTACACCAGCGTTATCGATCATTCGCTGGCAGAGATCAAAGATAATATCCAGTTTTGCTTTACCACCTTCGACATCCACCAGCCATAATTCAGTCACCGGCAATTCGTGATAACGCTTAATAAACCCTTCCAGTAGTTCTGGGGTATAACTACTCCCGCCACCAATAGTGACGACTTTTAATTTCTGGCTCATAATTTCTCCCTTCATCAGGAAATACTGATATTATTCATACCTGCCTCTACGTCAGGAATATCCCGGTCTCCCCAGGATAAATAAGGCACGCATGTAAATTTAATGATCAGTGATAATAACTACTGATTAAATTCAGTCAATTTCTTACGATAACTATTTGGTGTAAAAGATGTTAGTTTCTTAAACGTTTTAATAAACAGGCTTGGGCTACTATAACCGGCTTCAAATGCAATATCAGTCACAGAATAGTTAGTCATTTCCAGTTGTTTTTTGGCAAAGTTAATGCGGATTTCATTAATAATCTGCATCGGCGTTTTGCCATAATATCGCTGAGTCGCACGCGTCAAATACTCCTGCGATTTAGCCGATAACATCACCATATTTTCCAGCGCATTTTCACTGAACTGCGCTTTATCATGCATCTTTTCAACCGTACTTTTTAACCACTGTGGCACATCATCAATCACCTGTTCTTCGCGGTAATGACGTAAACGGTTAATGACATAAAAAGTGACTATCTCAACAAATTCTTCCAGACCGGTTTCGCTGAAATTCAATGAAGAAATCACCGTTTCCACATAGGTAAGAAAAGTATTATTAGTTCGGTAAACCTGTGAAGCAACAAAGCAATAAGGCAACAACGGCAAATAATGCTGTTCAAAAAAACGTTTACTGATCCCAACGTTCAATATGCGCGTGGCACCAAACTCATAAAAACTTTGATGGTGTGATCCTAACGGAATAAAAACAAAATCGCCCCGTTCCAGCAACACGCGCTTACCGTTAATCTCCTGGAAATAACGACCAGTTAAAACCAGGGTAAATTCATAATAGTCATGCTGATGCAATCCAGTAATACTTTCCGTTTTATTGTAGATAAATACATGGAAATTTTTGCCATTAAACAACTGCTGTTCACGGGCAGTGGCAATTTCCGGCGCATTAATCACTGGCTGCATCATCGACTCCTTATGCCTTCAGTTTTTCATGAAGCTCAATTAATTCGGTAATCAGTTCACGTGCAAGCATGGAAGTCATTAGATGATCCTGGGCGTGAACCAGCACCAGACTCACTTTCATCTTGCCTTCGCCCGCGTCGCCTTCAATCAGTTTCGTCTGTACCAGATGCGCTTCATTCAAGGCCATCCGCGACTGATCCATCATGGCTTTTGCCGCTGCAAAATCGCCCTGCTTCGCCTGCTTCAGCGCCGCATACGCCAGGCTGCGCGCTTGTCCGGAGTTGATGATAAGCCCCATCACCACTTCTTCCAGTTCCTCAGCTTCCGTTTGCGTATCAGGAATATTATCGAGATCCATCATACATCGTTCCTCTCTATTCTTACCGGCACGATTGCCCGTGCCAGCGTCGATTAAAATTTCAGGGCGTTAGCAATATCTTCTTCGCTCTCTTCTTTATCAATCACGTTCTGCGCTTTGTTTGCCACCACGACAAATGGCAGATATATCAGCGTTGCGATGCCAAGGTTGAAGAGTGCGACCAGCAATGCAGCGACGCTACCGTTAGTATTAAAGAAGGCTCCCAGACCGGTTGGCATGGTCCACGGTGCAATGTTAGTCACCGGTGGGATGATGCCCATGTAGTACGCCGCCAGAGTAATTGCCGCCAGAATCGGTTGCACCAGAACAAACGGAATAAACATCACCGGGTTCATGATAATCGGCAAGCCAAACAGAATCGGTTCGTTAATCTGGAAGATGCCCGACGGCAGCGCCAGTTTTGCCACCTGACGATAGTCAGCACGGCGAGAAGCGATAAAGATAGCCAGAATCAGCCCCAGGGTCGCACCGCTGCCCCCGAGGAAAATAAAGGAGTCCAGCATCGGCTTGGCCCAGATATGGAAGGTCTTACCGGCTGCCAGCGCCGCTTCGACGGAGCCATATTGTTGATAGGTGGCGATGTTTTCCAGCGCCCACGGCGTCATAATGCCGTTGTCCAGCGCGGTCAGCGCCAGCGCGCCGTGAATACCGAAGAACCACAGCAGCGGAACAAAAATTACATACGCCCAGCCGACCACGCTACCCAACGATGCCAGCGGCGTCGAGATGGTATCCATAATAATCTGATGGAAGTTAGTGCCCCAGGTATTCAGCGCCCAGGCAATAATCCCCATCACAGAAAGAATAATAAAGCCGGGAATTAATGCTGAGAAAGAACGTGAGACCGATGTCGGCACACTGTCGGGTAATTTAATCACCCAGTTACGGTGGACAATAAAGGTAAACATTTCTGCCACCACCAGGCCGATAATAATCCCGGAGATGATATTCGCGCCACCTAACCAGTTTGCGCCGACCGCGTAAGCTTCACCGACACTATAAGGCGTGACGGTCATAAATGCCGCAACGGATAACAACCCTGCCGCGAGCGCATCGACTTTACGCTCTTCTGCCAGCGCCATACCGATAAAAACGGCGCCATTAAAGACATAATCCCTAATGTTCCGTTGTATACGTTTCCGCCAATACCTTTCAGGCCATTGAGTGTTTCAATGGTTGAGGCATCGAGGCGAATACCTAAGGAGTAAAAAAACGACCCCTCCCCAAAGCTCAGAAAAACGTTATTGATTAATACAAACATGGCCCCCGCAAGGGTTAACGGCATTAAGCGAATAAAACCGTTTTTGATTGCATTAACGTGTGGCTGTTTTCCTATTTTGACTGCAAAAGGGAGGAGTACCTTTTCAAGCGATGCAATAACATTACTCATAGAAAAATACCCTTAAAAACCGCAATTAAAGTATTGCGGTATAGATTTATGAAATAACTCTTTGACGGAAAAATTTAAAAATTAATTTGCTGCGGCTTTTTTAATTGCTGCAACTGCAGCCTTAAGCACGCCTAAACCATCGACTTTGCCATATAACAGTGAATCAATGACTTCAACGGGTTTGTTGGGTAACAAACGCTGGATTTCGGGCAACATATAAGCAATCTGCGGCCCTAATAACACGACATCGGCATTCTGACCTTTTTCACCCGCCAGTGTTTCCGGAAATGCTTCAATAATGACCGGAACTTCATATTTTTCTGCCTGTGCGCGCATTTTTGATACCAGTAAAGAGGTAGACATGCCCGCAGAACAAAACAGATAAATGTGTTTCTTTTCCATAAAACTGCCCTCATCAACGATTATCTGTCAGCCAGACACTCCGCAAGCCTTCACCTGCTTCCATGCTCTGGGTAACTTGCGAAACCAACATGACTTTTTTTGGTGGCTGAAAAGAGTATACGGTATTGACCTGAACGATAGTATTTCTTTGACCATACAAATTGTCTCTCCTTGACCTGTTGTTATGACCTTCTTCACATTTCGGTTAAATAATTCGCGACAATAAATAAGAACACGGGGCAAAAAAAAACCGGCGCAATGGCCGGTTTCCGTTGTAACTCAAGCTTTCAGGCGAAGAAATTACTTCGCCGCTTGTGGATCGGTGTCGTATTCGGCACAGGTCTGATAGCCGGAGTTGATGACATGTCCGGTATCATCTAACGCGACAAAATAGGTTTCTGCTTTACCATCACGTTGACCCAGGATATAGGTCTGGCAAGTACCACGAGCATGGATCATGCTCACTTCAGACGAAGGTTTACCCGCAATTTGTGCAACCTGCGCCCGGCTCATGCCTTTTTTGACGTCTTTCACCACAGGCTGTACAAACTGGTCTTTGGTACGATCATACGCCGTACAACCTGCCAGCATGGTTAATACCGCCGCTGCACCCAGAATTCCTGCCATATTCTTGTTCATATTCCGTCCTCTTGTTTATCAGCGTGTTAGATAAGCCTGGAATACATTGGGCGCTTTTTCAAGCCTGTGAACGAAACGGCTCTGCTTTCAGAGGATTCCTGTATGACGTTTTAACCGCCATTCAACCTGCTGTCGCTTGTCGTTTCTGTAGCAACGGGTTAGCTTTAAGGAAGTTTTATTTTTCTGTCTGGAGGGGTTCAATGACATTGCAACAACAAATAATAAAGGCGCTGGGCGCAAAACCGCAGATTAATGCTGAAGAGGAAATTCGCCGCAGCATCGATTTTCTGAAAAGCTATTTGCAAACCTACCCGTTCATTAAATCATTGGTGCTCGGGATCAGCGGCGGTCAGGACTCCACTCTTGCCGGGAAACTGTGTCAAATGGCAATTAACGAGCTACGTCAGGAAACGGGCAACGAGGCACTGCAATTCATTGCCGTGCGCCTGCCCTACGGTGTTCAGGCTGATGAACAGGATTGTCAGGACGCCATTGCCTTTATTCAACCGGATCGCGTATTAACCGTGAATATCAAGGGCGCGGTATTGGCCAGCGAACAGGCGCTGCGCGAGGCGGGTATTGAATTAAGTGATTTCGTTCGCGGCAATGAAAAAGCGCGTGAGCGGATGAAAGCGCAATACAGCATTGCAGGCATGACCAACGGTGTCGTGGTTGGCACCGATCATGCGGCAGAAGCCATTACCGGATTCTTCACTAAATACGGTGACGGTGGTACTGATATTAATCCGCTATACCGTCTGAACAAGCGTCAGGGCAAACAGTTACTGGCGGCATTAGGTTGCCCGGAACATCTCTACAAGAAGGCGCCAACAGCCGACCTGGAAGATGACCGCCCTTCCCTGCCAGATGAAGTGGCGCTCGGCGTGAGCTATGACAATATCGATGACTATCTGGAAGGGAAAACCGTACCCGAACAGGTCGCCAGAACAATAGAAAACTGGTATCTGAAAACCGAACATAAACGCCGTCCGCCAATTACAGTTTTCGATGATTTCTGGAAAAAGTAATCATTTGCACATAATGGCTTGTGCGAAAAAGAGTGCTTTGTTCATGCCGGATGCGGCGTGAACGCCTTATTCGGCCTACAAAACTTTGCAAATTCAGTACATTGCAGGAGTCGAGTAGGCCTGATAAGCGTAGCGCATCAGGCGGTGTTACTTTTGTCATCGACCCGCCTCTTTTTTAATCGTTTCCCGCCTGTTACACTGGATAGATAACCAGCACTTGGAGTCAACAGTGGTACGGCGTTTAACTTCCCTGCGGCCAGAATTTGAAGCGGCGGCAATCTACGAATATCCCGAACATTTACGTTCATTCCTTAATGACTTACCCACCCGACCAGGGGTGTATCTGTTTCATGGCGAAAGTGACACCATGCCGCTCTATATCGGCAAAAGCGTTAATATCCGCAGTCGGGTGCTTTCTCATTTACGCACTCAGGATGAAGCCGCGATGCTGCGGCAATCCCGGCGAATTAGCTGGATCTGCACCGCAGGCGAAATTGGCGCTCTACTCCTCGAAGCGCGATTAATCAAAGAACAACAGCCACTGTTTAATAAACGCTTGCGCCGTAATCGCCAGCTCTGTGCCCTGCAACTGAATGAAAAGCGTGTCGATGTGGTGTATGCCAAAGACGTGGATTTTTCTACCGCAGCAAACTTATTCGGCCTGTTTGCCAACCGTCGTGCGGCTTTACAAGCGTTACAGACCATCGCCGATGAACAAAAACTTTGTTATGGCCTGCTTGGGCTGGAACCGTTAAGTCGCGGGCGCGCTTGTTTTCGTTCGGCGCTAAAACGTTGCGCCGGAGCGTGCTGCGGTAAAGAGAGCCATGACGCTCATGCGCTACGTTTGCGCCAGTCTCTGGAGCGTTTGCGGGTTGTTTGTTGGCCGTGGCGAGGTGCGGTGGCGCTGAAAGAACAGCATCCGGAAATGACCCAATATCATATTATTCATAACTGGCTGTGGCTGGGCGCGGTTAATTCGCTGGAAGAGGCTGCAACGTTAATCCGTACACCCGCCGGGTTTGATCACGACGGTTATAAAATCCTCTGTAAACCGCTGCTTTCCGGCAACTATGAAATCACTGAACTTGATCCGGTGAATAGCCTGCCAGCCAGTTAATTTCACTGAACAGCAGTTTGCCTTGCGGTTGCAAAAGCCGCAGGGTGTGCCTGCCATCGTACCAGCACGCGCCCTGGTCGGTAGTCAACAGCTTGTCGCCCAGTTGCCACGCTCCGCTAATCACAAACACCACCCCACCGCGTGAGCCAAAAGTGGTGAACGTGCGATCGGCAATTCTGACTTTCGCCTTACAGGCATCAAGGCGCGTCATGATGTTGAAATCCATCGACATCTGACCTTCAGTCAGTTTCGCTTTTACCACCTGATCCGCCGAGAAAGCAAAAGGCTGTAGCGGTTTTAAGGTATGGCTAAAACGGTTAGTGCTTTCAAGGAGCATCTCACCGCCTTCCAGCAGCGTCACGCTCCTTTCCATTCCCGGAAACAACGAAAACTCACCATTTGCCGCAATGGAAGCAATGCTGGCACGCCAGTAAAAATCACGTTTTGCCGGAGGAAAGCTACAGATTTCCCGAGTTTCACCGGCAGCGTTTCGCCACAGGTTCACCGACATTTTACGCATATCAAAGTATTCCATACTCGCTCCCGGCATACTCTTTTCATTGTTATCGTTCAGGCAACCGTGGATTGTTATCGGCAACTCGGGTGATTTACCTTAGTGGTGATTAGGTTTTTTTTGCAAAAGTTGTATAACAGAAAAGAAAACCGCCGATCCTGTCCACCGCATTGCTGCAAGGTAGTGGACAAGACCGGCGGTCTTAAGTTGTCAGGCTGAAAGATTATTCAGCAGTTGCAGGCATTTTACCTTTTGCCGCAGGGCGTTCTGTCAGACGCTTCTCAAAATTAGCATTAAATTGCTTTTTCTGCTCCGGCGTCAGGATGTTGTAAATCTTGTTCTGGGTTTCCAGGTGCGCCAGCATGTTAGCTTTGCGCTGTTCTTCCATTTTTGCGATCTGCGCTTCAGCTTTTGCTTTGTCGAAGGTATCGCTGGCAATAATGTCATGCATTGCGCGGCGTTCTTCCAGCGGCGGGCGTTTCATCTGGTCACGCTGACCTTTCATGATTTCGCGAATCTGCTGTTTCTGCGCATCGGTCAGGTTCAGGTCTTTAAACATCATGTCGTGATGCGGACCGAATTTACCTTTATGGTGCATCATCGGCTTCGCGTCAGCCGGTGCTGCGGTAGTGGTATCGGCGGCATGGGCCAGGTTAGCCGCGCCAAAAGCCAGGGTAGAGGCAACAAACAGTGCAGTTAATTTACGCATATTCTATATCCTTCCTTTCAGTTATTTATTACGGCTTTCTTAAGTAACGTGCCGTGTTGACGAGATTAACTTTACTGACTTTAGCGTCAATTAATCAGAGCAACGGTAAAACAATGAAAGTGTAAAAAACACTTTTGCGCCAATTATGGAGAAAAAAAGAAAATTTGATGGAGAGTGATGATGAAATATTACAACACACTGATTTTGCAGAAATTATGAAGAACTATACCTGATGACTGGTGATAAATAAAGCAAATAACCAGGATTAATCCGCATTATTTCATTAAAAAGCCAGTAAATACCCGCAGAATGATTTCTGCGGGCAAGTATTAGGTTATTTTTTCCAGCATTAATCCCGCACGTAATCCCGTCGCCACCAATGGATTAGGGAATAACACATACTCAACATCATGAGTCACAGTAAAATGTTCCTCACCATCCTGCGCCAACAACGTTCCTTTCTTAAACGGCGTGAAGTTCAGCGTCTCGCTTGCCATATGCAGTTCGAAGGACGATGAGTGGCGGGTAATTTGCGAAATGACCCGATAGCGTAGCGGCGACGTTCTCTCAGTACCGACACTCACGCCAGATAACAACGCAGTAATCGCGCTGACAGTGGGTGAAAACTGGCGAAGATCGTTTTTGCCAAATGGCAATGCTTTACCAAGTTCCAGCGTACACGCCAGTGCACCGAAATGTTCGGCACTAAAATGGGTAAACGTGCCCCCCGGCGCCTGGTGAAACACCAATGCCTCCAGCCCTGCCGCACCCAGCCATGTCAGAAAGTTTTCGTCCCAGGGAATATTACGTTGCGGTAAAACACCAAACCGTGGGTGATACGAACCACGAATCGCGGTATGCAGATCAAGGTGCCAGCGAACAGACTCTTTACCCTGTTCATAAAAATCTTCCAGACACTGTTCCAGTTCGCGGGCACGGCAAGTTTCGCCGCTTTCGGCAAATAGCTGCCAGCGTCCGCCAAACATTCGATTCATATCGCTATGGCAATAACGTGTCCCTTGCTTGAGCGCCGGGGGATTTCCAAGGATCGCCAGCAGCCGCCAGCGTAGAGGGATCTCGCCGTGGAGGATCGCGCCAAGCAAAGCATCAAGCATTTCTACCGGCGCTGTTTCATTACCGTGTATTCCCGCAGAAATCACCAGCGCACCCTGCGGTGGCGTTAACGGCGTCAGTTCCAGCAGCCCGTCGCCCAGCCAGCGCCAGCGAATACCGTTGCTTTCCCTCTCACTCATGGCTGGTTTTTTGCCCGTTAAGGTCAGGGCAAGAAAATTATCCATTGCTCCCTCCCTCACGCTGAAACGGATAAACCGAACCGAGATTTAGCAAACGAGTCAGCGCATCCAGAGCTTCCCTTCCTTCACGCAGCAATTGCGGGTCAGCAAGATCGGCGGCAGTAAGACGATCGCGATAGTAGCGATCCACCCAGCCATTGAGCGTATTAAACAAGGTATCGTTCATCATCACTGCCGGATTTACCGCCTGATATTCTTCTGCCGTCAGCACCACGCGTAACCGCAGGCACGCAGGGCCGCCACCGTTTGCCATACTTTCGCGTAAATCAAAGACTTTCAGTTCGCTTATCGGGTTATCGGCAGCAAGCAATTCATTGAGATAACGCCATACCCCAGCGTGTTCCCGACACTCCTGCGGCAGCACCAACACCATCGAACCATCATCACGGCTCAGTAACTGGCTGTTAAACAGATAAGTCGAGACAGCATCCGCTACGGAAACCTGTGCCGCCGGAACTTCTATCGCCATAAAACCGTTCACCCGCGCGCGCAGGTTTGCCAGTAATTGAGCCTGGCGGGCGAACGCCTGCTGATGGCAAAACAGCACCTGGAGGTTGCTCACAGCAATCACATCATTATGAAAAACGCCCTGGTCGATAACGTCCGGGTTTTGCTGGGCGAAAATCACCTGCTGTGGATTCACCTGATTCAACCTGGCGACCGCCTCACTGGCTTCGCGGGTTTGCCGCGCCGGATAACGGGAAGGTCGCGTGCCATTGCCCTCTTCTCGCCCGTAAACAAAAAGCTGAATACCGGGATCGCCATAGTTACCGCCGAGACGATTGTGGTTTGCCGCCCCCTCATCCCCCAGCATCGCCACCTGCGGCAAAGCAGAATGAACGGTGAACTTCTCTTCATCATTAAAAATCGCTTTTAACAGCGATTCGGTGACGGGCGCTTCCAGCGAACGGTGAAATTTATTGTTCAGGTTGGCGACGGTCAGATGCACTTTGCCATCCAGCGTATCAGCGGATGGCGCTACCGTGGCTGCATTCGCTACCCACATTGGCGAAGCGGAACTGACGCTGGAAAGCCAATGCGGAGCCTGACGGGCAACCTTTTCCAGCACGTGTTCATCGCTGCCGTTGAATCCCAGTTGACGCAAAACAGGAATAAACGGTCGCTCGTGCGGCGGCATCACCGCCTGGGGGAATCCCGCATCAGCAAGGGCTTTCATTTTCAGTAAACCCTGTTTTGCCGCCAGTCGCGGATTAGAGACCTGAAAACGGTGGCGGGTAGAGGCTTCATTGCCAAACGACAAACCAGCGTAATGATGCGTCAGCCCCACCAGCCCGTCGAAATTCACTTCCCGGGCGTTCATGGCACCACCTCATCGGAGAAATCCAGACCGGGGTTAAGCGTAGTGGGCAACGTTAACGTGTCTGACTCCAGGCTAGCCATCGGCCAGGCACAATAATCTGCGGCATACCAGGCGCTGGGGCGATGGTTGCCGGAAGCGCCAACGCCGCCGAATGGTGCAGTACTGGCAGCGCCGGTAAGCGGTTTGTTCCAGTTGACGATCCCCGCCCGCGCTTCCAGTAACAGTCGATCGAACTTTTCCCGCTCCGGTGACACCAGCCCGCAAGAGAGACCAAAGCGAGTGTTATTCGCCATCTTAATCGCCTCATCAAAGGTGTCATAACGCCAGACGCGCAATAGCGGCCCAAACACTTCTTCATCCGGCACGCCGACAACGCCTGACATTTCAATGATCCCCGGCGTCAGCAACGATGTTCCTGCGCGCAGTAAACGTGGCGCAAGCAGGGTTCGCCCGCCCATCGCTTCCAGTTCCTGCCAGGCGGTAACAACCTGCTGCGCGGCCTGTTCAGAAATCAGCCCGCCAATAAACGGCTGTGGTTCGTCATCCCAGTTCCCCGGCGTTAACCGCTGGCTGACGGCAACCAGGCGAGCAAGGAACGCATCGCCCTGCGCCCCGCGTTTAAGCATTAAACGGCGGGCGCAAGTGCAGCGTTGCCCGGCAGTAACAAATGCTGACTGAATAGTCAGGTGGACAGCGGCGTCGATATCCGCCACGTCATCAATAATCAGCGGGTTATTGCCGCCCATTTCGAGGGCGAGGATTTTTTCCGGCTGACCGGAGAGCTGACGATGCAACTGATAGCCCGTGTTGGCGCTGCCGGTAAACAGTAAACCGTCGAGATCTTCCAGCGCAATCAGCGCCTGACCCGTTTCGCGCCCCCCCTGCACCAGGTTCAGCACACCCGGCGGCAAGCCAGCCTGCTGCCATAAGCGCATTACCACCTCGCCGCTCCACGGTGTCAGTTCGCTGGGTTTAAAGATAATTGTGTTGCCTGCCAGCAGCGCCGGAACGATATGTCCGTTCGGCAAATGCCCAGGGAAATTGTACGGCCCAAACACCGCCAGCACGCCGTGTGGGCGATGGCGCAAGCTCGCCGCCCCATCTGGCATTTCGCTGCGCTGCTCGCCCGTGCGCACGTGATATGCCTTGATTGAAATAGCGATTTTATTGATCATCGCCGTCACTTCGGTTGCCGCTTCCCAGCGCGGCTTACCCGTTTCTCTGGCAATAATCGCCGTTAATTCGGCTTTATTGCTTTCCAGCAGTCCGGCAAAGCGTTCAACTCTTACCTGACGATCGCCAAAGGAGAGCCGCGCCCAACGCGGAAACGCGGCGCGTGCAGCACGACAAGCCAGCTCCACCTGAGCGGCATCGGCATCATTGCCTTGCCATAATACGTCGCCCGATACCGGATTACGCTTCACGCGAAGTTCGCCCTGCCCCGTCACCCAGTCGCCGTTGATCCATAAAGTCATGTTGTTTTCTCCTCTGCGCACAGGCGCACCAGACGAACGCGATCCCCGGCGTGGCACTTGAGAGCGTCCAGTTGTGCGGCGGTTAAAATCAAACGCTGGGTTGCCGGATCGGCACGCACCAGTACCACGCGGAAATGGTGATAATTTTCATTGGCGACCAGACAAGCCGGGAAGTCCCCCTGCGCTGGCTGCCCTTCCGCTACTTCCACCAACCGACTTTTGCGGATGGCGCGAACGCGGTCGATGTCGCACTCCAGCGTCGGCCCACCGTCGAAGATGTCGATATAGTTACGGTAGCGAAAACCTTCTTTTTCCAGCACCGCACGCGCGGGGGCTGTTTGCGGATGCACCTGGCCGATAACGTCCTGCGCTTCCTGGGATAAAAAGTCCGTATAGATCGGATGTTTTGGCATCAGTTCAGCGATAAACGCCTTTTGACCAGTACCGCAGAGAAAATCAGCGCGGCTAAAATCCATCGAAAAGAAGCGTTTACCGAGGCTTTGCCAGAACGGCGAATAGCCGTGTTCGTCAATCACGCCGCGCATTTCGGCGACCACTTTGTCGTTAAACTTGTCACGAAAAGCCGCCATAAACATAAAGCGCGATTTCGACAGCAAATAGCCATTGCCCTCTTTGCGCCAGTCCGGGTCGAGGAACAACGTGCATAACTCACTGCTTCCGGTGTGATCATTACTGAGAAACAGCGTCGGTAGCGCGTTATAGACATTCAACTCTTTCGAAGCGTGAACCAGCGTACCGACGCGATAGTTGTACCAGGGATCGTTTAGCCCGACAGCCACCTCAATAGCGCAAATACCCGCCACGGTGCCTGTCTCGCTCTCTTCCAGCACGAACACATAACCCTGCTCGCTTTCGGGTAATTCGCCCTGCCAGGTTTTAATGGATCTGTCGATACGCGCCGAAAGCGTGGCTTCATTGGCAGGGAGCGACGTCAGGCCGCCGCCCGTTTTACCAGCAAGCTGCATTAACGCCGCGACATCGGTGCGCTCAACGGGACGGATGACCATCATGATGAACCCCGGCTAACAAAGCGTTCGCAAGTAGCGGCAAAGCGATCCAGTCCGGTCGTCACCTCTTCTTCGCTGACGTTGAGCGCCGGCGCAAAACGCACCACGTTGCCACCCGCAATCAGCACCATCACGCCTGCTTTCGCCGCCTCCTGAGAGATCTGTTTCGCTTGCCCGGCGTAATCCGTATTCAGCACACAACCAATCAACAGACCTAATCCGCGAATTTCACTGAACAAACCGCAGCGATGATTAATGATATTAAGACGCTCAACAAACCAGTCGTGACGCTGTTTGACACCATTAAGCATCTCTGGCGTGTTGATGAGATCAAGCACTTTACCCGCCACCGCCGAGGCCAGCGGATTACCACCATAGGTGGTGCCGTGAGTGCCAACGGTCATCACCCGACCGCACTCTTCGGTTGCCAGCAGCGCACCAACCGGGAAACCTCCGCCCAGAGCTTTAGCGGTGGTCAGCAGATCGGGCGTCACCCCGTAGTGCATATAGGCATACAGTTCACCGGTGCGCCCGACTCCGGTTTGTACCTCATCGAAAATCAGCAATGCATTGTGGCGATCGCATAACTCACGCAATCCCTGCAAAAATGCCTTGCTGGCTGGCACCACGCCGCCTTCGCCCTGTACTGGCTCGACAATCACCGCGCAGGTGGAGTCGTCAATCAGCGCACTGGCAGAATTAATATCGTTATACGCGGCATGGCGGATATCCGGCGGCAGTGGCGCGAAATCCTGTGAATAGGCTGGCTGCCCGCCCGCACTAACGGTAAACAGCGTGCGCCCGTGGAAAGCATTTTTAAACGCCACGATGCCGCTTTTATGGCTACCGTAGCGGTCGTGAGCGTATTTGCGCGCCAGTTTCAACGCCGCTTCGTTGGCTTCCGCGCCGGAGTTACAGAAGAACACGCGATCGGCAAACGTCGCGTCAATGAGCTTTTTCGCCAGCCGTAATACCGGCTCGTTGGTATAACCATTACCGGTATGCCAGAACTTACTCGCCTGCTCGTTCAGCGTCTCCCGCAGTTCCGGATGCGCATGACCCAGAGCGTTCACTGCAATGCCACCCGCGAAGTCGATATACTCTTTCCCCTGCTGATCCCACAAGCGCGAACCTTCGCCACGTACCGGAATAAACGGTGCCGGAGCGTAAACAGGTATCATCCATTCATCAAAATTTTCACGCGTAATTGGCTGAGACATAGCGACCCCTACAGTAAATAAATAGTTATTTATATGTTAATAATAAGTGGCGATTACGCTGTAAATGTAGATTGCAGGGTTCGTGCCAGCCAGTGGTAAAAGTGCATAAACGGCGGCAGTTAACTGGAAATCAAGGCGTTACAACCCAGCGATATGCACCTGAAGTGCATATAAAGTGAATACGTTTGCGATACTGATGAATAAAAAGAATAAAAAACGAAATGTTATGCAGAAGTAAAATATAATTCTGGAATTGTGATCGTTGACGAAATTTACTGGAAATTACTGCGCCATTCTGACGCAGCCGCACCAAAAACGGGCATTTTTTGCGCCATCGTTGGCATCATTAACAACCATCGATCAAATCACTTAACAACAGGCAGTAAGCGCGGCGAATTTCTGCTAACATCCACGCACTCTTTATCTGAATAAATGGCAGCGACTATGAAATTTGTCTCTTTTAATATCAACGGTCTGCGCGCCAGACCACACCAGCTTGAAGCCATCGTCGAAAAGCACCAACCGGATGTGATTGGTTTGCAGGAGACAAAAGTTCATGATGATATGTTTCCGCTCGAACAAGTAGCAAAGCTTGGCTACAACGTCTTTTATCACGGGCAGAAAGGCCATTATGGCGTGGCGCTGCTGACCAAAGAGACGCCGATTGCTGTGCGTCGCGGCTTCCCCGGTGACGGCGAAGAGGCTCAACGACGAATTATTATGGCGGAAATTCCCTCGCCGCTGGGTAATGTCACCGTAATCAACGGTTACTTCCCGCAGGGCGAAAGCCGTGACCATCCGATTAAATTCCCGGCGAAAGCGCAGTTCTATCAGAACCTGCAAAACTACCTGGAAACCGAACTCAAGCGTGACAATCCGGTGCTGATTATGGGCGATATGAATATCAGCCCCACCGACCTCGATATCGGCATTGGTGAAGAGAACCGCAAACGCTGGCTGCGTACCGGTAAATGCTCTTTCCTGCCGGAAGAACGCGAATGGATGGAGAGACTGATTAACTGGGGTCTGGTGGATACTTTCCGCCATGCGAACCCGGAAACGGCAGATCGCTTCTCGTGGTTTGATTACCGCTCAAAAGGTTTTGATGATAACCGTGGTCTGCGCATTGACCTGCTGCTCGCCAGCCAGCCGTTGGCGGAATGCTGCGTAGAAACCGGCATTGATTATGAAATCCGCAGTATGGAAAAACCGTCAGATCACGCCCCGGTGTGGGCGACCTTCCGCCGCTAATTTCTCTGTTCTCCTGACTCGCTCTGGGTCAGGAGAATTAACCTTGAGAAAAATCAACAAACTGTCAGTAATGATTTGTTGCCTGCCGTCCTTTGTTATACCGTCACTGCGTTTTTAGTTGTCTGACCACTTCTCTATTATCAAGTTTGATATAGGAAACTCCACGATGAACGCTGAGCGTAAATTTCTTTTTGCCTGTCTTATTTTTGCGCTGGTCATTTACGCTATCCACACTTTCGGTTTATTCGATCTGCTCACCGATTTACCTCACTTACAGGCGCTTATTCGCCAGAGCGGATTTTTCGGTTATAGCCTCTATATTCTGTTATTCATCATCGCCACTCTCTTTCTGTTACCGGGTAGCATACTGGTGATCGCCGGAGGAATAGTCTTTGGCCCGCTCTTAGGGACGTTTCTTTCATTAATTGCCGCCACGCTGGCCTCGTCATGCTCCTTCCTTTTGGCACGCTGGCTGGGACGTGATTTACTGCTGAAATACGTTGGTCATAGCCACACTTTTCAGGCCATAGAAAAAGGTATTACGCGTAACGGTATCGATTTTCTTATTTTGACCCGCTTAATCCCGCTATTTCCTTACAATATTCAAAATTATGCTTATGGATTAACCGCCATCGCCTTCTGGCCTTATACCCTTATTTCGGCATTAACTACTCTGCCCGGAATAGTTATTTATACCGTAATGGCAAGCGATCTCGCCAGTGAGGGCATTACGCTGCGCTTTATTTTAAAACTCTGTCTGGCAGGACTGGCGCTGTTTATTCTCGTTCAGTTCGCCAGACTCTACGCCCGACACAAACACGTGGATCTGTCTGCTTCGCGCCGCAGCCCACTAACTCACCCCAAAAATGAAGGATAGAACGATGTTGCAACATTATTCAGCGTCATGGAAAAAAGGACTGGCTGCACTGTGTTTACTGGCAGCCGCAGGGCTTAGTGGCTGCGATCAAAAAGAAAATACGGTGGCAAAAGTGGAATACGACGGGCTTTCCGCCAGCCAGCCACTGCGTGTCGATGCCAATAACCATACGGTCACCATGCTGGTGCAAATTAATGGCCGTTTTCTGACAGACGATACCCGCCACGGCATTGTGTTTAAAGATGGCTCCAACGGACATAAATCGCTGTTTATGGGTTATGCGACCCCGAAAGCATTTTATGAAGCTCTGAAACAGGCCGGTGGCACGCCGGGCGAAAACATGACGATGGATAATAAAGAAACGACCCATGTGGCGGGCAGCAAACTGGATATTTCGCTCAACTGGCAAGGGGCGGCAAAAGCGTATTCCTTCGATGAGGTGATTGTCGATAGCAATGGCAAGAAACTGGACATGCGCTTTGGCGGTAATTTAGCGGCGGCAGAAGAGAAGAAAACTGGCTGCCTGGTGTGTCTCGATAGCTGCCCGGTCGGTATCGTCAGCAATGCGACATACACTTATGGGGCAGTGGAAAAACGCGGTGAAGTGCAATTCAAAGGCAATGCGTCGGTTCTCCCGGCAGATAACACGCTGGCAACGGTTACCTTTAAAATCGCCGAATAAAACCAGGATAAAGGATGATGAAAATGCAATCGCGTAAAATCTGGTACTACCGTGCCACCATCATCATCCTGTTGTTCGCTGTGCTGCTGGCATGGGCGCTGCTTCCCGGCGTCCATGAGTTTATCAATCGCAGCGTTGCGGCGTTTGCCGCCGTGGATCAACAGGGTATAGAACGTTTTATTCAGTCTTACGGCACACAGGCGGCTGTGGTCTCGTTCTTCTTGATGATCTTACAGGCCATTGCCGCACCGCTGCCTGCGTTTTTGATAACCTTTGCCAATGCGTCGCTGTTTGGCGCATTCTGGGGCGGTTTGCTATCGTGGACCAGTTCGATGGCGGGTGCGGCGCTGTGCTTTTTTATCGCCAGAGTGATGGGTCGCGAAGTAGTGGAAAAGTTAACCGGTAAAACCGTGCTTAACAGCATGGATGGCTTTTTTACCCGCTACGGCAAACACACCATCCTGCTATGTCGGTTATTGCCTTTTGTCCCTTTCGATCCTATCAGCTATGCTGCCGGATTGACTTCAATACGTTTTCGCTCGTTTTTTATCGCCACCGGGCTTGGTCAGCTACCCGCAACCATCGTCTATTCCTGGGCGGGCAGCATGTTAACGGGAGGCACATTCTGGTTTGTCACCGGGCTGTTTATTCTGTTTGCCCTGACCGTGGTGATATTTATGGCGAAAAAAATATGGCTTGAACGCCAGAAGAGGAATGCCTGATGGGTTTACCGCCGCTTAGCAAAATTCCTTTGATTTTACGTCCGCAGGCGTGGCTGCATCGTCGCCATTATGGCGAGGTGCTAAGCCCAATTCGCTGGTGGGGGCGAATTCCGTTTATCTTTTATCTGGTGTCGATGTTTGTCGGCTGGCTGGAGCGCAAACATTCACCGCTCGATCCGGTGGTGCGATCGCTTGTCAGTGCTCGTATAGCGCAAATGTGTCTGTGTGAATTTTGCGTAGATATCACCAGTATGAAAGTCGCGGAGCGTACCGGTAGCACTGACAAACTGCTGGCGGTAGCTGACTGGCGGCAAAGCCCGCTGTTCAGCGATGAGGAGCGGCTGGCGCTGGAATACGCCGAAGCCGCGAGCGTCACACCGCCAACGGTCGATGATGCCCTGCGTACCCGACTGGCTGCCCATTTTGATGCTCAGGCGCTCACCGAGCTGACAGCATTGATCGGTTTGCAAAATCTGTCAGCCCGTTTTAATTCTGCCATGGACATTCCCGCTCAGGGGCTGTGCCGTATTCCTGAAAAACGTTCTTAAGGAGAGATGATGCGCCATTGTGTGTGGTTGCTGGGATTGTTATCACTGTTTTCTTTGGCAACACATGCCAGTGACTGGCAGGAAATCAAAAACGACGCCAAAGGGCAAACCGTCTGGTTTAACGCCTGGGGCGGCGATACGGCAATTAACCGCTATCTCGACTGGGTTAGCGGCGAGATGAAAACCCATTACGATATAAACCTGAAGATTGTCCGTCTGGCGGATGCCGCAGACGCAGTAAAACGCATTCAGACGGAGGCCGCTGCCGGGCGCAAAACAGGCGGTTCGGTGGATCTTCTGTGGGTAAATGGTGAAAACTTCCGCACCTTAAAAGAGGCCAATTTATTACAAACGGGCTGGGCGGAGACTCTACCCAACTGGCATTACGTCGATACGCAACTGCCAGTACGGGAAGATTTTTCTGTACCTGTCGAAGGTGCAGAATCTCCGTGGGGTGGCGCACAACTGACGTTTATCGCCCGCCGCGATGTTACTCCACAGCCACCACAAACGCCGCAAGCGTTACTGGAGTTTGCCAAAGCCAATCCCGGCACGGTTACTTATCCGCGCCCACCGGACTTCACAGGCACGGCGTTTCTGGAACAGTTGCTGATTATGCTGACGCCAGACCCCGCAGCATTAAAAGCAGCGCCGAACAATGCGACTTTCGCCCGCGTCACTGCGCCCTTATGGCAATATCTTGATGCACTGCATCCGTATTTGTGGCGCGAAGGAAAGGATTTTCCGCCTTCGCCAGCACGGATGGATGCCCTGCTAAAAGCCGGTACATTGCGTCTGTCGCTAACCTTTAACCCCGCTCATGCCCAACAAAAAATAGCCAGCGGCGATTTGCCAGCAAGCAGTTACAGCTTCGGCTTTAGCGAGGGGATGATTGGCAACGTCCATTTCGTCACCATTCCTGCCAACGCGAATGCCAGTGCTGCGGCGAAAGTTGTCGCCAACTTCCTGCTCTCACCCGATGCGCAACTGCGTAAAGCGGATCCCGCTGTCTGGGGCGATCCTTCCGTTCTCGATCCGCAAAAACTGCCTGACACGCAGCGCGAAACATTGCAATCAAGAATGCCGCAGAATCTGCCGTCGGTACTGGCGGAACCACATGCAGGCTGGGTAAATGCGCTGGAACAAGAATGGCTACGCCGTTACGGTACGCATTAATCTTTCTGCTGTGGGCGATGGTGGCGGTGATTTACGCTCCGCTGATCCCGGCAGCTTTCACGCTGATAGCGCCTGCCCTGTCGCTGACACACTGGCAGGCGTTATTTGCCGATCCGCAGTTACCACAGGCATTACTGGCGACGCTGGTTTCGACGACTATCGCGGCGGTCGGGGCGTTGTTGATTGCCCTGCTGGTGATTGTCGCGCTGTGGCCTGGCGCAAAATGGCTGCATCTGTGCGCCCGTCTGCCGTGGCTGCTCGCAATTCCCCACGTGGCTTTTGCCACCAGCACCCTTCTGCTCTTTGCTGACGGCGGCCTGCTTTACGACTATTTCCCGTATTTCACTCCGCCAATGGACAAATTGGGTATTGGGCTGGGTTTCACTCTGGCGGTGAAAGAAAGCGCATTTCTGCTGTGGATCTTGTCAGCCGCGTTAAGTGAAAAACGGCTGCTACAACAGGTTATAGTGATGGATTCACTGGGCTACAGCCGCTGGCAATGCCTGAACTGGCTGCTGTTGCCTTCCGTCGCTCCTGCTCTGGCAATGGCGATGCTGGCGATTGTCGCATGGACGCTGTCGGTCGTGGATGTAGCAATTATCCTTGGGCCAGGTAATCCACCGACGCTGGCGGTAATTAGCTGGCAGTGGTTAACTCAGGGTGATACAGATCAACAGATTAAAGGCGCGCTCGCCAGCCTGCTGCTGATGCTGTTACTCGCCGCCTGTGTTTTGCTGGGCTATCTGTTATGGCGCGCCTGGCAGAACACCATTCCTCCTGAAGATGGCGTTCGCAAACCAGCCACGCCTTTACTGCCCGGCTATACGCTGGCGAGGTTATTACCATTAACGGGGGTGCTCTGTGTGGTTCTGCTGGCGATCCTCGCGGATCAGTCGACTAACAATCACGAGGCGCTCATCAATAGCCTGACGATGGCTCTGGTCGCGACATTCATCGCTCTGCTTCTGTTACTGCTGTGGCTGGAATGGGGGCCAAAGCGTCGCCAGTTATGGTTATGGATGCCCATTTTATTACCGGCACTGCCATTAGTGGCAGGTCAATACACGCTGGCGTTATGGCTCAACCTGGATGGTAGCTGGACGGCGGTGGTCTGGGGGCATCTGCTGTGGGTGATGCCGTGGATGCTGTTTATCCTGCAACCCGCCTGGCGGCGCATCGACTCGCGATTAATTTTGATTGCACAAACGCTGGGCTGGTCACAAGCCAAAATATTCTGTTATGTGAAATTCCCGCTTATGCTACGCCCCGCGCTAATTGCGTTCGCTGTCGGATTTTCAGTGAGTATTGCGCAATATATGCCGACGCTGTGGCTCGGTGCGGGACGTTTTCCGACGCTCACCACAGAAGCGGTGGCGTTAAGCAGCGGCGGCAGCAATGGTATCCTCGCCGCCCAAGCTTTATGGCAACTGCTGTTACCGCTTATTATTTTTGCCCTGACCGCCCTGCTTGCAAAATGGGTAGGTTATGTCAGACAAGGACTCCGCTAATGCTCTGCGTGAAAGATGTTTCGCTACGTTTGCCAGGAACCAGCTTACTAAAGAACGTCAACTTTACGACCACTAAAGGTGACATTGTCACGTTAATGGGGCCATCAGGCTGTGGTAAATCCACGCTGTTTTCCTGGATGATTGGCGCGCTGTCCGGGCAGTTTTCTTGTACAGGTGAGCTATGGCTCAATGAGCAGCGGATCGACATGCTGCCGACTGCACAGCGCCAGATTGGCATTCTTTTCCAGGATGCGCTGTTATTTGACCAGTTCAGCGTCGGGCAAAATTTACTGCTGGCGCTACCGGCGACACTCAAAGGTGTTGCAAGGCACAATGCCGTGAATGATGCGCTTGAGCGCGCGGGACTTGGTGATACTTTCCATCAGGATCCGGCGACTCTGTCTGGTGGTCAGCGGGCACGGGTAGCTCTGCTACGCGCCCTTCTCGCCCAACCCAAAGCATTATTACTCGATGAACCATTCAGCCGTCTTGACGTGGCTTTGCGCGACAGTTTTCGCCAGTGGGTGTTCAGCGAAGTTCGCGCCCTGGCGATCCCGGTCGTTCAGGTAACCCATGATTTACAGGATGTTCCCGCTGGTGGCCTGGTTCTGGATATGATGCAGTGGTCAGAAAATTACAACAAACTGCGATAACGCAAAGTTTTTCCTCATGCGCCAGTTCAGAATGGCGCACTCAAAACTACAATGTCGGGATTTTCGATGAAACGTGTTTCTCAAATGACCGCGCTGGCAATGGCTTTAGGGCTGGCTTGCGCTTCTTCGTGGGCCGCTGAACTGGCGAAGCCTCTTACTCTTGACCAGCTTCAACAACAAAATGGCAAAGCGATAGATACTCGCCCCAGTGCGTTTTATAACGGCTGGCCACAAACTTTAAATGGCCCTTCCGGTCATGAACCTGCCGCCTTAAACCTTTCTGCAAGCTGGCTCGACAAAATGAGCGCCGAACAGCTCAACGAGTGGATCAAGCAACATAACCTGAAAGCCGATGTGCCGGTGGCGTTATACGGTAATGACAAAGATGTCGAAGCCGTCAAAACGCGTCTGCAAAAAGCAGGCTTTACGCATATCTCCATCCTGAGTGACGCGCTAAGCGAACCTTCCCGCCTGCAAAAACTGCCGCACTTTGAGCAACTGGTTTACCCGCAATGGCTGCATGACCTGCAACAAGGTAAAGAGGTTACGGCAAAACCTGCCGGTGACTGGAAAGTCATTGAAGCAGCCTGGGGCGCACCAAAGTTTTACCTTATCAGCCATATTCCCGGCGCTGACTACATCGATACCAACGAAGTTGAAAGCGAACCGCTGTGGAACAAAGTTTCTGATGAGCAACTGAAAGCAATGCTGGCAAAGCACGGCATTCGCCATGACACCACGGTCATTCTGTACGGGCGAGACGTTTACGCAGCAGCACGTGTGGCGCAGATTATGCTGTACGCAGGCGTGAAAGATGTACGCCTGCTGGATGGCGGCTGGCAAACATGGTCTGATGCGGGGCTGCCCGTTGAGCGCGGTACGCCACCGAAAGTGAAACCGGAACCTGACTTCGGCGTGAAGATCCCGGCGCAACCGCAACTGATGCTCGATATGGAACAGGCGCGTGGGCTGCTGCATCGTCAGGATGCTTCACTGGTCAGCGTTCGTTCATGGGCTGAATTTATCGGCACCACCAGCGGCTATGACTACATCAAGCCAAAAGGTGATATCCCGGGTGCTCGTTGGGGTCATGCGGGTAGCGACTCAACGCATATGGAAGATTTCCATAACCCGGACGGCACCATGCGTACTGCGGATGACGTCGCGGCAATGTGGAAAGAATGGAATATCCTGCCAGATCAACAAGTCTCGTTCTATTGCGGCACCGGCTGGCGCGCCTCAGAAACCTTTATGTATGCGCGCGCAATGGGCTGGAAGAATATCTCCGTTTACGACGGCGGCTGGTATGAATGGAGCAGCGATCCGAAAAATCCGGTAGCAACCGGTGAACGCGCTCCGGACAGTAGCAAATAACACGGCAATTACTGACGCTGAAGCGACTTCAGCGTCAGATATCCACTCCACACTCGCGTAAATGTTGTCATCCAGCACAGCGCGCCAAATATCCACGCAAACCATGGGAAATAGGCAGGAAAGAGGCAACTCAGGACAAACAGCAAAATCGTCTCGCTGCCTTCGGTTAATCCCCCCAGATAGTAAAAAGACTTATGTGCATAGCCGGGGTTATCAATCTGGTGCTTCGCCGCCAGCGCAGCAAACGCGAGAAAACTGCTGCCCGTGCCGATAAACGCAAACAACAGCCAGCCTCCGGCCAGCGCGTTTTGTTCTGGTGCGGCGAGAATAAAACCGAACGGCACCAGCGCGTAAAAGAGGAAATCGAGAGAAATATCAAGAAAACCGCCTGCGTCAGTTAACCCTCTGCGCCTCGCCAGCGCGCCGTCCAGACCATCAAGCAACCTGTTGAGCAAAATGGCAATCATCGCCGCCAGATACCATCCCAGTGCCAGAAACGGCAAGGCCAGCACGCCGATGGCAAACCCCACTAACGTTAAACTATCTGGCGTTATACCGGGTCTATCAAGAACCCGCACGCACTGATGCAACAACGGTTTAATTCGCGGATGAAGATGGCGGTCTAACACGGGCACTCCTTAAATATAAAGCCCTTCTGATCGGGCAACACTGCGGATATTATGGCATTTTTCCTGTATTCGACCGTGGGTAATTTATGAAAATGATTGAAGTTGTTGCTGCCATTATCGAACGAGATGGCAAAATTTTACTCGCACAACGCCCCGCCCATAGCGATCAGGCGGGGTTATGGGAGTTTGCCGGTGGCAAAGTCGAGCCAGATGAAAGTCAGCCACAGGCGCTGGTACGGGAATTACGCGAAGAACTGGGCATTGACGCAACGGTTGGTGAATATGTTGCCAGCCATCAGCGGGAAGTGTCTGGCCGGATTATCCATCTTCATGCCTGGCACGTACCGGACTTCCACGGTACGTTACAGGCACACGAACATCAGGCGCTGGTCTGGTGTCTGCCAGAGGAAGCATTGCAATATCCGCTGGCTCCTGCTGATATTCCACTACTTCATGCGTTTATGGCTTTACGCGCCGCCAGACCAGCGGATTGGTGCTAATGGTTTTGTCATCCCTCTGACATTGCAGCAGTATCCCCTCCGCTTTAATCACTGCGCCCTCCGAATAATTTTGATCCTGATAAACGCAGCACTGGTTACAGGGCTGCGCCGATTTCCCGCCAGAACTAAACACCTCCGGCGGCACATTCACTTCCACATCCGGACGATATTGCGGGTTAGCCAGCGCAAATAATGGAAATACCAACGCTACGGCGAGTAATGCTCGACTCACAGGAAACTCCTTATTTTTCGTTGCCTCTGGTTCTGATAACGGTAACCAGGCGGGAAAACTTTAGCGTCTGGTTGCCGGATGCGGCGTGAACGCCTTATCCAGCCGACGGATCACTCTTGAAAATGCGCCCGGTTTTCCAGGTCTGATAAAACGCACCTGACATTAGGTGACTTTTATAACTTCCATACATTATTAATTTGCTTTCCGGTGTCATTTTTTTCTTGCTTACCGTCACATTCTTGATGGTATAGTCGAAAACTGCAAAAGCACATGACATAAACAACATAAGCACAATCGTATTAATATATAAGGGTTTTATATCTATGGATCAGACATATTCTCTGGAGTCATTCCTCAACCATGTCCAAAAGCGCGACCCGAATCAAACCGAGTTCGCGCAAGCCGTTCGTGAAGTAATGACCACTCTCTGGCCTTTTCTTGAACAAAATCCAAAATATCGCCAGATGTCGTTACTGGAGCGCCTGGTTGAACCGGAGCGCGTGATCCAGTTTCGCGTGGTGTGGGTTGATGATCGCAATCAGGTACAGGTTAACCGCGCCTGGCGTGTCCAGTTCAGCTCCGCCATCGGTCCGTATAAAGGTGGTATGCGTTTCCATCCGTCCGTAAACCTCTCCATTCTTAAATTCCTCGGCTTCGAGCAAACCTTTAAAAATGCCCTGACTACCCTGCCGATGGGCGGTGGTAAAGGCGGCAGCGATTTCGATCCAAAAGGGAAAAGCGAAGGCGAAGTGATGCGTTTCTGCCAGGCGCTGATGACCGAACTGTACCGTCACCTGGGTGCAGATACCGACGTTCCGGCGGGCGATATCGGCGTTGGTGGTCGTGAAGTCGGCTTTATGGCGGGGATGATGAAAAAGCTCTCCAACAATACCGCCTGCGTCTTCACCGGCAAGGGGCTATCTTTTGGCGGCAGTCTGATTCGCCCGGAAGCTACCGGTTACGGTCTGGTTTATTTCACGGAAGCGATGCTGAAACGCCACGGTATGGGTTTTGAAGGAATGCGTGTTTCCGTTTCTGGCTCCGGCAACGTCGCCCAGTACGCTATCGAAAAAGCGATGGAATTTGGTGCTCGCGTGGTTACAGCATCAGACTCCAGCGGCACCGTGGTTGATGAAAGTGGATTCACGAAAGAGAAACTGGCGCGTCTTATCGAAATCAAATCCAGCCGCGATGGTCGCGTGGCAGATTACGCCAAAGAATTTGGTCTGGTCTATCTCGAAGGCCAACAGCCGTGGTCTGTGCCGGTTGATATCGCCCTGCCATGCGCGACCCAGAACGAACTGGATGTTGACGCCGCACATCAGCTTATCGCCAATGGTGTTAAAGCGGTGGCGGAAGGGGCAAATATGCCAACGACCATTGAAGCAACTGAACTGTTCCAGCAGGCAGGCGTACTGTTTGCACCGGGTAAAGCGGCTAATGCTGGCGGTGTAGCAACATCGGGGCTGGAAATGGCGCAAAACGCTGCGCGTCTGGGCTGGAAAGCCGAGAAGGTTGATGCGCGTTTACACCACATTATGCTGGATATCCACCACGCCTGTGTTGAACACGGTGGTGAAGGTGAGCAAACCAACTACGTGCAGGGCGCGAATATTGCAGGTTTTGTGAAGGTTGCGGATGCGATGCTGGCGCAAGGCGTGATTTAAGTCATCAGGCGTTTGTGCCGGATGCGGCGTGAACGCCTCATCCGGCCTACAAAAATCTACTACATCAGACCTTTATGTTATCGCTCCACTGCCCGCGTCTTCTGATGGCGGGCTTTTTTTCACCGCTCGCTTGCGTGGTGAAGCCTTTTTCTTCTCTTCTCCACTACCCGGTGCCACTATGCCGCGAAACTGCCGCACTGGCGTACGTTTTGCCTGATCAATCAATTGGTAAAGCGTCCCCACCAGCGGCTGCATAAAGTCCTGGTAGCGACATTGCTTTTCGCTGATTTGCGTCAGCACCGATTCCCAGTGTGCCGTCATGTCCGGTCGCGTCGCCATCTCTGGCAGCGAATGGAATAACGCTTTTCCGGCGTCGGTGGAGTGGATGTAGCGCCCTTTTTTGGTCAGGAAACCACGCTTGAACAGCAGTTCAATAATCCCGGCACGCGTTGCTTCCGTCCCCAGGCCATCGGTCGCACGAAGGATCTTTTTCAGATCTTTGTCCTGCACAAAGCGCGCGATCCCGGTCATCGCTGAAAGTAGCGTTGCATCGGTGAAATGACGTGGTGGCTGAGTTTGCCGCTCTACCACTTCACCTTTTTCACACAATAACTCATCGCCTTTCGCTACCACCGGCAATGGCGTGCCATCGTTTTCTTCATCACGCTCTTTGCTGCCTAACAGCGTGCGCCAGCCTGCTTCAGCAAGAAAACGCGCTTTAGCGACAAATTTGCCTTTGGCAATGTCCAGTTCGATAACACATTTGCGGAATACCGCATCCGGACAGAACTGCATCAAATACTGACGGGCAATCAGGTTATAGACCTTCGCTTCGTTCTCCGTCAGGTTGATGGCAGAACTCCGCGCGGTCGGGATGATGGCGTGGTGCGCATCGACCTTTTTGTCATCCCAGCAGCGGTTGCGTAAATTCGGATCAACCACCGGCTGCGGCAGGAGATCCGGTGCATGAACGCTGATAGCATTCATCACCGCCTGACGTCCGGCAAAATGTTCTTCCGGCAAATAACGACAATCGGAACGCGGATAAGTGATCAGTTTGTGCGTTTCGTACAGCTTCTGGCAGATATCAAGTACGTTCTGCGCACTCAGACCAAAGCGTTTTGCCGCTTCAATCTGCAACGCCGAAAGCGAAAACGGCAGCGGCGCGGATTCTGATTCCCGTTTATCGTTATAACTGGTGACAATCGCCGGTTGGCCGTTGATGCGGTTGACCACATGCTCCGCCAGCGGACGATGCAACAAGCGCCCTTCTTCATCCTGGTACGGCTCACACGCTTCGCTCGGTTGCCAGATAGCGGTAAATCGCTCATCGGCAGGCGTCACAATGTGCGCTTTGACCTCAAAGAAATCTTTCGCCACGAAGTTTTCAATTTCTTCGTCGCGGCGCACCACCAGCCCGAGCACGGGCGTCTGCACGCGTCCCACGGAAAGTACGCCCTGATAACCCGCATTGCGACCGAGAATGGTGTACGCGCGGGTCATATTGATGCCGTACAGCCAGTCGGCTCGCGCTCGCGCCAGCGCAGAAACGCACAGCGGCACAAACTCGCTATTGGAACGAAGACGATCGATCGCCCGCTCAACCGCCTGCGGGTTCAGGTCGTTGATCAAGCAACGCTGCACCTGCTGGCGCTTTTCCGGTGCCAGTTGCAGATAGTCCAGCACTTCATCCACCAGCAATTGCCCTTCACGATCCGGGTCTCCGGCATGAACGATTTCGCTGGCTTCATGCAGAAAGCGTTTGATGACATTAAGTTGTTTGGTCACGGAGGGGCGTGGCTGTAATTGCCACTTTTCCGGGACAATCGGCAAATCCGCAAGATTCCAGCGCGCATAGCGACTGTCGTAGGCGTCTGGCTGCGCCTGCTCAAGCAGGTGACCAATACACCAGGTCACCACCTGACCGTTACCGCACTCGATAAAGCCATCGCCTTTACGGTGCGGTTTGGGCAGGACATCAGCAATAGCGCGTGCCAGACTCGGTTTTTCGGCAATAAATAACCGCATTGAATTAACGGATCTCAACCATGGCACGACCAGCGCGCGCAGGCACCAGTTCGCCAATCGCCGTCAGTTCGATACCAAATTCGGCAGCGGTAGCTTTTACTTCGTTTTCAGCCTCTGGCATCACCGCCAGCAGCAGACCGCCGGAAGTTTGCGGATCGCACAGCAGATCGCGCACTTCACGCGGCATTTCGCCCATCAGATGACCGTAGCTGGCAAAGTTGCGTTCGGTGCCGCCAGGTACTGCGCCCAGCTTAATGTACTCTTCCACGCCCGGCAGTTTCGGGATCGCGTCATAGTCAACGCGCGCCTGTACGCCTGCGCCCTGACACATTTCGCTCAAATGCCCCAGCAGACCAAAACCAGTCACGTCAGTCATCGCTTTTACGCCTTCGATGTTGGCAAAGGACGCGCCTGCGATGTTCATCCGGCACATCACTTCCGTCGCCAGTCCCTGATGTTCCGGTTTCAGGAGTGATTTTTTCTCCGCAGTGGTAAGAACGCCAATCCCCAGCGGTTTCGTCAGGAACAGTTTACATCCGGCTTGTGCGGTACTGTTTTTCTTCACCCGCTCAGTTGGAACGATCCCCGTTACCGCCAGACCGAAAATCGGTTCCGGCGCGTCGATGGAGTGACCGCCAGCCAGCGCAATACCCGCCTGACGACATGCGTAGCGACCACCTTCGGTGACTTCGCGGGCAATTTCCGGGGACAGTTTGTTTATCGGCCAGCCGAGGATCGCAATTGCCATAATCGGTTTGCCGCCCATCGCAAAGATATCGCTGATGGCGTTAGTCGCCGCAATGCGACCAAAATCGAAAGGATTATCAACGATCGGCATAAAGAAGTCGGTGGTACTGATAACGCTGGTGCCATTGCCCAGATCGTACACCGCCGCATCGTCGCGGGTTTCATTACCCACAAGCAAATTCGGATCAACAAACTTCGCCTGCTCGCTGTGCAGGATGGTTTCCAGCACTTTTGGGGAAATTTTACAGCCGCAACCGGCTCCGTGGCTGTATTGGGTCAAACGAATCGAGTTCTCGCTCATGGACATCTCCTGTCAATGCAATCCGGGTATGGTAACCCTCATTCCGTGAAGTGATAAGTGAGAGTGTCTGAATTACTGCGCCTTTGCTCACAATCCACACAGTTTTGCCGTTTTTATCAAAAATAAGTCACAAACGGTGTCGGGTCCGGAATGTTTATCGACGTTGACGCTTTCAGTTGTGGCGTACCGAGATAGAGAAATCCGACAATTTTATCCTGCTCGCGACAGCCGAATGCGTCACGCACCACCGGGCTTTCAGTTAATGCGCCACTGCGCCAGATGCCGCCAAAGCCCTGGGCAACCGCCGCCATTTGCATTGCCATAACCGCGCAACCCGCCGACATTTCCTGCTCCCAGCGCGGGACTTTATGATTTTCTTCGCATTTCGCCACCACCGTTATGATGAGCGGCGCCCGGAACGGCGCATTACGCGCTTTGTCGATTGCTTTTTCATCGTTACCGGCAGCAATCGTCCCCTGCTCCAGAACGGCGCTGAAACGCTCACGCCCTTCCCCTTCAATCACAAAGAAATGCCACGGTTGCATGGATTTATGGTCTGGCGCACGCATACCCGCGCGCAGGATATTTTGCAGTTGCTCACCCGTTGGCGCTGGCTCAGCCAGACGGGAGGCGCTACGGCGGTTGATCAATAGTTCGAGTGCATCCATTTGATTAACTCCTGTCATGATGTTTATTCACAAAATTAACACGAGAGTGGATTTTGTTACAGCACAGTCCATGATTCCTGCTGACAAGTGCCGGTTGGGTCATTACGATAACCACATCACTTGCACCTGCAACAGGTGTAACTTTTAGTCTGGGAGAATACATGCGAACCCTTTGGCGATTTATTGCCGGATTTTTTAAATGGACGTGGCGTCTGCTGAATTTCGTCCGTGAAATGGTACTTAACCTGTTCTTTATTTTTCTCGTACTGGTTGGTGTGGGGATCTGGATGCAGGTCAGCGGTGGTGATTCGAAAGAAACCGCCAGTCGTGGCGCACTGCTGCTTGATATTTCTGGCGTGATCGTCGATAAACCCGACAGTTCTCAGCGGTTTAGTAAATTAAGCCGCCAACTACTTGGTGCCAGTTCCGATCGTCTGCAGGAAAACTCACTGTTTGATATCGTCAACACCATTCGGCAGGCGAAGGACGACCGGAATATCACCGGTATCGTGATGGATCTGAAAAACTTCGCGGGCGGCGATCAGCCTTCCATGCAGTACATCGGCAAAGCACTGAAAGAGTTTCGTGACAGCGGTAAACCGGTTTATGCCATTGGCGAGAACTACAGTCAGGGGCAGTATTATCTTGCCAGTTTCGCCAATAAAATCTGGCTTTCCCCGCAGGGTGTGGTCGACCTACATGGCCTTGCCACCAACGGTCTGTACTACAAATCGTTGTTGGATAAGTTAAAAGTTTCCACTCATGTGTTCCGCGTTGGTACGTATAAATCTGCCGTTGAACCATTTATTCGTGATGATATGTCACCGGCAGCCCGCGAAGCTGACAGCCGCTGGATTGGTGAGCTGTGGCAAAACTATCTTAATACCGTTGCCGCTAACCGCCAGATCCCTGCCCAGCAGGTATTCCCTGGGGCGCAAGGTTTGCTTGATGGTTTAACCAAAACTGGCGGCGATACCGCGAAGTATGCGCTGGATAACAAACTAGTGGATGCGCTGGCGTCAAGTGCCGAAATCGAAAAAGCCCTGACCAAAGAGTTCGGCTGGAGTAAGGCGGATAAAAATTATCGCGCCATTAGCTATTACGATTATGCATTGAAAACGCCGGCAGATAGCGGTGACGGCATTGGTGTAGTGTTTGCCAATGGTGCAATTATGGATGGCGAGGAAACTCAGGGGAATGTAGGCGGTGATACCACTGCGGCACAAATCCGCGATGCTCGTCTTGATCCAAAAGTGAAAGCGATTGTTCTGCGTGTTAATAGCCCTGGCGGCAGCGTTACGGCCTCTGAGGTGATCCGCTCTGAGCTGGCAGCAGCCAGAGCAGCGGGCAAACCTGTGGTTGTGTCAATGGGCGGCATGGCGGCATCCGGTGGCTACTGGATCTCCACTCCAGCTAATTACATTGTGGCTAACCCCAGCACCCTGACCGGCTCTATTGGTATTTTCGGCGTGATCACCACCGTAGAAAACAGTCTGGATTCGATTGGTGTTCATACCGATGGCGTCTCAACTTCGCCGCTGGCGGATGTTTCCATCACTAAAGCACTGCCGCCGGAAGCGCAGCAGATGATGCAGCTAAGCATTGAGAATGGCTACAAACGCTTTATCACGCTGGTTGCCGATGCGCGCAAATCGACGCCGGAACAGATTGATAAAATTGCTCAGGGGCACGTCTGGACTGGTCAGGATGCGAAAGCTAA
Organism: Escherichia sp. 93.0816; assembly: GCF_013368855.2. NCBI lineage: Bacteria > Pseudomonadati > Pseudomonadota > Gammaproteobacteria > Enterobacterales > Enterobacteriaceae > Escherichia > Escherichia sp. 93.0816. Next base: position 324,736 of record NZ_JABWNC020000001.1, on the reverse strand, counting down.
CGGCCTGGTCGATAGCCTTGGTGATTTCGATGATGCGGTCGCAAAAGCGGCAGAACTGGCAAAACTGAAGCAGTGGCATCTGGAATATTACGTCGATGAACCGACCTTCTTCGACAAAGTGATGGACAACATGTCAGGTTCTGTCCGGGCGATGTTGCCAGATGCGCTCCAGGCCATGTTACCTGCCCCGCTGGCTTCGGTAGCCTCTACCGTGAAAAGCGAAAGCGACAAGCTGGCTGCCTTTAACGATCCGCAAAACCGTTATGCGTTTTGCCTGACCTGCGCCAACGTGCGTTAATTTCTGTAAATATGTGGCCGATATGCTGTCGGCCACATTCCTGAACCGGACTGTCTTTCACTTCCACCCTCCATTACATTGCCTTGCTCATTTAGCATCTGATAAGGAGTCATCAGTGAATAAGGCACCCTCTTTAATTGCCGCTATTGTCCTCGGACTGGGGATCAGCGCCTGTGGTTATTTCGTTGGCGATGGTGTTAAACATTTAAAAACCAACAACCGCTATGTAAACGTGCGGGGGCTTTCGGAAAAAGAAGTTCGCGCAGATACGGCAGAATTAACAATTGCGATTAACTTTAAGGGTAATGTTCCCGGCGAGCTTTTCCCAAAACTGGAAGACGCACAGAAAAAAATTGTTGCCGAACTCAACGCTCAGGGGATTAACGAGAAAGAGATAAACCTCGGTCAGTGGACCAGTAAACGAACAGATTCCTTTTATCTCAAAGATGATCCCACAATGCCACACTATAACGCCGACGGCTCCGTTACGATAAAAACTCATAACGTTGCTGCTGTCGAAAAAGTCGTCGCTAAATTAAACGACCTGCAAGTCGCTACGGATGGTGCTATCGCCGAGAGCAAAGTCGCCTATCGCTTTAATGGTATTGGCGCACTGCGCGCTGAGATGATTGCTGCCGCCACCAAAGATGCACGCAACGCGGCATTACAATTTGCAACGGACTCAGGTAGCCAGGTAGGCTCCATTAGCGATGCATCACAAGGCGTATTCCAGATCTTCGCCAGTGGCAGTGACGAAGATGATCCTACGGCGATTAATAAAACAGTGCGCGTAGTCACGACCGTAACCTATGCGTTGCAGGATTAACCACTTTTATCCGGCGGGACGCCAGTTCCTCTGTTCCGCCGTACTTTTCTCATATCCACAGAGTATCCAGGTGCGCTCCCCCTGCCTCACGTATATACTTTTGCTCTTTCTACATCATTCATATCAATATCATGCAAAAGAAATCTATCTATGTCGCCTACACGGGCGGGACCATCGGGATGCAGCGTTCCGAGCAGGGTTATATTCCGGTGTCAGGTCATTTGCAACGCCAACTGGCGCTGATGCCGGAGTTCCATCGCCCGGAGATGCCAGATTTCACTATTCATGAATATACGCCGCTGATGGATTCTTCTGATATGACGCCGGAAGACTGGCAGCATATTGCTGAAGATATTAAAGCGCACTATGACGACTATGATGGTTTTGTCATTCTGCACGGCACCGATACGATGGCCTATACCGCTTCTGCGCTGTCGTTCATGTTGGAGAACCTCGGCAAACCGGTCATTGTGACAGGGTCACAAATTCCCTTAGCCGAATTACGCTCTGACGGACAAATCAATCTGTTGAATGCGTTATACGTTGCGGCGAATTACCCGATCAACGAAGTAACACTCTTTTTTAATAACCGTCTGTATCGCGGTAACCGCACCACCAAAGCCCATGCCGATGGTTTTGATGCCTTTGCGTCACCAAATCTTCCCCCATTGCTGGAAGCCGGTATTCACATCCGTCGTTTAAATACGCCACCAGCACCGCACGGCGAAGGTGAATTGATCGTTCATCCGATCACGCCACAACCGATCGGTGTGGTAACAATTTATCCGGGGATTTCTGCTGACGTTGTGCGCAATTTTCTCCGTCAACCGGTAAAAGCGTTGATTTTGCGCTCATATGGCGTGGGTAATGCGCCACAAAACAAAGCCTTCCTGCAAGAATTACAAGAGGCGAGCGATCGCGGTATTTTGGTGGTCAACCTGACACAATGTATGTCCGGTAAAGTGAACATGGGGGGTTACGCTACCGGTAACGCCCTCGCCCATGCCGGGGTTATTGGCGGCGCGGATATGACTGTAGAAGCCACATTAACCAAACTGCACTACCTGCTTAGCCAGGGACTGGATACCGAAACCATTCGTAAGGCCATGAGCCAAAACCTGCGCGGCGAACTGACGCCGGATGATTAAGGAGACTGCAATGCCCCATCGCGCCCTGTTACTGGTCGATTTACAAAATGATTTCTGTGCTGGTGGCGCGCTCGCCGTACCGGAAGGTGACAGCACTGTGGATGTTGCTAACCGCCTTATTGACTGGTGCCAGTCGCGCGGAGAAGCGGTTATTGCCAGTCAGGACTGGCACCCGGCTAACCATGGCAGTTTTGCCAGCCAGCATGATGTAGAGCCTTATACGCAGGGGCAACTCGACGGCCTGCCGCAAACTTTCTGGCCTGAACACTGTGTGCAGAACAGTGAAGGCGCACAATTACATCCGTTACTGAATCAAAAAGCGATCGCCGCTGTGTTCCATAAAGGCGAAAACCCTTTAGTTGACAGTTATAGTGCTTTTTTTGATAACGGACGTCGGCAGAAAACCGCGCTTGATGACTGGTTGCGCGAACATGAAATCAATGAATTGATCGTTATGGGGCTGGCTACCGACTATTGCGTGAAGTTTACCGTGCTGGACGCATTGCAGGCAGGTTATAGCGTGAACGTGATTACCGATGGCTGTCGCGGCGTGAATATCCAGCCACAGGACAGTGCGCACGCATTTATGGAGATGTCAGCCGCTGGGGCAACGCTATACACGCTGGCGGACTGGGAAGAGACGCAGGGATAATTTTACGCTGGCCTACAGTTTTGTACTGACGTTGTAGGCCAGATAAAGTGCGTCAGCGGTGCATCTGGCATGTTGGTTGTTAAATCAAACAACCAACATGTGACAGTAAAGATTATCCCCTCCCTTCGTAAACGCTCTACAAAGGGGACAATTCATTTACTTAAACATGGCTATCGGCTTTGCCGTGATACCAAAATCTTCTTTCAACTGTTGTTTGCTCTTCATGACCATCTGACCGTTCGTATCGATAGTCATATGTTGCGCATCGGTATTGTTTCGCGCTTGCCACAGCATCACCAGTTGCAGACAGTTCTCTTTTTGTTCTTCAGTCAATGCAACACCATCAGGCCATTTACCCAGTTCAACGGCTGTCGATAAACGCTGGTAAACCTCAGGCGTCATACTGTTGATTATTTCATCAAGATTCATAATTTTCCCGCTCCTGTGGAATAAGTTGCTGAATCGTTTTTTCAACCGTTGATTTCTTCGCCATTTTCGTCATCAGTAAAGCGCAACGATGCCGAGTTAACACAATAACGTTCGCCTGTGGGTTGTGGGCCGTCGGGAAAAACATGGCCCAGATGAGCATCACAGTTTCCACAACGAATTTCTATCCGCTGCATTCCATGTGACAAGTCTTTGATATAACGGATTGAATCTTCACTCACCGGCTCATAAAAACTGGGCCAGCCACAGCCTGAATCATACTTGGTTTGAGAATGAAACAGAGGGGCGTCGCAGATCAAACAGTGGTAAATGCCGTCGCGCTTATTATGCAATAAACGTCCAGTAAATGGCGGCTCCGTCCCGTGATTCTGTGTCACGTAAAACTGCATCTCGGACAAATTTTTTTTCAGTTCTTCTGCCGAAGGTTTGTTAGCCATTTGCTCACATCTCACTTTAATCACGCTCACATTACGTGACTTATTCTAACAAAACATTAACACCAACTCGCAAAATTTTGTTCTAAACTTGATCTCAACGAAATGGCAGCACTTAAAACGTGATAAAAATCACATTTTTATCGTAATTGCCCTTTAAAATTCTGGGCGCCGACCCCATGTGGTCTCAAGCCCAAAGGAAGAGTGAGGCGAGTCAGTCGCGTAATGCTTAGGCACAGGATTGATTTGTCGCAATGATTGACACGATTCCGCTTGACGCTGCGTAAGGTTTTTGTAATTTTACAGGCAACCTTTTATTCACTAACAAATAGCTGGTGGAATATATGACTATCAAAGTAGGTATCAACGGTTTTGGCCGTATCGGTCGCATTGTTTTCCGTGCTGCTCAGAAACGTTCTGACATCGAGATCGTTGCAATCAACGACCTGTTAGACGCTGATTACATGGCATACATGCTGAAATATGACTCCACTCACGGTCGTTTCGACGGCACCGTTGAAGTGAAAGACGGTCATCTGATCGTTAACGGTAAAAAAATCCGTGTTACCGCTGAACGTGATCCGGCTAACCTGAAATGGGACGAAGTTGGTGTTGACGTTGTCGCTGAAGCAACCGGTCTGTTCCTGACTGACGAAACTGCTCGTAAACACATCACCGCTGGTGCGAAAAAAGTGGTTATGACTGGTCCGTCTAAAGACAACACTCCGATGTTCGTTAAAGGCGCTAACTTCGACAAATATGCTGGCCAGGACATCGTTTCCAACGCTTCCTGCACCACCAACTGCCTGGCTCCGCTGGCTAAAGTTATCAACGATAACTTCGGCATCATCGAAGGTCTGATGACCACCGTTCACGCTACTACCGCTACTCAGAAAACCGTTGATGGCCCGTCTCACAAAGACTGGCGCGGCGGTCGTGGCGCTTCCCAGAACATCATCCCGTCCTCTACCGGTGCTGCTAAAGCTGTAGGTAAAGTACTGCCAGAACTGAATGGCAAACTGACTGGTATGGCGTTCCGCGTTCCGACCCCGAACGTATCCGTAGTTGACCTGACCGTTCGTCTGGAAAAAGCTGCAACTTACGAGCAGATCAAAGCTGCCGTTAAAGCTGCTGCTGAAGGCGAAATGAAAGGCGTTCTGGGCTACACCGAAGATGACGTAGTATCTACCGATTTCAACGGCGAAGTTTGCACTTCCGTGTTCGATGCTAAAGCTGGTATCGCTCTGAACGACAACTTCGTGAAACTGGTATCCTGGTACGACAACGAAACCGGTTACTCCAACAAAGTTCTGGATCTGATCGCTCACATCTCCAAATAAGTTGAGATGACTTTGTGATCTAAAAAGAGCGACTTCGGTCGCTCTTTTTTTTTACCTGATGAAATGAAGTTAAAGGACTGCGTCATGATTAAGAAAATTTTCGCCCTTCCGGTCATCGAACAAATTTCCCCTGTCCTCTCCCGTCGTAAACTGGATGAACTGGACCTCATTGTGGTCGATCATCCCCAGGTAAAAGCCTCTTTTGCATTACAGGGCGCACACCTTCTCTCATGGAAGCCTGCGGGTGAAGAAGACGTTCTGTGGTTGAGCAATAACACTCCGTTCAAAAATGGCGTCGCCATTCGCGGTGGTGTGCCAGTTTGCTGGCCGTGGTTTGGTCCGGCAGCACAACAAGGTCTGCCTGCGCACGGTTTTGCCCGTATTCTGCCGTGGACGCTGAAATCGCATAGTGAAGATGCCGATAGCGTGACACTGACTTTCGAACTGACGCAAAGCGACGAGACGAAAAAATACTGGCCGCACGACTTTACGCTGTTAGCGCATTTCCGCGTGGGTAAAACCTGTGAAATCGATCTTGAAGCGCATGGCGAATTTGAAACCACCTCTGCTCTGCATACCTACTTTAACGTGGGTGATATTGCTAAGGTAAGCGTCAGTGGTCTGGGCGATCGCTTCATTGATAAAGTGAATGACGCGAAAGAAGATGTACTGACCGACGGTATTCAGACCTTCCCTGATCGTACCGATCGCGTGTATCTGAATCCGCAAGATTGCAGTGTGATTAATGACGAAGCGTTGAATCGTATTATTACCGTTGGTCACCAGCATCATCTGAACGTCGTCGGCTGGAACCCCGGCCCGGCTCTTTCAATCAGCATGGGCGATATGCCAGATGATGGTTACAAAACCTTTGTCTGCGTAGAAACCGCTTACGCCTCTGAGGCACAAAAAACGACCAAAGAGCAACCTTCACATCTGGCACAATCCATTCGCGTTGCGAAACGTTAATTTGTGCTAGTTTTATATGCCGGGTGCGATGCATCCGGCATTTCCCAACATCACACCATATCCAGCGCAGTTTTACCTTTTGGTGCCGGATACGCTTCATCCAGCATGGCTAATTCCTCTGACGAAAGCACAACCTCAAGCACTGCTGCATTTTGTTGAACATGCGCAATAGTTGCCGCTTTTGGAATCGCCATCACGCCCTGATGGCTGATTACCCACGCCAGCAATACTTGTGCCGCGCTGATATTGTGAGCTTGCGCAATTTTATTGACCACCGCGTTTTTTAGCAGCCCATTGCGCAGCCGCCCGGCCTGGGCTAACGGACAGTAAGCCATCACCGGCATCTGCTGTTGCTGGCACCAGGGGAGTAGATCATACTCAATCCCTCGTGAGCCGAGATGATAAAGCACCTGATTAGTGGCACACTGATTTCCTCCCGGCACCTGCCAGAGCTCCTGCATGTCAGAATAATCAAGATTAGAAACACCCCAGCGACGAATTTTGCCCTGAGCGATCAGTTTTTCCATCGCTGCGACAGTGTCTTCAAAAGCGAAACTGCCAGACCAGTGTAATAAGTAAAGATCGAGATAATCCGTATTGAGTCGGCGTAAACTGGCTTCACATGCGTTAATCGCTTTTTGTCCGCCGGCATTCCACGGATAGACTTTAGAGACGAGAAAGACTTTATCACGCAGACCGGTTAATGCTTCACCGACCACCTTCTCGGCACCGCCATCGGCATACATTTCGGCGGTATCAATGAGGGTTAAACCAAGGTCAATGCCCGCGCGTAGTGCAGCCACTTCGGTTTTGCGCTGGCTGGCGTCTTCGCCCATATACCATGTTCCCTGCCCTACGGCTGGCAGTGAGACATCGCCACTAAACGGAATCATTTTTCGTTGCATTGTTTCCTCCAGGTTTTTGCCCCACCGTAATGCAAAACAGGGCGTCACGCCCTGTTTTTATGCACAAAATGCCCTGGAAAGATGCATTATCAGAATTTGTAGGTGATCCCGGTCGAAATCAGACCCGTCCAGGATTTATCCACCATCGGGCTGTCGGTAACTTCATCAGACAGACGAGTGTAGCGTGCGGTGCCGTAAACACTCCAGTCGCCGAGGAAGTTGTAGCTGGCACTCAGCTCCAGGTAAGGACTCCAGCTGTCATTCGGGTTATAGCCACGCAGACCGCTGCGAGCGGATTCTTTGCGCGATACGCCATAATAGTATTCGTTATGGTTTTCGCTGTTCCACTGCACACCGATACCCGGAGTCACGGTCAGGCCGCCGTTGGTGTAACGGTACAACCAGGCCATATCCCACACGATACCGTTGCTGTTATCCAGTGTGTCGCCTGCCAAAGTGGTACGCAGATAACCGTACTGGGTAAAGTGTGCGTAGGACAGACCGGCCATCATGGTGCTCTTACGGTCATCCAGGTGGCGCATTTGGTGATCGCCACTGTCTTTGGCTTTGAAGTAAAGCGGCGACCAGTAAGCGGTAATAGAAAGTTTATCCGTTGCGTCATTCCACAGGTAGTAACCACCACCTAAGCCACGGAACCAGAAGTTATCGCCTTCATAGTTGATTACCGGTACTGGGTAAACATCGGTATCGTAATCTTTATAGGGGTGTTCAACGACACCTACGCCTGCGCCCAGGGAAAAACCTTCAGCGTGCGCTACGCCTGCAGACGTTGCGATAAGCACTCCAAGTGCCAGAAGTTTGAGTTTGGTCACAATTAATCATTCCTTAAACAAATGTTTAGCGGGCGACAAAGTTTACCCGTCAATACATCGAAACCCAACCTTTTTACATTTTCATTTCTAAAGGTAACTGTTTAATTTTCCTGACGCTGATGACATCGGGCTTACACCTGAATGAATTTTGCGTTACTGGCGGCAATATTCTTTACATTAATTATGCAATTTTTATGGATGAGTTGTTGATATGCCATTGAAATCCAGAAAGCCATGCAGGCAAGTTTTCCATTTGCCATCTACGCTTAATTTTGAAGGTGTATCACCGGGCACGTTGTTCTCGCAGTCGGTAAGATGGCATGAGAGTTGCTGTGTTTTAGCAAGAGACGTCGTTCAGTTTACCTCTTCCGGGAGCCTCTACTATTCATATGAACGGCTCTTAACCTGTGCTAAAAAACGAAAGGACGGCATACCATGAATATATTCGATCACTATCGCCAGCGATATGAAGCTGCCAAGGACGAAGAGTTCACACTGCAGGAGTTTCTTACCACTTGTCGGCAAGATCGCAGTGCTTATGCCAACGCGGCTGAGCGGCTATTGATGGCTATTGGTGAGCCAGTCATGGTCGATACGGCCCAGGAGCCCAGACTTTCTCGACTCTTTTCCAACCGGGTCATTGCACGTTATCCGGCGTTTGAAGAGTTTTACGGCATGGAAGACGCGATTGAACAGATTGTCTCTTATCTGAAACACGCGGCTCAGGGGCTGGAAGAGAAGAAACAAATCCTGTATCTGCTGGGGCCTGTAGGTGGGGGTAAATCATCGCTTGCTGAGCGACTGAAATCATTAATGCAGCTCGTGCCTATTTATGTATTGAGCGCCAACGGTGAGCGCAGCCCGGTCAACGATCATCCGTTCTGTCTGTTCAATCCACAGGAAGATGCGCAGATCCTGGAAAAAGAGTATGGCATTCCTCGCCGTTATCTCGGCACCATCATGTCGCCGTGGGCTGCGAAACGTCTGCATGAGTTTGGCGGCGACATCACTAAATTCCGGGTTGTGAAGGTCTGGCCGTCTATTCTGCAACAAATTGCCATCGCCAAAACGGAGCCGGGCGATGAGAACAACCAGGACATCTCCGCGCTGGTAGGGAAAGTCGATATTCGTAAACTCGAACACTACGCGCAGAACGATCCGGACGCCTATGGTTATTCCGGTGCGCTGTGCCGTGCAAACCAGGGGATCATGGAATTTGTCGAGATGTTTAAAGCACCGATAAAAGTGCTGCATCCCCTGTTGACCGCCACCCAGGAAGGTAACTACAACGGGACGGAAGGTATCTCCGCCCTGCCATTCAACGGGATTATTCTCGCCCACTCGAACGAATCCGAATGGGTCACTTTCCGTAATAACAAAAACAACGAAGCCTTCCTCGACCGTGTTTACATCGTGAAGGTGCCGTATTGCTTGCGCATTTCCGAAGAGATCAAAATCTACGAGAAACTGCTTAATCACAGTGAATTGACTCACGCCCCATGCGCGCCTGGTACGCTTGAAACGCTGTCACGTTTTTCCATTCTTTCGCGTCTGAAAGAGCCAGAAAACTCCAGCATTTATTCAAAGATGCGCGTTTACGATGGCGAAAGCCTGAAAGATACCGACCCGAAAGCCAAGTCGTATCAGGAATATCGTGATTACGCAGGCGTCGATGAAGGGATGAACGGTCTGTCCACGCGTTTCGCGTTTAAGATCCTCTCCCGCGTGTTTAACTTCGATCACGTGGAAGTGGCGGCTAACCCGGTTCACCTGTTCTACGTTCTTGAACAGCAGATTGAGCGCGAGCAGTTCCCGCAAGAGCAGGCAGAACGCTATCTGGAGTTCCTGAAAGGTTATCTGATCCCGAAATATGCCGAGTTTATCGGCAAAGAGATCCAGACGGCTTATCTCGAATCCTATTCCGAATATGGGCAGAACATTTTCGACCGTTATGTCACCTATGCGGATTTCTGGATCCAGGATCAGGAGTATCGCGACCCGGATACCGGGCAGCTGTTTGACCGCGAATCTCTTAACGCCGAGCTGGAGAAAATTGAAAAACCGGCGGGGATCAGCAATCCGAAAGATTTCCGCAACGAGATTGTCAACTTCGTGCTGCGCGCCAGGGCGAATAACAGCGGACGCAATCCGAACTGGACCAGCTACGAAAAACTGCGCACGGTTATTGAGAAGAAAATGTTCTCCAATACCGAAGAGTTGTTGCCGGTCATTTCGTTTAACGCCAAAACCTCAACCGACGAGCAGAAGAAACACGACGATTTTGTCGACCGTATGATGGAAAAAGGCTACACCCGTAAACAGGTGCGTTTACTGTGCGAATGGTATTTGCGCGTACGTAAATCGTCTTAACAACAAAGGCCCGGTGCACATGCTACCGGGCCTACAACGACAGCGAACCGTAGGCCGGATAAGCGAAGCGTATCCGGCAATACAGGTGCAGCATACAGTTGGCAAATGCAGTACGGGGGGCATATGACCTGGTTTATTGACCGGCGTCTGAACGGCAAAAACAAAAGCATGGTGAATCGCCAGCGTTTTTTACGCCGTTATAAAGCGCAAATCAAACAGTCGATCTCCGAGGCCATCAATAAGCGTTCGGTGACCGACGTCGACAGCGGCGAATCCGTTTCTATCCCAACGGAAGATATTAGCGAACCGATGTTTCATCAGGGGCGTGGCGGCCTGCGCCATCGCGTTCATCCGGGCAATGACCATTTTGTACAGAATGACAGAATTGAACGTCCCCAGGGCGGCGGCGGTGGCTCCGGCAGTGGTCAGGGTCAGGCCAGTCAGGACGGTGAAGGTCAGGATGAATTTGTCTTCCAGATTTCGAAAGACGAATATCTCGACCTGCTGTTTGAAGATTTAGCCTTACCAAATCTGAAACAAAACCAGCAACGCCAGTTGACCGAATATAAAACGCATCGGGCAGGCTACACCGCTAACGGCGTTCCTGCCAATATCAGCGTGGTGCGTTCATTGCAGAACTCACTGGCGCGACGTACCGCGATGACCGCAGGCAAGCGGCGGGAACTTCATGCTCTGGAAGAAAATCTGGCCATCATCAGCAACAGTGAACCTGCGCAATTGCTGGAGGAGGAACGGCTGCGCAAAGAGATTGCCGAATTACGCGCCAAAATTGAACGTGTTCCGTTCATCGACACCTTCGATTTACGTTACAAGAATTATGAGAAGCGCCCCGATCCCTCCAGTCAGGCGGTGATGTTTTGCCTGATGGACGTTTCCGGGTCGATGGATCAATCCACCAAAGATATGGCCAAACGTTTTTATATATTACTGTATCTGTTTCTCAGCAGAACCTACAAGAACGTCGAAGTCGTTTACATCCGCCACCATACCCAGGCGAAAGAAGTTGATGAACATGAGTTTTTCTACTCACAGGAAACTGGCGGCACCATTGTTTCCAGCGCCCTGAAATTGATGGATGAGGTAGTGAAAGAGCGTTATAACCCGGCGCAGTGGAATATCTACGCGGCACAAGCGTCGGACGGCGATAACTGGGCTGATGACTCTCCACTTTGCCATGAAATTCTGGCGAAAAAATTGTTGCCCGTTGTTCGTTATTACAGCTATATCGAAATTACCCGCCGCGCTCATCAAACATTGTGGCGGGAATATGAGCATCTGCAATCTACTTTCGAAAACTTTGCGATGCAGCATATCCGCGATCAGGATGATATTTATCCTGTGTTCCGCGAGCTATTCCATAAACAAAATGCAACTACTAAAGACTAAAACCATCAGCCGGGTCATTATTGCCTGGCTGATTTTTAGCTCACTGTAAATTAATTCATTTATTACATACGTTAGTTTACAATTGCTTTAAATATGTCGGCATCAGCTTTACAGAATTTAGTTCCATAAAAAAATCATTCGGAAAAAATAATTCTGTTAACACGTTTTTTTTCAGGGGTATTCTTTAATTATTTTTTTATCGATAAGGAAATTTGATCCTGGTCAAAACTATATATCTCTGCCATCAATAAAATCCAGCACTCACATTGCTCTCCTTTTTATGGTTTCTATGGGTACACAAAAATTAAAAGCTCAAAGCTTTTTTATTTTCAGCTTATTACTGACATTAATTTTATTTTGCATCACCACTTTATATAACGAAAACACCAATATAAAACTCATCCCACAGATGAATTACCTGATGGTTGTTGTGGCTTTATTTTTCCTCAACTCCATCATCTTTCTTTTCATGCTAATGAAATATTTCATTAAGCGTGATATTTTCCCAACACTCATTTTAAGTCTTGCTTTTTTAAGTGGTCTTTTCTATTTAACTGAAACCATTTTCATTATTCATAAGCCTATCAATGACAGCACACTTATTCAGACGAAGTCGAATGATATTTCCATATTATATCTATTTCGCCAGCTAAGTTTCATTTGCTTAACCGCACTGGCTCTCTACTGTTATGGACGAAATAGCATCCTGACGAACAACAAGAAAAAAACCTGTATCTTGTTGCTGGCGCTGATACCTTTTATATTTTTCCCTTTTCTGGCACACAACCTGAGCAGCTATAATCCTGACTACTCTTTGTATGTCGTAGATTATTGTCCGGATAGTCATACGGCGAGCTGGGGAATTAACTACACCAAGATTTTGGTTTGTCTGTGGGCGTGTTTACTGTTTTTTATTATCATGCGTACACAATTAGCAAGCGAGATGTGGCCGTCAATTGCATTATTATGCCTGGCATCGCTCTGCTGTAACTTATTACTACTGACTCTGGATGAATATAATTATACCATCTGGTATATCAGTCGTGGCATTGAGGTTTCGAGTAAACTGTTTGTTGTCACCTTCTTGATATATAATATATTTCAGGAACTACAACTTTCCAGCAAACTAGCGGTTCATGATGTACTGACCAATATTTATAACCGTCGTCACTTTTTCAACAGTGTAGAGTCATTACTCTCTCGCCCTGTTGTGAAGGATTTTTGTATTATGCTGGTAGATATTAACCAGTTCAAACGTATAAATGCTCAATGGGGCCATCATGTGGGCGATAAAGTTCTGGTTTCCATTGTCGATATTATCCAGCAAAGTATCCGCCCCGATGACATCTTCGCACGTCTGGATGGTGAAGTGTTTGGCTTGCTATTTACCGAATTGAATACCGCCCAGGCAAAAATTATCGCCGATCGGGTGCGTAAAAATGTCGAACTCCTGACCGGTTTTAGTAATAGATATAATGTCCCTGAACAAATGACCATCAGCATTGGCTGTGTTTTTTCCACGGGTGATACGCGTAATATCTCGCTTCTCATGACGGAAGCAGATAAAGCGTTATGTGAGGCGAAAACCGATGGCGGCAACAAAGTGATTATTCATTATATTTGAGTGCAAAATTATTCAAAGCCATGCATTTTGCATGGCTCTGGCATACAATTTATTACCAATACCCCTAAATTTCCCCTCCCCAGCGGCGCAGAGATGAGTATAATTAGCGCCCCTGTACCAGGCCGCAATCGAACTTTATCTGGTTTTCTCGTTTCACTAACCGAAGGAGTGCCATTTATCATGAAATTGCACCATAGAATGCTCCGGCATTTTATCGCCGCAAGTGTCATTGTGCTGACATCTTCCTTCCTTATTTTTGAACTTGTCGCCAGCGACAGGGCTATGAGTGCTTATTTGCGCTATATCGTCCAGAAAGCAGACTCCTCCTTTCTCTATGACAAGTATCAAAATCAGAGCATTGCCGCACACGTGATGCGCGCGCTTGCTGCGAAACAGTCTGAGGTGTCGCCAGAACAGCGACATGCCATCTGTGAGGCTTTTGAGTCTGCCAACAATACCCATGGCTTAAACCTGACTGCCCATACTTATGCGGATTTACACGGAACATTGCAGACTGCATCCACTGACTGCGACACAATTGTCGAAGCAGCGGCGCTATTACCGGCATTTGATCAGGCGGTGGAAGGTAACCGCCACCAGGATGATTACGGTTCCGGTCTTGGGATGGCCGAAGAGAAATTTCACTATTATCTCGATCTCAATGACCTCTATGTCTATTTTTATGAGCCGGTTAATGTTGAATACTTCGCGATGAATAACTGGTCCTTCTTGCAGTCAGGAAGCATTGGTATTGATCGTAAAGATATTGAAAAAGTGTTTACCGGTCGCACCGTATTATCGAGCATTTACCAGGATCAGCGTACTAAACAGAACGTGATGAGTTTGCTGACGCCAGTCTATGTTGCCGGGCAATTAAAAGGTATTGTGTTGCTGGATATTAGTAAAAACAATCTGCGCAATATTTTTTACACTCATGACCGCCCTCTCCTCTGGCGTTTTCTCAATGTTACGCTAACCGATACAGATTCGGGACGCGACATTATTATCAATCAGAGCGAAGATAATCTGTTTCAGTATGTCAGTTACGTCCATGACTTGCCTGGCGGCATTCGTGTTTCGTTATCCATTGATATTCTTTACTTTATTACATCATCATGGAAAAGCGTTGTATTCTGGCTGCTGACAGCATTGATATTACTCAATATGGTACGGATGCACTTCCGCCTGTACCAAAATGTGACTCGTGAAAATATCAGTGATGCGATGACCGGGCTGTATAATCGCAAAATATTAACGCCTGAACTTGAGCAGCGTTTACAGAAACTGGTGCAGTCCGGTTCTTCGGTGATGTTTATTGCAATTGACATGGACAAGTTAAAGCAAATAAATGACACCCTCGGTCATCAGGAGGGCGATTTAGCCATTACGTTATTAGCTCAGGCGATTAAACAGTCGATTCGTAAAAGCGATTATGCCATCCGGCTCGGTGGCGACGAATTTTGCATTATTCTCGTCGATTCGACGCCGCAAATTGCAGCACAACTGCCTGAACGTATCGAAAAACGTCTGCAACATATCGCGCCGCAGAAAGAGATCGGCTTCTCTTCCGGTATTTACGCGATGAAAGAAAACGATACGTTGCATGATGCATATAAAGCTTCCGATGAGCGTTTATATGTCAATAAGCAGAACAAAAACAGCCGTTCATGATAATCTTCTGTGGTTGTTTGCTTGTAATCCCAGGAGCGTGAAATGACTGAAATGGCTAAAGGAAGCGTGACGCATCAGCGGTTAATCGCTTTATTATCACAAGAAGGCGCTAACTTTCGCATCGTTACCCACGAAGCGGTGGGTAAATGCGAAGCGGTGTCAGAAATTCGTGGCACCGCTTTGGGTCAGGGTGCTAAGGCACTGGTGTGTAAAGTCAAAGGTAATGGCGTAAATCAGCATGTTCTGGCGATCCTCGCTGCCGATCAACAAGCTGAGCTTAGCCAACTCGCCAGCCACATCGGCGGGTTACGTGCTTCGCTGGCCAGTCCGGCGGAAGTCGATGAACTGACAGGCTGTGTCTTCGGTGCTATCCCTCCATTCAGCTTCCACCCAAAACTCAAACTGGTCGCCGACCCGCTACTCTTTGAGCGATTCGATGAGATCGCCTTCAATGCGGGTATGCTGGATAAATCCGTTATTCTGAACACCGCAGATTATTTACGCATTGCACAACCCGAACTGGTCAAATTCCGTCGTACTACGTAACTAGCGGGTTCGTTCAATAAGCAGAACAGATAGCACCAGCACAACCGCAATGGCAAAAAACGATGACGTGATAATCAGTGTCTCAACGAACATTTGATCGTTCATGGTTTTACCCCAGGAGATACCTGTTTTCACGTTATTGTTAGCGCGCATAAATGGCAATTTGATGACAATTTGCCTGATTTTTATGCATAACGCGTAATTGTTCTCTGCTTCCTCTCATCAGCAGGCGTAAAGTAGGCAGGCTTATTATTTTTTGGCAAGGAAACCACGATGTTTGATGTCACTTTGCTGATCCTGCTCGGGTTAGCTGCGCTGGGCTTTATCAGCCACAACACCACTGTCGCCGTTTCAATACTGGTGTTGATCATTGTCCGCGTCACACCGTTAAGCAACTTTTTCCCGTGGATCGAAAAACAAGGACTGAGTATCGGGATAATCATTCTGACTATTGGCGTTATGGCCCCCATCGCCAGCGGGACACTGCCGCCCTCAACCCTGATTCACTCGTTTCTGAACTGGAAATCGCTGGTGGCAATTGCAGTAGGCGTTATTGTCTCCTGGCTGGGTGGGCGCGGCGTGACGTTAATGGGCAGTCAGCCGCAACTGGTTGCCGGGCTGCTGGTGGGCACGATTTTAGGCGTGGCGCTGTTTCGCGGTGTGCCGGTCGGTCCGCTTATTGCCGCAGGTCTGGTCTCTCTGATCATCGGGAAACAGTAGTTAATCCCGCAATATACCGGCCTGGCGTTTGCCCCAGGCCTTTCTTAAACATGGTAATAAAAGCCGTTGTTGAATCATACCCCAGCATATGCGCCACTTTCTGAACACTATCGCCGTTCACTAACCTCTGAAGTGCCAGAATGAGCTGCAACTGATGACGCCACTGACGAAAGCTCAACCCCGTCTCTTTAACTATCAACCTGGCAAGATTACGTTCACTCATCGCAAAAAAATTTGCCCATTGTCCTAATGTCCCCCATTCAACGGGCTCTTTTGCCATCGTATCCACCATCACGCGGATTTTGGGGTGTGAAGAAACGGGTAACTGCAACTGTTGTTGCGGTTGCTGAGGGAGTTCATCAAACAGCACCTGAATTAATCTGCGCGTCATTGGTTCAGCACGTTGAGCTGCTGTTCTTTTTGCCAGCGTTAAAATTAATTCACGACATAAAGGCGCAATTTTCAGCGTGCAACATTTGCCCGGCATTATCACCGCACTGGATTCAATAAATAAAAAACAAAGCTCGGCATTCGCTGTCACCTGATTACTATGCTCCACACCGCCAGGAATCCATACCGCATATTGTGGCGGCACCATCCACAGCGCATTTTCCACCGTACAGGTAATGGCTCCACGCAGCGCCAGTATCAGTTGTCCTTTGCGGTGCTGATGCACAGGACTGGTCAATTCATCCTTTCCGGCATGAATACAAAATGCGACCGCCGTTTCATGGTGAAGATCGGGTTCATAACCATTGAGATTTAACCTGTGCATCATTTTGTCCGAATTTAGCGATAATTTGTCATTTTAGCTTGATTCAACATAGCAATAAAAACGCTAAGGTACAGCCTCGCTTGTAACAATGAGATATCTATGATCCGTTCAACTTCATTAAGCGGCAAAAACAGGATTGTCCTGATAGCCGGCGTTCTAATGATTGCCACCACACTCCGTGTTACCTTCACCGGCGTAGCACCGTTACTGGATACCATTCGTTCCGCTTACTCACTGACGACGGCGCAAACAGGGTTACTGACGACCTTACCTTTATTAGCCTTTGCGCTGATATCCCCTCTTGCCGCGTCGGTGGCACGTCGTTTTGGTATAGAGCGCAGCCTGGTGGCAGCATTACTTTTGATTTGTGCTGGCATAGCAATTCGCTCTCTTCCTTCGGCTTACTTATTATTTGGCGGTACGATTATCATTGGCTGTGGGATTTCATTAGGGAATGTCTTGCTACCTGGTCTCATTAAACGCGATTTTCCCCATTCCGTCGCCAGACTTACCGGCGCATATTCCCTGACGATGGGCGCTGCAGCGGCTCTGGGGTCAGCTCTGGTGGTGCCGCTGGCTTTGAACGGTTTTGGCTGGCAGGGCGCGTTGCTCATGCTGATGTGTTTTCCTCTGCTGGCTCTATTTATATGGCTGCCGCAATGGCGTAATCAACAACATGTGAATTTGAGTACCTCACGCGCCTTACATACCCGGGGTATCTGGCGTTCGCCGCTTGCCTGGCAGGTAACATTGTTTCTTGGGATCAACTCACTGGTCTATTACGTGATTATCGGCTGGCTTCCGGCGATCCTCATCAGTCACGGCTACAGCGAGGCACAGGCAGGTTCGCTGCATGGTTTGTTGCAATTAGCCACTGCTGCTCCCGGTTTGCTGATCCCACTTTTCTTACATCATGTGAAAGATCAACGCGGTATTGCCGCTCTGGTCGCCTTAATGTGCGCAGTGGGCGCGGTTGGGCTCTGCTTTATACCTGCGCACGCGATCACCTGGACTCTGCTTTTCGGTTTTGGTTCCGGCGCAACAATGATACTGGGGTTGACGTTCATTGGTCTGCGGGCTAGTTCTGCGCATCAGGCGGCGGCACTCTCGGGGATGGCACAATCCGTCGGGTATTTGTTGGCAGCCTGTGGGCCGCCGCTAATGGGCAAAATACACGATGCTAACGGTGACTGGTCCACCCCACTGATTGTTGTCGCAATTCTTTCACTGCTGATGGCGATTTTTGGACTTTGCGCCGGAAGAGACAAAGAAATTCGTTGATGTCCGGTGCTATAGTGACGATGCAAATCATGCGTGAAAGGGAGAACAAACACGATGAATATTCAGTGTAAACGCGTTTATGATCCGGCTGAACAGAGCGATGGTTATCGCGTACTGGTCGACCGTCTCTGGCCGCGTGGTATCAAGAAAACTGATTTAGCACTTGATGAGTGGGATAAAGAGATCACGCCGTCAACGGAGCTGCGCAAAGCCTTTCACGGCGAAGTGATCGATTTTAAAACCTTTCGCGAACAATATCTTGCAGAACTGGCGCAACACAAGCCAGAAGGGAAACGGCTGGTGGAAATCGCCCAAAAACAGCCGCTGACCCTGCTCTACTCGGCAAAAAATACCACGCAAAACCATGCGCTGGTGCTGGCCGACTGGCTGCGAAGCTTGTGATTTTAGCCTGGCATCCGGCGGTTATTTTTCACCCGCCGGATGATCCCGTCGCCATAATGCCCATTCATCAATCGTTTCACCGCCCGGTAATTTGCAATTGTTGCTGACCCCTTGCGATGTCTGCACGGGAATGAGCGTACCGCCTTTCTGTTGGCAGTAGACCGACGCCGGATTCGCCATCCCAACATGCGGCGGTTTTGGTGCATCGGGTTGAGAAGTGGTTGAACATCCCGCAAGGATTAACAGGCAAGGCAGAGTAAAACTGATAATTTTCATTCGTTGATCTCACACGTTTATCTACGCCTTAGAGTATCGCGGTATCGTTTTGTTTTGCAGCACTATTTCCTTTACATTCACTTTAAATATATTACGGCTAGTTTCATCTTCTTTGATGATGTTTTATCATGCCTGCAAAGATTAAATAATCAGCATTTTACCCGCCGTATCCTGGAGTTCTTTCGTGTCAGATCAGATTATTGCCCGCGTCTCGCAGTCACTCGCCTCAGAACATTCTCTGGAAAGTCTGGTTCGGCAACTTCTGGAGATGCTGGAAATGGTCACCGACATGGAATCGACCTATTTGACAAAGGTGGATATTGACGCGCGACTGCAACATATCCTGTTTGCCCGTAACAGCCAGAAAATGCACATCCCGGAGAATTTTACCGTCTCGTGGGATTACTCGTTGTGCAAACGCGCCATTGATGAAAACTGTTTTTTCAGCGATGAAGTTCCAGGCCGTTGGGGTGACTGCATTGCGGCACGCAATCTTGGTATTACCACATTCCTGAGCACACCAATTCACTTACCGGATGGATCATTCTATGGCACGCTTTGCGCCGCCAGCAGTGAAAAGCGCCCGTGGAGTGAACGCGCAGAGCAGGTTTTGCAGCTATTCGCCGGACTGATTGCACAATATATTCAAAAAGAGGCGCTGGTTGAGCAATTACGTGAAGCCAATGCCGCTCTGATTGCGCAATCTTACACCGACTCTTTGACCGGCCTGCCGAATCGGCGGGCGATTTTTGATAATCTGACGACGCTGTTTTCCCTCGCTCGGCATCTGAAGCGTAAGGCAATTATTGCTTTTATCGACCTGGATAACTTCAAATTAATCAACGACCGATTTGGTCACAATAGCGGCGATCTGTTTCTTATTCAGGTTGGCGAGCGCCTCACCAGGCTACATCAGAATGGCGAGATTATTGGTCGTCTCGGCGGCGATGAATTTTTGGTCGTTGCCCTGGCTAATGAAAATGCCGATATCCAGTCACTGCGTGAGCGTATCCAACAGCAAATACGTGGAGAATATCACCTGGGTGATATTGATCTGTTTTATCCTGGCGCCAGTCTTGGCGTAGTAGAAGTGGATCCTGAAACCACCGATGCAGACAGTGCCCTACATGCTGCCGATATCGCGATGTATCAGGAGAAAAAACACAAACAGAAACCCCCTTTTGTCGCGCATTCAGACAGGCACTCCTGAGGCGTATTCACATCCTTTTCTTTGGTGGTAACATGCGAATCGGTATTGTTTTTCCCGTCGTGATCTTTATTACGGCAGTCGTATTTTTAGCGTGGTTTTTTATTGGCGGCTATGCGGCCCCAGGGGCATAAAGATGAAAAAAACAACGATTATTATGATGGGCGTGGCGATTATTGTCGTTCTTGGCACCGAGCTGGGATGGTGGTAATAGCGCGTCGATAAAATAACAAAGGCTGCCTGTAGGCAGCCTTTGTGCTTTTCAGCATTAACTTTTGACTTTTCTGTAGATAAACAGCACGACCAGCGCACCAATCACGGCAACCACAAAACTACCAAAGTTGAAGCCATCGACTTTGCCAAAACCAAACAGTGTACTGATCCATCCACCAACTACGGCACCGATAATTCCCAGCAGGATGGTCATAAAGAATCCACCACCATCTTTACCAGGCATGATCCACTTCGCCAGAATACCGGCAATAAGTCCAAAAATAATCCATGACAGAATGCCCATTGTTTCCTCACTTATCTGTTTTGCATTAGCGGGTTAGTCGCTGATAAAAAGCATAGCACAACATAAGAGAGGCAAGAATTGTGATATGTGTCACAGAGCATTTTTTTTACGATGGCGCAGAATTAGCGCCATCTACATTAGCAATAATTACCAACCACACACATCATGTTCATTTTCCGTGTCATAAGAACGCACGGTATTGACGAGATCTTTTATCACTTCGGCCGCCACTTCTGGCACCAGTAATGTCATCGGCGTCTCTGTTTCGTAATCGACAGAAACGCCATTACTGTTATTGGTGACGGTTACGGTATACGTTGCTTTGCCCATAATTCATTTCCCGCTATGAATGACTTTCCGTTGTTTTGCACCTTCCATCAGGACTTCAGGAGCAACGAAGAAGTCGATGTTGAAATAAGTATCGTCAGTCATGGCTTCAATATTGTGCCACTTTTCCGGCGGGAACACTGCGAATTGACCTGCTTCGATGAGGATCACCTGATCAGGTTCTGCGCTGTGTTCATCGGCGTAGCCGAGATATTTGACCGCCCCATGCATAACGGACAGGCGTGGATAAACACCCGGACGCGTTCCTTTATCAAGATGACGTTCGAATATTCCGGCAGGCGCAGTTTGTTTATTCCAGAAAGGTGTTGAGCGCGTATGAATGTAATTTTGTGGGATTTGCAGCATCCTTTTCCCTCCTTCGGTAAATGTGCTGAAAACCATTTATTCCAGCCGTTTCAGGGTACGCCTGATAATTTGCATTTTAAATACCATTTATTGGTTACTTTTTAGCGTCATCCAGGCGGAATATAGATGTATTTCAGGAGGGAAGCCCGCAGCATCGCGGGCTGAAAGCATCAGGATTGCAGCGTCGCCAGTCGGGCAGCGAAACCCACGAACATCAGGCCAATCAGCGAGTTGCCCACTTTAGCCAGTTTCTTTTTGGTTCGAATGTACTGCGTGACAAAAGCACCAGAAATAATCAGGAAGCTCAAATAACAGAAGCTTACCAGTTCCAGAGTTGTCGCCAGAATAAAGAATGAAATCCCCGTATGTGGCGCATTAACATCGATAAACTGTACGAAAAACGACACATAGAACAAAATGGCTTTTGGATTGGTCAGACTCAAAATTAACGCACGCTTGAAAATAGCGCCATATTGAGGTTCATCTGATTTAGCCTCGCTATTTTTACCCTTCAGGGTAGCGTAAAGAATTTTACTCCCCAGATAGAGCAAATAAAACGCACCAAGATAACGTACAATGTTGAATAATATCGGGGTGGTCTTAATTAATGTCGCCACTCCAGCCCATGCCAGAAACATCAATACCGCATCGCCAATAAATACACCGCAGGCCGCAAGATAACCGCCTTTCATACCGCTGCTAACGCTATTTTTAAGCACAAACAGGGTATTTGGCCCTGGCACCAACACAATAAAAATGGCCCCAACCAGATAGGTCCAGTAATTCAGAACCCCGTATTCTGCGAACACATTAACCTCTTTAATTCTCTTTGGATCATGCGCGATTAAAGGTGAATATGCTAACCAATCTGTAGCGGCTTAGAAAGGAGAAAATCAGGTTTTAACCTGATATAAACCTGAGAATAGAGTAAAAAATTGCGCTCATTCCAGTGAAAAATTCGGGTAATGATTTGCAAAATACTGGCGCAAAAACTCTACCGTAATCCGTACTTTTGCGGATGTCGCCAGCCTTGAGACATAAACAGCCCAGACATTTGCTGGCTGATAATATTCAGGTAAAACCTGTACCAGATGTCCACTGGCAATATTTTCACTAACGTCCCACCAGGAGCGCAGCGCAATTCCCTGCCCATCGAGACACCACTGATGGACAATTTCACCATGATTTGACGACATCGGTCCGGTGACTTTAATGGCATGGTGCCCCTCTTTATTGCGCAACTGCCAGACACCAAACGGATGATCGCGCTCTTTTATGACCAGGCAGGGTAACGCAGAAAGATCCGTTAAATGTTTCGGTGCACCATATCGCGCAATAAACTCCGGCGACGCGCAGAGAATACGGTAATTGGTCGCCAGTTTACGGGCAATTAAGTTAGGTGCAATGTCGTCGCCAATACGAATATCCAGATCGACCCCTTCATTGACTAAATCGACCAACCGGTCTTCCACATCAAAACGTAACTCCAGTTGCGGATACGCCTTCGCCAGTGCTGACAGTGCCGGGGCTACCACCTGCCGTCCAAAACCAAAACTGCTGATAATACGCAACATTCCCTGCGGCACCTGACGCACGTCGGAAAGCTCATCCATCATCTGCCCGACATCCTGCAAAATCCGCTGCGCCCATTCATAAATCCGCTCGCCTTCCTCGGTAATGGTGACGCGACGGGTGGTGCGGTGTAATAGCACCACGTTCAGAGTTTGCTCCAGCAAGGCGATGCGCTTGCTGACGAAGGCCGGTGAAACGCCTAATTCTTCCGCCACGGCGGCAAAACCAGCCCGGCGAGCCACCAGCATAAAGACGCGCAAATCGTTCAGCAGCGGTAAATTATTCATGATTCGTGTTTTATGTTTCACCAGTTGCGGGGATTAATTCCTGATCAGTCAATTATAGGATGGTGGAGTTGTCAATTTTGCTGATCAGGAAGTGAGAACCTAATGATGAAAACGATGCGTATTGCTGCGATCCCTGGAGACGGGATTGGCAAAGAAGTCCTTCCTGAAGGGATTCGAGTGTTACAGGCTGCTGCTGAACGCTGGGGCTTTGCCTTAAGTTTTGAGCAGATGGAGTGGGCAAGCTGCGAGTATTACAGCCATCACGGCAAAATGATGCCGGACGACTGGCATGAACAACTCAGCGGTTTCGACGCTATCTACTTTGGTGCCGTCGGCTGGCCGGATACCGTTCCGGACCATATTTCGTTATGGGGATCGCTGCTGAAATTTCGCCGCGAGTTTGATCAGTACGTCAACCTGCGCCCGGTACGCCTCTTTCCCGGCGTACCCTGCCCACTGGCGGGTAAACAGCCTGGCGACATCGATTTTTACGTGGTGCGCGAAAATACGGAAGGCGAATACTCGTCTCTGGGCGGTCGACTGAATGAAGGAACGGAACATGAAGTTGTCATTCAGGAATCGGTATTTACCCGCCGTGGCGTCGATCGCATTTTGCAATATGCTTTTGAGCTGGCACAAAGCCGCCCGCGCAAAACCCTGACTTCTGCCACGAAATCTAACGGTTTAGCCATTAGTATGCCGTACTGGGATGAGCGAGTAGAAGCAATGGCAGAAAATTACCCGGAAATCCGCTGGGACAAGCAGCATATTGATATTCTCTGTGCGCGCTTTGTGATGCAACCGGAACGCTTTGATGTGGTGGTAGCGTCTAATTTATTTGGCGATATTCTTTCCGATCTTGGCCCGGCCTGCACCGGCACCATCGGCATTGCCCCATCCGCCAACCTGAATCCGGAACGCACTTTCCCGTCGCTCTTCGAACCAGTCCACGGCTCTGCGCCGGATATCTACGGTAAAAATATTGCCAACCCTATCGCGACGATTTGGGCCGGGGCAATGATGCTGGATTTCCTTGGCAATGGCGATGAGCGTTTCCAGCAAGCGCACAACGGCATTCTGGCAGCGATTGAAGAAGTGATTGCTCACGGGCCGAAAACACCCGATATGAAAGGTAATGCCACCACGCCACAGGTTGCCGACGCGATTTGCAAAATTATTTTGCGTTAAGGTCGAACCAGTTTATTTGAACCGCGTCACTGACGCGGTTTTTTTATTCGTTCTTTACAGTAAATAACCTGCGTCATTTCACCTTTTATTGTTTCCGTTTCGTGTTTTATGGCTTTCCGTATTCTTAATTGTTTAATTTATGTAACATGCAAATAATCAATTTGTTAAACACAACAAAAAGTTCATTACCCTGCAAATAATTACAACTGGCAAAAGCCAGCGACGGGCTTTTATGCCCAGGAGATGACTCATGATGAGCAATGTTAAGAAAAAAGATTTACCACTGATTAGCATCAGCCTGGTGGCCATTCTTTTCATCGCAGCCACATTAAGCCTTTTTCCGCAACAGTCGGCCGACGCGGCCAACGCAATATACAGTTTAGTTACCCGCACGCTGGGTTCCGCCGTACAGGTATTAGTTTTGCTGGCAATGGGGCTGGTAATTTATTTAGCCACCAGCAAATATGGCAATATTCGTCTTGGCGAAGGTAAGCCGGAATACAGTACGCTCTCCTGGCTGTTTATGTTTATTTGTGCCGGATTAGGTTCCTCCACGCTTTATTGGGGCGTAGCGGAGTGGGCCTATTATTATCAAACGCCTGGTTTAAATATCGTGCCGCGTTCACAGCAGGCACTGGAATTTAGCGTTCCCTACTCCTTTTTCCACTGGGGCATCAGCGCCTGGGCAACTTATACGCTGGCCTCATTAATCATGGCTTACCACTTTCATGTGCGGAAAAATAAAGGTCTGAGTCTTTCCGGCATTATTGCTGCCATTACCGGTGTTCGCCCGCAAGGCCCATGGGGAAAACTGGTCGATTTGATGTTTCTGATCGCCACTGTCGGCGCGCTGACCATTTCTCTGGTGGTGACGGCGGCAACCTTTACCCGTGGGCTTTCCGCGCTGACCGGTTTGCCGGATAACTTCACCGTGCAGGCATTTGTGATCCTGCTTTCCGGCGGCATTTTTTGCCTTAGTTCGTGGATAGGTATCAACAACGGTTTACAACGTCTGAGCAAAATGGTCGGCTGGGGCGCATTCCTGCTGCCATTGCTGGTTTTGATTGTCGGTCCAACCGAATTTATTACTAACAGCATCATCAATGCCATCGGCCTGACCACACAAAACTTCTTACAGATGAGCTTATTCACCGATCCGCTTGGCGATGGCTCATTTACCCGCAACTGGACCGTTTTCTACTGGCTCTGGTGGATCTCTTACACCCCCGGCGTGGCAATGTTCGTCACCCGCGTATCACGTGGTCGTAAGATCAAAGAAGTTATCTGGGGGCTGATCCTCGGTAGCACCGTCGGCTGCTGGTTCTTCTTCGGCGTGATGGAAAGTTTTGCTATTCATCAGTTTATCAAAGGGATAATCAACGTTCCGCAGGTGCTGGAAACGTTGGGCGGTGAAACGGCCGTTCAACAAGTTCTGATGTCGTTGCCAGCCGGTAAATTGTTCCTCGCCGCTTATCTGGGCGTGATGATTATTTTCCTCGCCTCGCATATGGATGCAGTGGCCTACACCATGGCAGCGACCAGCACGCGGAATCTTCAGGAAGGTGATGATCCAGACCGTGGCCTGCGTCTGTTCTGGTGCGTGGTAATCACCCTGATCCCGCTTTCAATTCTGTTCACCGGCGCATCGCTGGAAACCATGAAAACCACCGTGGTACTTACAGCCCTTCCCTTCCTCGTCATTTTACTGGTGAAAGTGGGCGGATTTATTCGCTGGCTGAAACAGGATTACGCCGATATTCCGGCTCATCAAATTGAACATTATCTCCCGCAGACACCGGTTGAAGCCCCGGAAAAAACGCCAGTGCTCCCTGCGGGAACCGTATTCAAAGGCGACAACTGAGCGCCATCATCCTAACGATAAAGGTATCCCTATGAGCAATCTGAGCCCTGACTTTGTACTACCCGGAAATTTTTGCGCTAACCCGCAAGAGGCGTGGACCATTCCTGCCCGTTTTTATACCGATCAGAACGCCTTTGAACACGAAAAAGAGAACGTCTTTGCCAAAAGCTGGATTTGCGTCGCTCACAGTAGCGAACTGGCGAATGCCAATGATTACGTAACGCGTGAGATCATTGGCGAAAGCATCGTGCTGGTACGCGGTCGTGATAAGGTTTTGCGCGCGTTCTATAACGTTTGCCCGCACCGTGGCCATCAGTTATTGAGTGGTGAAGGGAAAGCGAAAAATGTGATTACCTGCCCGTATCACGCCTGGGCATTCAAACTCGATGGCAACCTGGCCCATGCGCGTAACTGTGAAAACGTCGCCAATTTCGATAGCGACAAAGCGCAACTGGTTCCGGTGCGTCTGGAAGAATATGCCGGATTCGTCTTCATCAACATGGATCCCAACGCCACCAGCGTAGAAGATCAGCTACCAGGCCTGGCGGCAAAAGTGCTGGAAGCCTGCCCGGAAGTCCACAACCTGAAACTGGCGGCTCGTTTTACTACCCGCACACCTGCCAACTGGAAGAACATTGTCGATAACTATCTCGAATGCTACCACTGTGGTCCGGCGCATCCAGGTTTCTCCGACTCCGTTCAGGTTGATCGTTACTGGCACACCATGCACGGCAACTGGACGCTGCAATACGGTTTCGCCAAACCGTCCGAACAGTCGTTTAAATTTGAAGAAGGTACAGACGCTGCGTTCCACGGTTTCTGGCTGTGGCCGTGCACTATGCTGAACGTCACGCCAATCAAAGGGATGATGACGGTCATTTATGAATTCCCGGTGGATTCTGAAACTACCCTACAAAACTACGATATCTACTTCACCAATGAAGAGCTAACCGACGAGCAAAAATCGCTGATTGAGTGGTATCGCGATGTGTTCCGCCCGGAAGATTTACGTCTGGTTGAAAGCGTACAGAAAGGGCTGAAATCGCGTGGCTATCGTGGGCAGGGACGCATCATGGCCGACAGTAGCGGTAGCGGAATTTCCGAACACGGTATCGCCCATTTCCATAATCTGCTGGCGCAGGTGTTTAAGGACTAATGACATCGGCGGCGGTATTTTCCGCCGCCGGGCTGATTTTTGATGGAGTGCAGCAATGTCAGACTATCAAATGTTTGAAGTACAGGTGAGCCAGGTTGAACCGCTTACCGAACAGGTGAAATGCTTCACGCTGGTGACAACCGATGGCAAACCGCTGCCTGCGTTCACCGGCGGAAGTCACATCATTGTGCAGATGAGCGATAATGATAACCAGTACAGCAATGCTTATTCACTACTAAGTTCGCCGATCGACACCTCTTGTTATCAGATTGCCGTTCGGCTGGAAGAAAACTCGCGCGGCGGTTCGCGCTTTTTGCATCAGCAGGTAAAAGCGGGCGATCGATTGACCATCTCGACACCCAATAACCTGTTTGCTCTGGTTCCCTCGGCTCGAAAGCATCTGTTTATCGCGGGCGGCATTGGTATCACCCCTTTCCTGTCGCATCTGGCAGAGTTGCAACACACGGACGTCGACTGGCAGTTACATTATTGTTCGCGGAGT
The DNA here is from genome assembly GCF_013368855.2 of Escherichia sp. 93.0816. Taxonomy (NCBI): domain Bacteria; kingdom Pseudomonadati; phylum Pseudomonadota; class Gammaproteobacteria; order Enterobacterales; family Enterobacteriaceae; genus Escherichia; species Escherichia sp. 93.0816. The sequence continues at coordinate 296,829 of NZ_JABWNC020000001.1, read as the reverse complement.
CCAGAAAGTTGCGCGTTTCGTGATGAATTAAACCAACATCCGCAGACTGATAAGATTCATTTTCATCACTCATCGATCGGAACGCGACTCGAATTAGTGCGATTATTGGCGGATATCGCCCCTGGCACACACATTTATACATGTGGCCCCGAGGCTCTGAATGACGCGGTGAGAAGTGAAGCAGCGCGTCTGGGCATCGCCTCCGACACGCTACACTTTGAACAATTTGCCATAGAAGACAAAACCGGCGATGCCTTTACGCTGGTACTCGCCCGTTCCGGGAAAGAGTTTGTAGTACCAGAAGAGATGACCATTTTGCAGGTCATTGAAAATAACAAAGCGGCAAAAGTGGAATGTTTATGTCGTGAAGGGGTATGCGGAACCTGTGAAACAGCAATTCTGGAAGGTGAAGCCGATCATCGGGACCAGTATTTTAGCGATGAAGAGCGCGCCAGCCAGCAGAGTATGTTGATCTGTTGTTCGCGCGCGAAGGGTAAACGACTGGTGTTGGATTTGTAGTTTATCCGAGCCGGATGCGGCGCTGGTTGCGCCTTGTCCGGCTTACGAACGTTTTACTGCGGATATTCCTGCAATAAATTATGTAATGCTTCCGCCATCAACTCACCACGCCAGCCGGAAATCAGCTCAGGCAAATTGTTCTGCGGTTTTAATTTCCAGTGCCAGTTCAGCAGTTGGTTGATTTGCCGACGCGATGCCAGCAATTCGACGCTGATCTTGTGCGTTTCGCTCACGTCAGTAATCAGCGACTTAATCGCTTTAAACGCTTTGCGATAACCGGGCATATCCATCAGGTTAAGCATTGGCTGCGGTAAGGCCTCTTCCGGCAATGCCTGCGCTTTCTCTACCAGCGCCAGCAGCGTTTTACCGTGGAAGCGAATTTCACTACCGGATAAGCCCAGACTGTCCAGTTCGCCCAGACTCCCTGGCATATAACGCGCTACCGACCACAAATGTTCTTCACGCACGACAAAGTTTACCGCCAGATCGCGCTCCCGCGCCTTGCGCAGTCGCCAGTCGGCTAACAGTTGCAAACAGGCCAACTGACGTGTACGTAGCTGCCAGGCATTGGTGATATCACGCCAGGCATCTTCCGGCGCAACGACCTCCTGACGACGCATTTGCATCAGGCGACATTCATCCAGCGCCGCAGGTAGCCAGCCAGAGGCTTCGGTTTCAACCATCAGCTTTGCGGTGATCGGTAACAGATACCAGACATCCGCCGCCGCATATTCGCACTGACGTTCGGTTAGCGGTCTGGCGAGCCAGTCGGTGCGCGATTCACTCTTGTCCAGCATAACGCCGGAATACTCTTCTACCATGGAGGCAAAACCCCATGACATCGGACGTCCGCAGAATGCGGCGAGGATTTGCGTGTCAATCAGGGGTTGTGGTAATTCACCAAAGACATTGAGGAACACTTCCAGATCTTCACTGCCCGCATGGAGAAATTTGGTGATGGAAGGATCGCGCAGGATCGCTTTCAGCGGTGACCAGTCGGTGATCCCGAGTGGATCGATTAGCGCCAGATGCTCGCCATCAAAAAGTTGAATCAACCCCAGTTGCGGGTAATAGGTGCGCGTACGTACAAATTCAGTATCCAGGGCTATCGCCGGAAAGGCACGGACGGCTTCACACAAAGAAGCCAGCGCATCGTCCGTGGTAATCATTTGGTAATTCAAATTGTATTCTCTTTAGTGGGCGTCAAAAAAAACGCCGGATTAACCGGCGTCTGACGACTGACTTAACGCTCAGGCTTTATTGTCCACTTTGCCGCGCGCTTCGTCACGTAATTCTCGTCGCAAAATTTTTCCAACATTAGATTTCGGTAACTCATCACGAAATTCCACCAGCTTCGGTACTTTGTAGCCTGTGAGCTGACGGCGGCAAAAGGTCACCAGTGACTCTTCAGTGAGCGACGCGTCTTTTTTCACCACAAAGATTTTCACCGCTTCACCACTGGAGCCAGAAGGTACGCCAACAGCCGCCACTTCCTGTACGCCTGGGTGCTGCATGACCACATCTTCAATCTCGTTGGGATAGACGTTAAAGCCGGAAACCAGAATCATGTCTTTTTTACGATCGACAATGCGCAGGAATCCTTCTTCATCCATCACTGCAATATCGCCAGTGTGTAACCAACCATTTTTGATGATTTCATCGGTGGCATCCGGGCGCTGCCAGTAGCCCAGCATCACCTGTGGACCTCTGACACAAAGTTCGCCCGGTTGCCCCGGTGGTACTTCGTTATCATCATCATCCACCAGTTTGGCTTCCGTCGATGGCACCGGTAATCCAATGCTACCGCTGTGATAATCAATATCATACGGGTTAACGCTCACCAGCGGCGCACACTCGGTTAAGCCATAACCTTCCAGCAGATATTGTCCGGTCAGTTTCACCCAACGTTCTGCTACCACTTGCTGAACGGGCATCCCGCCGCCTGCGGACAAATGCAAACTGGAGAAATCCAGTTGCTGGAACTCTTTATTGTTCAGCAACGCGTTGAACAAGGTGTTAACGCCGGTGATAGCGGTAAACGGATATTTCGCTAACTCTTTCACCAGCCCCGGAATATCGCGTGGGTTGGTTATTAATAAGTTCTGCCCGCCCAGCTCAATAAACAGCAGGCAGTTAATGGTTAGTGCAAAGATGTGATACAGCGGCAGCGCCGTCACCACCAGCTCTTTACCCGGATGCAGTAGCGGCCCATAGGTCGCGTTAACCTGTTCCAGATTCGCCAGCATATTGCGGTGAGTCAGCATCGCGCCTTTCGCCACACCAGTGGTGCCGCCGGTGTATTGCAGGAAGGCTAAATCTTCCGGCACCAGTTCAGGTTTGACGTACTGCATCCGGTATCCGTTATGCAGGGCGCTACGAAATGAAATAGCATCTGGCAGATGGTATTTCGGCACCAGACGTTTGATGTATTTAACAACGAAGTTAACTACCGTGCCTTTTGCCGTGGAAAGCTGATCGCCCATACGGGTCAGAATAACGTGCTGGACGGCGGTTTTATCGACCACTTTTTCCAGGGTATGGGCAAAGTTAGACACTATGACAATCGCCGATGCGCCGCTGTCGTTGAGCTGATGCTCAAGTTCGCGTGGGGTATACAACGGGTTAACGTTTACGACGATCATCCCGGCACGCAGAATACCAAACAGCGCCACCGGATATTGCAATAAGTTAGGCATCATCAGCGCAACGCGATCGCCCTTCTTCAGCCCCAGCCCTTGTTGCAAATAAGCGGCAAATGCGCGACTGCGCTCTTCCAGCTTGCGGAAGGTCATCACCTCCCCCATATTCACAAACGCTGGCTGATCGGCGTAGCGCGCGACCGACTGCTCAAACATATCCACCAGAGATTGATAACGGTCAGGGTTGATCTCCGTCGGAACATCGGCGGGATAACGGTTAAGCCAAACCTTCTTCAATTCTTCACCTCTAAAATGCGTGTTCGTCGTCATCGCAACCCCAAGTGATATACATGCTGTTAACATAATATTAACTCATCATACCAGCTTGATAATTCCCCAACGAAAAGGTTGCGAAGCGCGTCACTATTTATTTTTATATTTACCGTAAGAATGCAGAAACAGCGGACCAGCCGCTGTTTCTTTTTCTTTAAAAACAAGCAATTATTCAGTTACAACTGTTTGTACTCTCGCGGAGCCTGGATTATACCAGCCCCATCCGCCATAACCATAGGGCCAGCCACGACCGCCATAAAACCACGGATCAATCGGCTGAGGCGGCATAATCACCTGCTGGGTTAAATGCCAACGTTTATAACCCGTTACCTGCATCACCATAAATTTATAGGCCGTGTTGCCGATTTTGCCGTCAACCGCACCGGTGATTGGACCGACAACTGTAACCAGTTGTCCACGGAAATCGACCGGATCAAGAAAACCATTCACATCTGCATAAATGCGCCCGCGAGAAGGCTCTCCCAGCGTCGGCCTGGCTCCGCTATCGAGCGGTACGGTGGCAATTTCCAGACGGGTTTTACCCTGCTGGTTTTGCACCGCGACCACTTTGCCGCCAAAGCGCGCCTCCTGACCAACGTACAGCTGCGGCGCACTCATCACCCGAACTAAATCTTGTTGCGGCGTGGGACTGCTGCCTTTAATGGCGTCCGGCACGGTGACACAACCGCTCAGCATTAGCGCAAACGTACCTGCCAGTATGCCTTTGATAACATTCTTTTGAACCGCCATGATGCGACTCCTTTTTTTCTCAGGGCATACTCTTAAGATTCATTCTTTGCCCGGAAGTTTCTTCCACGCGACGTTGTTACGTAAATAAACCGGCTCGGCATGTTCCACCGCCACTGTTTTACCTTCAGCAAACATCTGACAGGCAATCGGCAGCATATCTTCTGCGGCAGGCAGTAACACTTCGCCATCGCGCAGAACCAGCCCGCTCTCTTTACCGAGATCCGGCCAGGCTTGCCAGCCCGTCCCCACCGTCACCCAATCACCGGAAAGATGCTGCATCCGTTCATGAACGAGTTCTGGTTTGAGTACGGCTTCGGTTTCTTCACCGTGCCAGATACCGTTTTCATCTCGCTGATATTCAGCCCAGTAAACTTCGCCCATCCGCGCGTCAATGGCTGCCAGCACGCGGGTTGCGCCGTTTTTGCGCCACGCCCCTTGCGCCATCGTCATTAGCGTGGAGACGCCAATCATCGGCAACTCCGCGCCAAGCGCCAGCCCTTGCGCAATGCCAATACCAATACGCACGCCGGTAAAGCTACCGGGGCCGCGTCCGTAAGCCAGAGCATTAATGTCAGTCAGGGAGGTTCCGCTGGTGGTCAGGATATCCTGCACCATCGGTAAGATTCGTTGAGTATGTTCACGAGGGCAAAGCTCAAAATGAGCGTTGACAGTACCGTCGTTCCACAGGGCGACAGAGCAGGCCTCTGTCGCGGTATCGATAGCCAGAATTCGCATGGGTCTTCGTGCTTAGATCAATAAAAAGGCGCGCATCATACCATACTCAATAACAAATTACCTGGAGGATGGTATCGCAAGGAAGCGAACCGCACGGGCAATGTCACGGGTACGCGGCGCGGGCGGCAGGCTGGCGAGGAACGTCGCACCGTAAGGGCGCATCACCAGTCGATTGTCACAAATCACCAGCACGCCGCGATCGTCGGCGTCGCGAATCAGTCGCCCTACGCCCTGCTTGAGAGTAATGACCGCATCCGGCAGTTGCACTTCATCGAACGGGTCGCCACCGCGCAAACGGCAATCTTCCATGCGCGCTTTTAACAGTGGGTCATCCGGCGAGGTAAACGGCAACTTGTCGATAATCACCAGCGACAGCGTATCGCCGCGCACGTCCACCCCTTCCCAGAAACTGCTGGTCGCCACAAGAAGCGCGTTACCTGCGCTGACAAACTGCTGCAACAGTTGTCCTTTGCTGGTTTCGCCCTGTAACAACACAGGAAGCGTCATGGTGGCGCGAAATTGCTCAGCCAGATCGCGCATCATGGCGTGCGAGGTACAAAGCATAAAACAACGACCATTGTTGGCTTCGATGATCGGTCGTAGTATTGCCGCCAGTTGCCGTGCGGAACCCGGTTGATTGGTTTGCGGCAGGTTACGCGGCACACAGAGTAACGCCTGGCGGCTGTAATCAAACGGGCTGGGTAACAGCAACGACTCCGCCTGTTCTATCCCAAGCCGCGAGGTGAAATGATGCAGATCGTCATTCACCGACAATGTTGCCGAGGTAAAGATCCAGCTACCGGGCTTTTGTTCCATTAATTCTTTGAATTTATCCGCCACGCTTAGCGGCGTCAGCGCCAGAGTGAAATGGCGCGAAGTACATTCGTACCAGTAACTGTAGCCTGGCTGATTGATCTCTTTTAGCCGTTTCAGTCGTGTGCGATATAACGTGGCGCGCTCAAATGCCGCATCCAGCAACGCGGAACGCCCCAGCGACAATTTCGCCACGTCATAACAGAGTTCAAGGGTGTCATCGAGCAGTAAAAATGCCCGCTGAATTTGCGGATTAGCTAACAGCTCACGCAGGTTACCGCGATAACCTGGCTCACCGAGTTGCAGACGAAAATCCTGCGCACTCTGGGCAAGACGGTCAGCGCACTTTTGTAACTGTTGAGTGTCTTTTAATTCGGTGCGATAAGCGATGGTGATATCTTTTGCCAGATCGAGCAGTTGTCGACTGGAGAGTGACTGCCCAAAATACTGGCTGGCAATGTCCGGCAACTGGTGGGCTTCGTCGAAGATCATGACGTCTGCTTCCGGGATCAGTTCGCCAAAACCACTCTCTTTCACCACCATATCCGCCAGAAACAGATGATGGTTTACCACCACCACATCGGCATCCATCGCTTTTTTGCGTGCTTTGACCACAAAGCAATCTTTATACATCGGGCAGTCGCTGCCGAGGCAGTTATCGTTGGTGCTGGTGACCAGCGGCCACGCCTGTGAATCTTCCGCCACGCTAACGCAGGTGCTGATATCACCATCGACTGTTTGATTAGACCAGGAGCGTAGCAGAATTACATCGCTTAAAATTTGTACCGGCAGATCGCCACCCGCCAGCGCCTGCTGTTCGAGACGTTCGAGGCAGAGATAGTTTGAGCGCCCTTTCAGCAATGCCATGTTGCCCGTGTATTTCAACGCCTTTGCCACCGTCGGCAAATCGCGGCTGTAGAGCTGATCCTGCAATGCTTTTGAGCCGGTCGAGATAATGACTTTCTTTTTCGCCCGCAGCGCAGGGGCAAGATAAGCGTAGGTTTTGCCCGTCCCGGTTCCCGCTTCCACCACCAGCGGCTGGCTTTTTTCTATCGCCCCAGCGACGGCTACCGCCATCTGTCGCTGTGGTTCACGCGGCTTAAAGCCAGGTATCGCTTTCGCCAGTTGACCGTCTGGTGCAAAATCGTCCGTCACACTACCCCCTGTTGATTTGAACAGGGATTATGTCAGGCCAGGTTGCTTTTCGCCAGCTGAAGTGGTGACGGCGACCTTACATTGTGGCAGTCTTTGCAGCACAAAAATGGAATGATGATGAGGACAAAATGATGACTATCGTTCGTATTGACGCCGAAGCCCGCTGGTCTGATGTGGTGATCCACAACAACACGCTCTACTACACCGGTGTACCGGAAAACCTCGATGCCGATGCGTTTGAGCAGACCGCGAATACGCTGGCGCAAATTGACGCAGTGCTGGCAAAACAGGGCAGCAATAAGTCGAGTATTCTGGATGCCACGATTTTCCTGGCCGATAAAAACGACTTCGCTGCAATGAATAAAGCCTGGGACGCATGGGTTGTCGCGGGCCATGCACCTGTGCGCTGCACGGTACAAGCGGGATTGATGAACCCGAAGTATAAAGTTGAAATTAAAATTATTGCGGCGGTTTAATTCCGAAAGATAATTATATCAAGGCAAAAATCACACGATAATTTATCGGAAAACTGGTCGATTATGAACAAATCGGCCAGTGCTTAAGATCTTACTTTAGATGGGTAGCACCCTGGCTGATAATTTATTTTTATGATTTCCACCTCATTTATACAAAAATGATATTAATCGCAAAAACCAAAGCATTATGTTAATCACTCGATTAACTTACGCTGCTTTTCTTTCTTGTCCTTCCTTGCCTGAACAATCTGGCTGGGGCACTACGATTCGCTGTTAATTTTCGGCACATCACTAGATAACCCGCCATGACCTGCTACCTTTAAAATACCTGAATGTCAACAGGTTAACTAATGAGATATCGTTATAATCCTTTTGATATTAGGCGCAATTTAATGTCATATATAGCCTTATCGATCACGTGGTTAATTTAAGGACAAGAATATGCCTGCTGTAATAGATAAAGCCCTGGATTTTATTGGTGCCATGGATATATCAACACCAACCCCCAGCTCTATGAATGAAAGTACGGCGAAGGGAATATTTAAATATTTGAAAGAACTGGGAGTACCCGCGAGTGCCGCCGATATTACTGCGCGAGCCGAACAGGAAGGCTGGAATCCTGGATTCACGGAAAAAATGGTGGGATGGGCAAAAAAAATGGAGTCTGGTGAACGCGTGGTGATTAAAAATCCAGAATACTTCTCGTCTTATATGCAGGAAGAGCTCAAAGCACTGGTATAAGTTAAATCTCTACCAACAAAAATGAGCCAGGACGCTTTTTTATCACAGAAAAGCGTCCTTTTTTCTAACCATCAAAAACACGGCTTAATTCATTCAACCAGTACAGCCCCACAATTTTCTGGTTCAAACGCTACGGGCCAAATGGTTCGCTTGTCATAATGCGCCCTGTTGAAACCAACATTGTATTACTCGTCTTCATCCTCAAAACGCGCCACGATCCGCTCGCCGGAATGGTTGGCGCGTAACTCTTCGGCTACCAGTGCGATTGCCTGACCGCTGCTCATCCCCTGTGCCATCAGTTCCTGAATACGCTCAACGGCTTTTTGCTGCTGTTCATGGGTGAGTGAAGGTAAACCTGCAAACATTGTTAACTCCTGCTAAATTGTTGGCGCTAATTATTTCATGCTACCCGGCACATAGCCAGTAGAGTCAGGACTGATGAAGACGTTATCTCCCGCTGTGATTACTTTACCCTGGCGTCAGGACGCCGCTGAATTTTATTTTGCCCGCTTAAGCCACCTGCCGTGGGCAATGCTTTTGCACTCTGGCTATGCCGATCATCCGTATAGCCGCTTTGATATTGTGGTGGCAGACCCGATTTGCACCTTAACAACTTACGGCAGTGAAACTGTTTTGTGTAAAGGAGAAACCCGCACAACAACCACTGACGATCCGTTAACAGTACTCCAGCAGGCGCTGGAGCGTGCGAACATTCACCCGTCACATAACGATGATTTGCCATTTCAGGGTGGCGCGCTGGGTTTATTTGGTTACGATCTGGGTCGCCGCTTTGAGTCACTGCCAGAAGTGGCGCTGAGAGATATCGACCTGCCTGATATGGCGGTAGGTATCTACGACTGGGCACTGATTGTCGACCACCAGCGCCAGGCTGTTTCTTTGCTGAGTCATGATGATGTCAATGCCCGTCTGGCCTGGCTGGAAAACCAGCAAATCACACCGCAGGGTGATTTTGCGCTAACCTCTGCCTGGCAATCTAATATGAACCGCGAACAGTATGGCGAAAAATTTCGTCAGGTGCAGGAGTATCTGCACAGTGGCGACTGTTACCAGGTGAATCTCGCCCAGCGTTTTCAGGCTACCTATTGCGGTGATGAATGGCAGGCATTCATTCAGCTTAATCAGGCCAATCACGCGCCGTTTAGTGCCTTCCTGCGTCTGGAACAAGGCACAATTTTAAGCCTCTCGCCAGAGCGTTTTATTCTTTGTGATGACGGTGAGATCCAGACCCGTCCGATTAAAGGCACACTGCCGCGTCTGCCAGATCCTCAGGAAGATAGCAAACAGGCAGAAAAACTGGCGAACTCGCCAAAAGATCGCGCTGAAAACCTGATGATTGTTGATTTAATGCGTAATGATATTGGTCGCGTTGCTGTGCCAGGTTCAGTCAAAGTGCCGGAACTGTTTGTGGTGGAACCTTTTCCCGCTGTGCACCACCTGGTGAGCACCATTACGGCTCAACTACCTGAACAACTTCATGCCAGCGATCTGCTGCGCGCGGCTTTTCCCGGAGGCTCAATCACCGGAGCACCGAAAGTACGGGCAATGGAAATTATCGATGAACTGGAACCGCAGCGACGCAACGCCTGGTGCGGAAGCATTGGCTATTTGAGCTTCTGTGGCAATATGGATACCAGCATCACCATCCGCACGCTGACTGCCATTAACGGTCAAATTTACTGTTCTGCGGGCGGCGGTATTGTCGCCGATAGTCAGGAAGAAGCGGAATATCAGGAAACTTTTGATAAAGTTAATAGGATATTACGCCAACTGGAGAAGTAAGACGTGGACTACCGTAGCCTGACGCTTGATGAATTTTTATCGCGCTTTCAACTTTTGCGCCCGCAAATAAACCGGGAAACCTTAAATCATCGTCAGGCTGCCGTGTTAATCCCCATCGTTCGCCGATCGCAGCCGGGGTTATTGCTCACACAGCGTTCGATTCATCTGCGCAAACACGCCGGACAGGTGGCATTTCCTGGTGGTGCTGTAGATGATACTGATGCGTCAGTTATCGCCGCCGCGCTGCGCGAAGCTGAAGAAGAGGTCGCTATTCCCCCTTCCGCCGTCGAAGTTATCGGTGTGCTGCCGCCTGTCGATAGCGTAACGGGTTACCAGGTAACGCCAGTGGTCGGCATTATCCCGCCTGATTTACCTTATCGTGCCAGTGAAGATGAAGTTTCCGCAGTGTTTGAAATGCCGCTCGCCCAGGCATTACATCTGGGTCGTTATCACCCGTTAGATATCTACCGCCGTGGTGATTCACATCGGGTATGGCTTTCCTGGTACGAACAGTATTTTGTATGGGGAATGACCGCAGGCATAATTCGTGAGCTGGCGCTGCAAATTGGTGTGAAATCCTGACTATACTTATCTTTACATCTACAAAACACTACTTGAGACAATCATCGCAATATTAGTTAAATCGCGGTTTTTGATTAGTTTAATTCATGTGAATAGTTAAGCCTGTCGCCGCGTTCCCTCTTACACTATGCGTTGTTATTAGTTCGTTACTGGAAGTCCAGTCACCTTGTCAGGAGTATTATCGTGATTAGTCTATTCGACATGTTTAAGGTGGGGATTGGCCCCTCATCTTCCCATACCGTAGGGCCTATGAAGGCAGGTAAACAGTTCGTCGATGATCTGGTCGAAAAAGGCTTACTGGATAGCGTTACCCGCGTTGCCGTGGACGTTTATGGTTCACTGTCGCTGACGGGTAAAGGCCACCATACCGATATCGCCATTATTATGGGTCTTGCAGGTAACGAACCTGCCACCGTGGATATCGACAGTATTCCCGGTTTTATTCGCGACGTAGAAGAGCGCGAACGCCTGCTGCTGGCGCAGGGACGGCATGAAGTGGATTTTCCGCGTGACAACGGAATGCGTTTTCATAACGGCAACCTGCCGTTGCATGAAAACGGTATGCAAATCCACGCTTATAACGGCGATGAAGTCGTCTACAGCAAAACTTATTATTCCATCGGCGGCGGCTTTATCGTCGATGAAGAACATTTTGGTCAGGATGCCGCAAATGACGTGAGTGTGCCGTATCCGTTCAAATCCGCCACCGAGCTGCTGGCGTACTGCAATGAAACCGGCTATTCCCTTTCCGGCCTGGCAATGCAAAACGAACTGGCGCTGCACAGCAAAAAAGAGATCGATGAATATTTTGCTCATGTCTGGCAAACCATGCAGGCATGTATTGATCGCGGGATGAATACCGAAGGCGTATTGCCTGGCCCGCTGCGCGTGCCACGCCGTGCGTCTGCCCTGCGCCGGATGCTGGTTTCCAGCGATAAACTGTCTAACGATCCGATGAATGTCATCGACTGGGTAAATATGTTTGCGCTGGCGGTAAACGAAGAAAACGCTGCGGGTGGTCGCGTGGTAACTGCACCAACCAACGGTGCGTGTGGCATCGTTCCGGCAGTGCTGGCTTACTATGACCACTTTATTGAATCGGTCAGCCCGGACATCTATACCCGCTATTTTATGGCGGCCGGGGCAATTGGCGCTTTGTATAAAATGAACGCCTCTATTTCCGGTGCTGAAGTAGGTTGTCAGGGCGAAGTGGGTGTTGCCTGTTCAATGGCTGCTGCGGGTCTTGCAGAACTGTTGGGCGGTAGCCCGGAACAGGTTTGCGTGGCGGCGGAAATTGGCATGGAACACAACCTTGGTCTGACTTGTGACCCGGTTGCAGGTCAGGTTCAGGTGCCGTGCATTGAACGTAACGCCATTGCCTCTGTGAAAGCGATCAATGCCGCACGCATGGCCTTACGCCGCACCAGTGCACCGCGCGTCTCGCTGGATAAGGTCATCGAGACAATGTACGAAACGGGTAAAGACATGAACGCCAAATACCGTGAAACCTCTCGCGGCGGTCTGGCAATTAAAGTCCAGTGTGACTAATACTTTTCTTTCGCCCATCTGCAACGGATGGGCGAATTTCTCCCGCTTTCTCGTCTGCTGTAAATTTCCCCACTACACTTCCACTGTTGCGTCAGGCGTTTGTTGCCATGCGCTTACAGGGCGGCCCGCATGCAAAAAGCACAACGGATCATTAAAACCTATCGCCGTAATCGAATGATTGTTTGTACAATTTGCGCACTCTTTACGCTTGTGGCGACACTAAGCGTGCGGTTTATTTCACAGCGTAACTTAAATCAACAGCGGGTGATCCTCTTCGCCAATCACGCTGTTGAAGAGCTGGATAAAGTCTTACAACCCCTTCAGGAAGGACGCGAGCTTTTACTTCCGTTGATTGGCCTCCCGTGCTCAGTTACTCATTTGCCTCTACGCAAGCAGGCCGCCAAACTGCAAACCGTGCGTTCTATTGGCCTGGTTCAAAACGGTACGCTCTATTGCTCCAGTATCTTTGGCTATCGAAATGTCCCTGTTCATGATATCCAGGCCGATTTGCCTTCCCCACTGGCTCTTCTGCGTCTTACCACCGATCGCGTGTTGATTAAAGGTAGCCCAGTGCTGATCCAGTGGTATCCCTCGCCATCACATAGCGGTGATGGCGTTCTGGAGATGATCAACATTGAGCTATTGACGACGATGTTGCTGGAACCGCAGTTGCCGCAAATCAGAAACGCCAGCCTGACGGTGGCCGATCGCCATTTACTCTATGATGACGGCCTGGTTGATTCTTTACCTCCGCTTAATGGCAATGAGCGTTACCAGGTTTCATCGCAGAATTTTCCTTTTACCATTAGCGTCAGCGGACCTGGTGCGACGGAACTGGCGTTGCACCATCTTCCCAGCCAGCTCCCGCTGGCTGTACTGTTGAGTTTACTGGTGGGTTATGTTGCATGGCTGGCAACCGCACACAGAATGAGTTTTTCGCGCGAAATTAATCTTGGCCTCGCGCAACATGAGTTCGAGCTATTCTGTCAACCTTTACTAAACGCACGCAGTCAGCAATGTATTGGCGTAGAGATATTGCTGCGCTGGAATAACCCACGTCAGGGTTGGATCTCGCCGGATGTGTTTATCCCTATTGCGGAAGAACATCACCTGATAGCGCCGCTTACCCGTTATGTGATGATGGAAACCATCCGTCAAATCCACGTTTTTCCAATGAGCAGCCAGTTTCACATTGGGATCAACGTCGCTCCCAGCCATTTTCGCCGTGGCGTGCTGTTGAAAGATCTTAATCAGTACTGGTTCAGTGCTCACCCGATTCAGCAACTTATCCTTGAAATAACCGAGCGCGATGCCCTACTGGATGTTGATTATCGAATTGCCCGCGAACTGCATCGTAAAAACGTCAAACTGGCGATTGATGATTTCGGCACCGGCAACAGCTCGTTTTCCTGGCTGGAAACGTTACGCCCTGACGTCCTGAAAATTGATAAGTCATTCACCGCTGCAATTGGTTCAGACGCGGTTAACTCGACGGTAACCGATATCATCATTGCGTTGGGGCAAAGGCTGAATATTGAACTGGTGGCGGAGGGCGTAGAAACGCAAGAACAGGCAAAATATTTACGCCGTCATGGGGTGCATATTTTACAAGGGTATTTGTACGCGCAACCAATGCCGCTGCGTGATTTCCCAAAATGGCTGGCGGGCAGCCAACCGCCGCCCGCCCGGCATAATGGGCATATCACGCCCGTTATGCCATTTCGTTAATGATTATTCGTCTTCGTCGTGCGCCAGTTGCTCTTTAACAATGCGAACCAGATCAACACGATAATCGTTAGCTTCAACAATGGTGATATGCAACGGCCCTACGTTAATCACATCGCCAGCACGCGGGATGTGACCATTTGCAGAAATCACCAGACCTGCGACCGTCGCGATATCATCGTCATCGGCAAGGTGCTCAACATCAAGCGCCTGCTGTAAGGCGTGGAGGTCTGTACCACCTTTTACCAGCCAGCCGTCGCCGTCGGTAATAATTTCCGGCGTTTCATCAGCGTCCGGGAACTCACCGGCAATGGCTTCCAGCACATCCAGAGGCGTAACCAGACCTTGCACCACACCAAACTCGTTGGTAACGATAACAAAACTACCGCGAGCACGACGCAACACGCCCAACAGGTTGATCGGATCGAGGGTTTCCGGAACGATAATCGCCGGAGACGCCGAAGCAATCGCCGCCACATCAACGCCCTCTTCCAGTGCCACCAGCAGTTCTTTCGCACGCACGATACCGATGATTTCATCCAGTTCTCCGCGACATACCGGGAACAGGCTATGTGGAGAAGAAAGCAACTGCTCACGGATTTCATCGACACTAAGGTTAGCGTCAACCCAGCTGATTTCGCCGCGAGGCGTCATAATCCCGCGCAGAGAGCGCGACGCCAGAGTCAGTACACCGTTAATCATGTATCGCTCTTCTTCGGCAAACGCGCCTTCCGGCACAGGGATCGGCATCGGGTTATCCGCATCATGCTGAACATTCGCCTGACGTTTACCGCCCATCAAACGCAGGATGGCATCGGCAGTACGTGCACGCAGCGGTAAAGTCGACTGGTGACGAATAAAGTTACGGCGCGCAATTTGGTTAAATACTTCGATAATGATCGAGAAGCCAATCGCGGCATACAGGTAACCTTTCGGAATGTGGAAACCAAAACCTTCTGCTACCAGACTCAGACCAATCATTAACAGGAAGCTCAGACAGAGCACCACTACCGTTGGATGCTGGTTAACGAATCGCGTCAGCGGCTTCGACGCCAGCAACATGACCGCCATTGCAATCACCACCGCCGCCATCATCACCGGCAGATGGTTGACCATCCCTACTGCAGTAATCACCGCATCCAGCGAAAAGACGGCATCGAGGATGACAATCTGTGTTACGACCACCCAGAAACTGGCATAGCCTTTGCCATGACCAGAATCATGATCGCGGTTTTCCAGCCGTTCATGCAGCTCCGTTGTCGCTTTAAACAGCAAGAATATCCCCCCGAACAACATAATCAGATCGCGGCCGGAGAAGGAAAAATCCATCACGGTAAATAGCGGTTTGGTCAGGGTGACCATCCATGAAATCAGCGATAACAGTCCCAGACGCATGATCAGCGCCAGCGACAGCCCTAACAAACGTGCTTTATCACGTTGTTTTGGCGGCAGTTTATCGGCAAGAATGGCGATAAAAACCAGGTTATCGATACCCAGCACGATTTCAAGAACGACAAGCGTGAGTAGCCCCGCCCAAATCGAGGGGTCCATTAAGAATTCCATGACAAGCTCCTGCTTAAGGAATAGCTATTCGGCGCCAGAAATAATGCAGGCGTAACGACAAAATGCAAACAAAAGGTGCGGCAAAAAATGCCAGAAAGGCAGGCGCTGAAAGGCCTGATGCTGAAATGACGTCGGTGACGATCCATACTGCGGGCTGCTGCCCCATACTCCTTGATTGTTAAACGGGAGTTAAACATATCAGAGAGAACTCTGATTTGGCAAAGATTTACCTTCCTTTGCAAACGAATGTAACGAGGATATTTTACCTTTCGGAATTTTGCTAATCCAAAGTTAAATTACGGATCTTCATCACATAAAATATTTTTTTCGCTATCTAAAATAAATCGCGAAACGCAGGGGTTTTTGGTTGTAACCCTTATCTGAATCGATTCGATTGTGGACGATGATTCAAAAAATACATCTGGCACGTTGAGGTGTTAACAATAATAAAGGAGGTAGCAAGTGACCATTGCTATTGTTATAGGCACACATGGTTGGGCTGCAGAGCAGTTGCTTAAAACGGCAGAGATGCTGTTAGGCGAGCAGGAAAACGTCGGCTGGATCGATTTCGTTCCAGGTGAAAATGCCGAGACGCTGATCGAAAAGTACAATGCTCAGTTGGCAAAACTCGACACCACTAAAGGCGTGCTGTTTCTCGTTGATACATGGGGCGGCAGCCCGTTCAATGCTGCCAGCCGTATTGTCGTCGACAAAGAGCATTATGAAGTGATCGCAGGCGTTAACATTCCAATGCTGGTGGAGACGTTAATGGCCCGTGATGATGACCCAGGCTTTGATGAACTGGTGGCGCTGGCTGTAGAAACAGGCCGTGAAGGCGTGAAAGCACTGAAAGCCAAACCGGTTGAAAAAGCCGCACCAGCACCCGCTGCCGCAGCACCAAAAGCGGCTCCCGCTCCTGCAAAACCAATGGGACCAAATGACTACATGGTTATTGGCCTTGCGCGTATCGACGATCGTCTGATTCACGGTCAGGTCGCTACCCGCTGGACTAAAGAAACCAATGTCTCCCGTATTATCGTTGTTAGTGATGAAGTGGCTGCGGATACCGTTCGTAAGACACTGCTCACCCAGGTTGCACCTCCGGGCGTAACAGCACACGTGGTTGATGTTGCCAAGATGATCCGCGTCTACAACAACCCGAAATATGCTGGCGAACGTGTAATGCTGTTATTCACCAACCCGACAGATGTTGAGCGCCTCGTTGAAGGCGGCGTGAAAATTACCTCTGTTAACGTTGGCGGCATGGCATTCCGTCAGGGAAAAACCCAGGTGAATAACGCGGTTTCGGTTGATGAAAAAGATATCGAAGCGTTCAAAAAACTGAATGCGCGTGGTATCGAGCTGGAAGTCCGTAAGGTTTCCACCGATCCGAAACTGAAAATGATGGATCTGATCAGCAAAATCGATAAGTAACGTATTGTGTTGATTATCACTCAGTTTTCACACTTAAGTCTTACGTAAACAGGAGAAGTACAATGGAGATTACCACTCTTCAAATTGTGCTGGTATTTATCGTAGCCTGTATCGCAGGTATGGGATCAATCCTCGATGAATTTCAGTTTCACCGTCCGCTAATCGCCTGTACCCTGGTGGGTATTGTTCTTGGCGATATGAAAACCGGTATTATTATCGGTGGTACTCTGGAAATGATCGCGCTTGGCTGGATGAATATCGGTGCCGCAGTTGCGCCTGATGCCGCTCTGGCTTCCATCATTTCTACGATTCTGGTTATCGCCGGTCATCAGAGCATCGGTGCTGGTATCGCGCTGGCAATCCCGCTGGCCGCTGCGGGCCAGGTGCTGACCATCATCGTTCGTACCATCACCGTTGCTTTCCAGCACGCTGCGGATAAGGCGGCTGATAATGGCAATCTGACGGCAATTTCCTGGATCCACGTTTCTTCTCTGTTCCTGCAAGCGATGCGTGTGGCTATCCCAGCCGTGATTGTTGCGCTGTCTGTAGGCACCAGTGAAGTTCAGAACATGCTGAACGCCATTCCGGAAGTGGTGACTAATGGTCTGAATATCGCCGGTGGCATGATCGTGGTTGTTGGTTATGCAATGGTTATCAACATGATGCGTGCAGGCTACCTGATGCCGTTCTTCTACCTCGGCTTCGTAACCGCCGCATTCACCAACTTTAACCTGGTTGCTCTGGGTGTGATTGGTACTGTTATGGCAGTGCTCTACATCCAACTTAGCCCGAAATATAACCGCGTAGCCGGTGCGCCTGTTCAGGCTGCTGGTAACAACGATCTCGATAACGAACTGGACTAACAGGTGAGCGAAATGGTTGATACAACTAAAACTACCACCGAGAAAAAACTCACTCCGAGTGATATTCGTGGCGTCTTCCTGCGTTCTAACCTCTTCCAGGGTTCATGGAACTTCGAACGTATGCAGGCACTGGGTTTCTGCTTCTCTATGGTGCCGGCGATTCGTCGCCTCTATCCTGAGAACAACGATGCCCGTAAACAGGCGATTAAACGTCACCTCGAATTCTTTAACACCCAACCGTTTGTGGCGGCGCCAATCCTCGGCGTAACCCTGGCGCTGGAAGAACAGCGCGCTAACGGCGCAGAGATCGACGACGGTGCTATCAACGGTATCAAAGTAGGTCTGATGGGGCCGCTGGCAGGCGTGGGCGACCCGATATTCTGGGGTACGGTACGTCCGGTATTCGCGGCGCTGGGTGCCGGGATCGCGATGAGCGGCAGCCTGTTAGGTCCGCTGCTGTTCTTTATCCTGTTTAACCTGGTACGTCTGGCAACCCGTTACTACGGCGTAGCGTATGGTTACTCCAAAGGTATCGATATCGTTAAAGATATGGGTGGCGGCTTCCTGCAAAAACTAACGGAAGGGGCGTCTATTCTCGGCCTGTTTGTCATGGGGGCATTGGTTAACAAGTGGACACATGTCAACATCCCGCTGGTTGTCTCTCGCATCACCGACCAGACGGGTAAAGAGCACGTTACCACTGTCCAGACCATTCTTGACCAGTTAATGCCAGGCCTGGTGCCGCTGTTGCTGACCTTCGCCTGTATGTGGCTGCTGCGCAAAAAAGTTAACCCTCTGTGGATCATCGTTGGCTTCTTCGTCATCGGTATCGCTGGTTACGCTTGCGGCCTGTTGGGACTGTAATACTGTTGTACACTACCGGGGCCTATTGGCCCCGTTTTTTTATCTGGAGGATTAATGACAATCACGGATCTGGTACTGATTCTGTTCATCGCCGCACTACTTGCCTTTGCGATATACGATCAGTTCATCATGCCCCGACGCAACGGCCCCACCCTGCTGGCAATTCCTTTGCTCCGGCGCGGTCGCATCGATAGCGTTATCTTCGTCGGGCTGATTGTCATTCTTATCTATAACAATGTGACCAACCATGGCGCACAAATAACCACCTGGTTATTAAGTGCACTGGCGCTAATGGGCTTTTATATTTTCTGGATCCGGGCTCCGAAAATCATTTTTAAACAGCAAGGTTTTTTCTTCGCCAATGTCTGGATTGAATATCGCCGAATTAAAGCGATGAACTTATCGGAAGATGGCGTACTGGTTATGCAATTAGAACAGCGCCGTTTGTTAATCCGCGTTCGAAATATCGACGATCTGGAAAAGATTTATAAACTTCTCTTGTCTAATCAATAAGTTATAGATTTAGCCGAAGCTATGTTTAGTGTATTTTTAATAATCAGACATAGCTTCGGCTATATTATTCATTCCCTTATTTGTTATTTATTTTAACTTTTTATTGATATATAAATCTAAATGAAAATCGTTATCAACAATGCAATGAAATAATATATTCCAACAGTTGTTTTATATTCTCAAAATATGTTAAGGTTGCGCCCTCATTTGGGGAGTAGCCGATTTCCAGACTCCGGAAATGTACGTGTCAACATACTCGTTGCAAAACGTGGCACGTACGGACTGAACACCTTCAGTCAGGCGAGACCATATGCACATCAATCGCTATGCCTGCATGGGCGCTTCTTGTCGTTCATGTGTGCATGTTTGCTGGGGGCGGTGATGTGTTTTATGGATACCCCGGTCAGGACGTTGTCATGAATATCACTGCTACTGTTCTTCTTGCTTTTGGTATGTCGATGGATGCCTTTGCTGCATCAATCGGTAAAGGTGCCACCCTCCATAAACCGAAATTTTCTGAAGCCCTGCGAACTGGCCTTATTTTTGGTGCCGTCGAAACGCTGACGCCGCTGATTGGCTGGGGTATGGGCATGTTAGCCAGCCGTTTTGTTCTCGAGTGGAACCACTGGATTGCGTTTGTACTGCTGATATTTCTCGGCGGGCGAATGATTATTGAGGGTTTTCGTGGTGGAGACGATGAGGATGAAGAACCGCGTCGTCGTCACGGTTTCTGGTTGCTGGTAACTACCGCAATTGCCACCAGTCTGGATGCCATGGCGGTTGGTGTTGGTCTGGCCTTCCTGCAAGTTAATATTATTGCTACTGCTCTGGCGATTGGCTGCGCCACCTTGATCATGTCAACATTAGGTATGATGGTGGGTCGCTTTATCGGTTCAATTATTGGGAAAAAAGCGGAAATTCTTGGCGGGCTGGTGCTTATTGGCATTGGCGCCCAGATCCTCTGGACGCACTACCACGGCTAATTTGTTCGTTGCCAGATGTGAATATTAAAGTCCGTCTGGCAATCAAATTCTTCTTTTGCCGCCAGCGTTTGCCAGACTTCTGGCTTGGCGCGCCAGGCAAACGGAGTCATCTGTAACAACGCAATGGCCTCATCTCCGCGCAGACGCATCGGATAACACAATTCATCGCTCTGCTGTAATGTAAAACCTTCCAGTTGTTCCGTATGGGGCGCATGTAGATGTACTTCGTCGTAAATCAGCCCCTTCAGCTCCATTAGATGCCGTGGTCCCGGGGTAGCGGTAATGACCCATCCTCCCGGTTTGACCACGCGCGCTAATTCTTCTGCTTTGCACGGCGCGTAGATACGGACAATGGCATCCATACTGCTATCAGAAAACGGCAGACGGTGGCTGGAAGCGACACAAAAGGTAACCTGCTGATAACGTTTCGCCGCAGCTTTAATCGCAACCTTAGAGACATCCAGACCAAAAGTAGTCACACCCGGCAATGCCTCGGCAAAAGCATGAGTGTAATACCCTTCCCCACAGCCAATATCCAGTATTGCCGTTGCGTGCTCATCAAGACAAGCACACAATTGAGCGACTATCGCATCACGAAGCGGCTGATAATGGCCGGCATCTAAAAATGTGCGCCGCGCTTGCATCATTTCCGCACTGTCGCCCGGATCGCGGGATCGTTTATGCTGAACGGGCAGCAAATTAACATATCCCTCTTTCGCCATATCAAATTGATGCCGTTGGGGACAGATATAGCTGTTTTTTTCAAGCGATAGCGGCTGATGACAAAGTGGACAGGAAAACGACATGACAACTCCGGCAGGATACTAAAGGCCGCAAGTGTAACGCGAATTGCGCGTCGGGCAAATATCCGCAGGCAAGAGCGTGAATAAAACAAAGTAAAAAGCCTCGCATTTGGACGAGGCTTTATAGCGAGATTGAAGCGCGTTTACACTTCAGATCAGTGGTTTCGATCAGATTGCTGTTACGTTAACAGCTGCCGGACCTTTCTGGCCGTCCTGAATTTCGAACTCAACGTTCTGGCCTTCGGCCAGAGTTTTGAAGCCATTACCCTGAATAGCGGAAAAGTGTACGAATACATCTTTGCTGCCATCAGCCGGAGTAATGAAGCCAAAACCTTTAGACTCGTTGAACCACTTAACCTGACCTTTAATCTTTGCCATTTGAAAAATTCCTTAGATTGTTTTCTTCGCCCGCAGGCATTACAGAGATAAAACTGACACATTACTGCATGAGGCACTAATATAAGGCTCGGCAGAGAAGCGGTATTCAACGACAACGTGTTTACTCAGGACTTCTTTACTGAAAATGCCACACATAAACAGAACTGTACCTCGTTTAACCCGAAACTGTTATCACATACAACGTTAATTATGGCAAGCCATTTTTAAACATGTCTCGATCAGCCGCACAAATCTCGATACGCCTTCCACTTTTTTGCACATTTATGCAACGGAATACGTGCCGATATATCGATGCACTTAACCATACCATTACAAACAGATACTTGACCTGATGCAGTTTCTAACATAGTTCAATAAGTTCAGTTCTTCCAGAGCAGCACTACAACTTATTACGCAATGCGAGCGATATCACTTTTTATGATATATAACGAATAAAATATTATATAAATTCACCTCACAAAACAGTCAGTTAACAACAAACACGAACACAATAAAGAAACCATACTTAAGGCATATTATTATTTTAAAATAAGAAAAATTGATGAATTACTAAAAAGTGAGAAGAGAAACGTTTCGCTAATAAACAATACCGTGATTGATCACTATTCCGATGTAAACATCCCAATGACTTAGTGAGGTAAATATCTTTTTCTGATATCGATATTATGAAATAAATAACACGATAAATAATTGAAGTCAGACCAGAGTATTAATTTGAATCAATTGCACCACTATAGTGCATATATGAATGATAAGATGAGTAACCCGTCAGCACCTGGGTTACTCAAATTTGAGGAAGAATTACCGTTCAGCTACCAGGCGGATGATATCGTCATCTTCAGCCGCTTTTTGGTTCTCAGCAGCACTGGCATTCGTTTTTTCAGGTTCGCTTGCTTCGCACAAACGACGTAACAGTGCATTTTGCCGTTTTTGCTGATCCAGCAATGCCTCGAGAAGTTCAATCTGTTCGTTAGTCCGTGAACTGGCACGGTTGATGAAAAACCACAAGATGAGCCCAATAGCGAGAACAACCACCGATACAACCAAAGACGCAATGTTCATCACGCCTGAATTTACAACTTCGTTCATTTCACCACCTCTAAGTAGAGGCGCCATTCTACCACTGCCACACAGGAAGGAAATCTACCGTTGAAAAAATGATATCACCACGGGATAAATTGATTGATGGTACAAATTCCGTTGAAAAATTGTACATCCTGATCGCACATCATATTGAATACCTGTGCCCATAGCAGCAAGCAAGCCAGCACAGCGACAACCAGAACGCCCCATCGAAACTTTTTCACTCCAGTCTCCGTTTAAACTACCTTATGTCATTAAACTATCATGCGTTAGTTAAACAGCGCCTAACTATGTCGATATTCGTGCTTTTTCGGAACTATACGCTTGCTTCAGCCCATATTACCGCTACGATTAGGCGAACAAAAAAGAGAAGAGGTCATAATGCGATTCATTATTCGCACAATTATGTTGATAGCACTGGTATGGACAGGATTATTACTAAGCGGATATGGCGTTCTGATTGGAAGCAAGGAAAATGCCGCAGGGTTAGGTTTGCAATGTTCCTATCTGACCGCCAGAGGCACCAGCACGGTACAATATCTGCACACTAAAAGTGGGCTTTTCGGGATAACAGATTGCCCGCTGTTACGTAAAAGCAATAACGTTGTAGATAATGGTTAAAGGCATAAATAATTACTTAAACCGAAGATAAAAAGCACATTCATCGCCATAGCGTACTATGTTACGCCATTTGTAACTTTATTTAACCCACGCGAAATACAGAACCTGTCTGAATATTATACAGACAGGTTCTTCCTCTAATCAGAACGGATAGTCGTGATACCCCATTTGAGAGGAAATTTTACGCGCCGCCGTATGCAGCATAGTCACGTACTCCTGCAAACGCTCCTCAGAAAAACGCAGGGTCGGGAAGGAAATACTCAAACCAGCAATAACCACGCCAAAGCGGTCAAATACCGGAACTGCGATACAGCGCAGCCCCTCTTCCTGCTCTTCGTTATCTTCGCCATAGCCTTGCTCACGCACCTGATCCAACACCGGTAATAACGCTTCCGTGCTGGTAATGGTACGATCGGTACTGCGTTTATACTCAACGCCCTCAAGGATTTGCTTTACTTCATCACGATCGCGCCAGGCCAGCAAGACTTTACCAATCGCAGTACTGTAAAGCGGATTACGACGACCAACCCGTGAATACATGCGCAAATTGTACATAGAGTCAATTTTGTGGATGTAAACAATGCTGTCTTCATCCAGCGCACCAAGGTGGATGGTCTCTTTGGTCAGGCGGGAAAGCTCACGCATCTGGATATCTGCGCTACGAATAAGATCAACATTTTGTAACGCCCGGGCGCCCAGTTCAAACAATTTCAGAGTCAGCGAATATTTCTCCGACTCCCCTTCCTGCGCCACATAGCCCAGGGTTTTCATGGTCTGTAAAAAGCGATAAACGGTGCTTTTTGACATCATGACGCGCTGTGACAGCTCGGTTATCCCTATTTCGCGCTCTTCGCCCAGCGCCTGCAGAATGCCAAAAACTTTCAGTACAGAAGATACAGAATCAGGCTGTTTATCCAGATCTGCGTTAGCCATTTATCACCTCATTGCGAGTGTTTTATAAAAATCAGAACTGTTTTTTATTATAATTTCGTGCCTGGGTGGTCGCAATCCATCTTTTGCCGGTTAGTTACAATTCTGCGACATCCGCAGTGAATATCAGTGCTAGAATCATAACCCTGTTGATTATTACCAAAAGATATAAAATTCCTATGCCAAAAGTTCAGGCCGATGGTCTGCCGTTGCCTCAGCGATACGGCGCGATTTTGACCATTATTATTGGTATTTCGATGGCGGTCCTCGACGGCGCTATCGCCAACGTCGCCTTACCAACAATCGCCACAGACCTTCATGCCACACCAGCCAGCTCCATCTGGGTAGTGAACGCCTATCAAATCGCCATTGTTGTCTCTCTACTCTCATTCTCGTTTCTGGGAGATATGTTTGGCTACCGACGCATTTATAAATGCGGTCTGGTGGTTTTTCTGTTGTCTTCGCTGTTCTGCGCCCTTTCTGATTCGCTGCAAATGCTCACCCTGGCGCGCGTCATACAAGGTTTCGGCGGCGCAGCACTGATGAGCGTCAATACTGCACTTATCCGCCTGATCTACCCGCAGCGTTTTCTGGGTAGGGGGATGGGAATTAACTCGTTTATTGTCGCCGTCTCCTCGGCTGCTGGTCCGACAATTGCAGCGGCAATTCTTTCCTTTGCTTCCTGGAAATGGTTATTTTTAATCAACGTGCCGTTGGGTATTATCGCTCTGCTTCTGGCGATGCGTTTTCTGCCACCTAATGGTTCTCGCTCCAGTAAGCCGCGTTTTGACCTGCCCAGCGCCGTGATGAACGCGTTAACCTTCGGCCTGCTTATTACTGCGTTGAGTGGTTTCGCTCAGGGGCAATCGCTGACGTTGATTGCTGCGGAACTGGCGGTAATGGTTATCGTGGGTATTTTCTTTATTCGCCGCCAGCTTGCTCTTCCCGTACCGCTGCTACCGGTGGATTTACTGCGCATTCCGCTGTTTTCACTTTCTATTTGCACATCTATTTGCTCTTTCTGCGCACAGATGTTGGCAATGGTTTCTCTGCCCTTTTACCTGCAAACCGTGCTTGGGCGCAGTGAAGTAGAAACGGGTTTACTCCTGACGCCGTGGCCGTTAGCTACCATGGTGATGGCACCGCTGGCAGGCTATCTGATAGAACGCGTACATGCAGGGTTACTTGGTGCTTTGGGATTGTTCATTATGGCTGCGGGTCTGTTTTCACTGGTTCTGCTGCCCACTTCTCCTGCGGATATCAATATTATCTGGCCAATGGTCTTATGCGGCGCCGGATTTGGCTTATTCCAGTCACCCAATAACCACACCATCATCACCTCCGCCCCTCGCGAACGTAGCGGTGGTGCCAGTGGCATGTTAGGCACTGCTCGTCTGCTTGGTCAGAGTAGCGGCGCGGCTCTGGTGGCTCTGATGTTAAATCAGTTTGGCGATAATGGTACGCACGTCTCGCTGATGACTGCGGCTATTCTGGCCGTGATTGCTGCTTGCGTCAGTGGGTTACGGATTACCCAACCACGATCCCAGGCATAAAAAAAGCGCGTCGACCAGGACGCGCTTTTTAGCATTTACTTCATATTACTTCAGATATTCACCCGTGCGCAGAGCTTCAATACGTTTATCCAGCGGCGGGTGAGTCATGAACAGCTCACTCAGCGATTTCGATTTACCATTAATGCAGAAAGCCATCATGCTGGTTGCTTCTTGCGGCTCATAGCTGGTTTTCAGGCGCTGCAGGGCGGCAATCATTTTTTCACGACCAACCAGTTTGGCAGACCCCGCATCGGCGTGGAATTCACGATGACGCGAGAACCACATGGTAATAATGCTCGCCAGAATACCAAATACCAGCTCCAGCACCGTCGCGACTGCAAAGTAGATCAGAGGGTTGCCGTTGCTCTCTTCACCTTCGTCACGGTTACCGCCCATAAAGCCAGCAGCCAGTTGCGCGAGAATACGAGAAATAAAGATAACGAAGGTGTTCACCACGCCCTGAATCAGCGTCATCGTGACCATATCACCATTGGCAATGTGGCTGATTTCGTGAGCGATTACTGCCTCGGCTTCATCCGGGCTCATGTTTTGCAACAAACCGGTGCTGACAGCAACCAGAGAAGCATCACGGCGCGCACCGGTTGCAAAGGCGTTGATATCCGGCGCATGGTAGATAGCCACTTGCGGCATAGCAATCCCAGCCTGACGCGCCTGGGTTGCAACAGTATTGATCAGCCAACGTTCCCTTTCGTTACGCGGTTGCTCGATCACTTCCCCGCCAACAGATCGTAATGCCATCCATTTGGACATCAGAAGCGAAACGAAGGAACCACCAAAACCGAACAGCAAGGCCATAATCATCAGCCCCTGAACGCTGCTCGACTGTATCCCTGTCAGGCTCAGTACCAGCCCGAAAACGACCATCACGGCCAGGTTCGTTAGCAGGAAGAGCGCGATTCGCATCATAATTTTCTTTTTACCTCAGTTTAACAAAACGCAATATGCGATACCCACATCGTATGGGCTACGTGACTATTTTCAAGTCCGGATAGCGCGTAAGTCACCAGAAAGACACAACTTTACATTTTGTAGCATCTGATTTACGGCATCTTGCCACTGTTAAAAAATCAGGCACAATTTCTTGTGCCTGACTGATGTTACTTGACGGGGGCGGGCTGTTCCGCAGGTCTGGCTTTTTCCAGACGCGCCAAATCAAGCGCGATGTTTACTGTTTCATCCAGATACGGATCAGGCTCCTTGTAATCTTTTGGCAGATCGTCCAGTTTCTTCAACTCCGGTTTTCCTTCGCGTTTAAAGCGATCGTTCAACCGTGCCAGACGCGTCGCATCGTCTTCATTATTCTCTTTTTCACGCACAGCGTAATTCAGAGAAACGATGTTGCGTTTGTCCTTCATGGCGTTGAAGCGAGCGATGTCCTTCATGATGTTCTGGAACTCAGGATCCCTCGCAATACGCGCATTATGTTCCTTCAGCAACTCCGGTTCAAACGCCGTTAAGTCTCCTGATTTCACATAGGTTGCAGCGTCAATGCTATCCCACGGCAGCGCGTTATCTTCGAATTTCTCACCGGTTTCCGTCTCTTCATTGCCCGTAGGCATGATGATATCTGGCGTAACGCCTTTACGTTGCGTACTGCCGCCGTTAACGCGATAGAATTTCTGGATTGTGTACTGTACTGAACCCAGCGCCGGCCATTCAGGACGTAACATCTGATCGTAGATGCGGTTCAGAGAACGATACTGCTGGACTGTGCCTTTACCGAATGTCGGCTCACCCACAACCAGCGCACGACCGTAATCCTGCATGGCAGCAGCAAAGATTTCCGAAGCCGAAGCACTGAAACGGTCAACCAGCACCACCAACGGGCCTTTATAGAAAACCTGACCGTCGTTATCGCTATCTTCGCGAACCTTGCCGTTGTTATCACGAACCTGCACAATCGGACCGGAAGGAATAAACAGCCCTGAGAGCGATACAGCTTCAGTCAGCGCCCCACCACCGTTACTACGCAGGTCGATAATGACACTGCTGACATTTTGCTTTTCCAGTTTCTGCAGTTGAACTTTTACATCGTCCGTCAAGCCAACATAGAAGCCCGGAATATCCAGCACACCGACTTTTTCTTTGCCGACAGTCTTCACAGACATTTTAACTGCACGGTCTTCCAGACGAATGCGTTCACGCGTCAGCGTTACTGTCCGGGTCTTGGTTCCTTTACCTGCAGGCAGAATTTCCAGACGAACCTTACTGCCTTTCGGCCCTTTGATTAAGGCAACGACATCATCAAGACGCCAGCCGATCACATCAACCATCGGTTTACCGGTTTGTCCGACACCGACAATTTTGTCACCAACGCTGATAGCTTTACTCTTCGCTGCCGGCCCACCCGCCACCATTGAATTGATAACGGTGTAGTCATCATCCATTTGCAGCACTGCGCCAATACCTTCCAGCGACAAACTCATTTCAGTATTGAACTGTTCGGTATTGCGCGGAGAAAGGTAGTTGGTATGCGGATCAATTTCGCGTGCAAACGCCGTCATTGCCAGCGAGAAAACATCTTCGCTGTTGGTTTGCGCCAGACGACGAATAGCAAATTTGTAGCGGCGAGTCAGGGTTTCACGAATTTCTTTATCCGTCTTTCCCGTTAGCTTCAGACTTAACTCGTCGAATTTGACTTTGCTGTCCCACAGCGCGTTCAACTCGGCCTCGTTTTTCGGCCAGGGCGCTTTGCTGCGGTCAAGGTTATAAGTGTCGTTGCCGGTGAAATCCATCGGCTTTTCCAGTACAGACAGCGCATACTGGTAACGTTCAAAACGGCGTTTTTGCGCCAGATTGTAGAGATCGTAGAAAACGTCGAGTTTGCCTGAACGCAGTTCATCGCCCAACTCGGTTTTCTTTTTCGCGAACTGTTCAACATCGCTTGCCAACAGCACATTGTGGCTGTAATCAAGCAAATTCAGGTAACGGTCAAAGATTTTGGCCGAGAACGCCTGATCGAGATCGAACTGACGATAATGGGAACGGGTGAAGCGCGACGTTACGCGCTCACTCACAGTCGCATGCTGCGTCTCTTCCTTTAATACCGGAATTTGATCAGCACGCGTAATATCTTCTACAGCGAAGGTCTGGCCTGCTATTGCAAGCAGGCCAGCTAACGCGGTAAGCCTAAAAAACATGTTCATGCCTGGCCCGGCCTCCGTTTCAGAACACCAGGTGTTCTGCGCGCACAATCAAAGACATACCCGAATTCAGTTGGACGCGGACGCCGTCTTTGGTGATTTCTAATACGGTGGCATCCATCGCGTTTTGACCAGCTTTCACCTTCAGGGCTTGTCCGACAGTCAGAGCTGAAATGTCAGAAACCGGGGTATGCTGTTCTTCGCGAGGTGCTTTTACTGTTTTTGGCGCTTTCTCAGCCGGTTTTTGCGCGCGAGGTTTGCGCTCGGCGCCTTCTTTACGGCGTTGCGCGGCAGGACGTGGTTTACGTTCGCGGCGTGGTGCATCTTCTTTCTCACCAGAAGCAGCGGCAGCTTCGCGTTTTTTCGCTTGCTGTTCAGCACGCTGAGCCTGAACGCGTGCTTTCGCTTCTTCAAGCTGTTTGCGAGCATGTTCTACATGCTGCTCGTCCAGCTCACCGCATGGGTTGCCGTCAAGATCGACACGCGTTGCGCCGGGTTTAACACCGTAAAGGTAACGCCAGCTCGAAGTGTAGAGACGTAAAGCAGATCGCAGTTGCGTTTTGCTCAGGTTCATTTCCCCGGCAACACGATCGACCAAATCCTGAAAAATACCGATTTTCAGCGGACGCGCTTCACCTTCCGCACTGAAACAGTGGGGAAAACGTTCGGCCAGAAACGCGATTACTTCTTTACTGCTATTCAACTTAGGTTGATTTTCCATGAAATTTCCTGATTACAACGGACGTAGCCAACAAGCGCAGGCATGAACAGGCGTCATTATAATGACGCCATCAGTAAATGCTACGTTATCCGTTGATTATCCTGCGACGCTCGCAAAGAATTTTTTGTAATCCGTCGTTGCAAGCACCTTTTCAAGTTGTGCCACAAGCTGACGTAAGCCTTGCTCGTCCTCGTCTGTAAAGCGACCGAAGACAGTACTGTCGATGTCGAGAACACCAATAATCTGATTTTTCACCACCAGCGGCAGGACAATTTCAGAATTACTCGCCGCATCACAGGCAATATGCCCGTCAAAAGCGTGAACATCCTCGATTCGTTGTACTTGATTGCGGGCAACCGCAGTGCCACACACGCCGCGCCCGACGGGGATCCGTACACAGGCAATTTTGCCCTGAAATGGTCCGAGCACCAGCGTATCGTCCTCAAGCAAATAAAAACCTGCCCAGTTTACGTCAGTGAGACGCTCATATAACAACGCACTGGTGTTTGCCAGCGTTGCCAGAAAACTGGTTTCTCCCGCCATCAGCGCATTAAAGTCGCGGTTTAAGTCCGCGTAAAATTCTGTTTTGTTCATTATATAATCACTTAGTTGTCTTACCTGAAACTGCCAGCCTATTAAAATAAGCATTAAATGCGTTAATGCTCAAGATCATTCCCATCATGGGTTAAGATTAATGCTAATTCTTATTATATTTGGCTCGTCATGGCACTTAACACCCCGCAAATTACGCCAACAAAAAAGATAACAGTGAGCTCAATCGGCGAGGAACTGCCGCGTGGTGATTACCAACGTTGCCCGCAATGTGACATGCTGTTTAGCCTGCCCGAGATAAATTCGCATCAAAGTGCCTATTGTCCGCGCTGTCAGGCCAAAATTCGTGACGGGCGTGACTGGTCGCTAACGCGCCTGGCGGCAATGGCGTTCACCATGCTGTTGCTGATGCCGTTTGCCTGGGGCGAACCGCTATTGCATATCTGGCTGTTAGGTATTCGTATTGACGCCAACGTCATGCAAGGCATCTGGCAAATGACTAAACAAGGTGATCCTGTAACGGGCGCGATGGTGTTTTTCTGCGTTATCGGCGCCCCACTTATCCTCGTCACATCTATTGCTTATTTGTGGTTTGGCAACCGACTGGGGATGAACTTACGCCCGGTACTGCTGATGCTTGAGCGACTGAAAGAGTGGGTGATGCTGGATATCTACCTGGTCGGCATTGGTGTTGCTTCTATAAAGGTACAGGATTATGCCCATATCCAGGCTGGTGTCGGCTTATTCTCTTTTGTGGCGTTGGTGATTTTAACGACGGTGACGTTGTCACATCTTAATGTTGAACAGCTGTGGGAGCGATTTTATCCTGAACGCCCTGCCACGCGCAGGGACGCGAAACTACGCGTTTGCCTGGGGTGTCACTTTACCGGCTATCCTGATCCGCGCGGTCGCTGCCCCCGCTGCCATATCCCGCTTCGCCTGCGTCGTCATCATAGTCTTCAAAAATGTTGGGCGGCGCTGTTGGCTTCAGTCGTCTTGTTGTTACCAGCCAACCTGTTGCCTATCTCGATCATTTATCTGAACGGTGGACGACAAGAAGATACGATTCTTTCCGGCATTATGTCGCTGGCAAACAGCAATATTGCGGTCGCCGGAATTGTGTTTATCGCCAGTATTCTGGTGCCGTTTACCAAAGTGATTGTTATGTTCACTTTATTATTGAGCATTCATTTTAAATGCCAGCAAGGGCTACGCACGCGAATACTGTTACTGCGAATGGTGACCTGGATTGGTCGCTGGTCGATGCTCGATCTGTTTGTCATTTCTTTAACTATGTCGCTGATCAATCGCGATCAGATCCTCGCTTTTACTATGGGACCGGCTGCGTTTTATTTCGGCGCAGCGGTTATTTTAACTATTCTTGCAGTGGAATGGCTGGACAGCCGCTTACTTTGGGATGCACATGAGTCAGGAAACGCCCGCTTCGACGACTGAAGCGCAGATTAAAACTAAACGCCGTATCTCACCTTTCTGGCTACTGCCGTTCATTGCGTTAATGATTGCCGGCTGGCTGATTTGGGACAGTTATCAGGATCGGGGGAACACCGTCACCATCGACTTTATGTCGGCGGACGGCATTGTCCCTGGCCGCACACCTGTTCGTTATCAGGGCGTTGAAGTCGGAACAGTTCAGGATGTCAGCCTCAGCGACGATCTTCGTAAGATTGAAGTCAGGGTCAGCATCAAGTCCGATATGAAAGATGCGCTGCGCGAAGAGACGCAGTTCTGGCTGGTGACACCAAAAGCCTCTCTGGCAGGTGTCTCCGGGCTGGATGCGCTGGTTGGGGGTAACTATATCGGCATGATGCCAGGCAAAGGCAAAGAGCAGGATCACTTTGTCGCCCTCGATACCCAACCGAAATATCGACTGGATAATGGTGATCTGATGATCCACCTACAGGCTCCCGATCTTGGTTCGCTGAATAGTGGTTCGCTGGTCTATTTTCGCAAGATCCCGGTGGGACGTGTCTACGACTATGCGATCAACCCCAATAACCAGGGCGTGGTGATTGATGTCCTGATTGAGCGGCGTTTTACCGATCTGGTGAAAAAAGGGAGTCGCTTCTGGAACGTTTCTGGCGTTGATGCCAATGTCAGTATCAGTGGTGCGAAAGTGAAACTGGAAAGTCTGGCTGCGCTGGTTAACGGTGCGATTGCCTTCGATTCGCCGGAAGAGTCGAAACCTGCTGAAGCGGAAGATACCTTTGGTTTGTATGAAGATCTCGCCCACAGCCAGCGTGGGGTAATCATAAAACTGGAACTGCCGAGCGGTGCCGGATTAACCGCCGACTCAACGCCGTTAATGTATCAGGGGCTGGAAGTCGGACAACTGACGAAACTGGATTTAAACCCAGGCGGCAAAGTCACCGGAGAAATGACCGTTGATCCCAGCGTCGTAACGCTGTTACGGGAAAATACCCGCATCGAATTACGCAACCCGAAATTATCCCTCAGCGATGCCAACCTCAGCGCCCTGCTCACGGGCAAAACCTTCGAGCTGGTGCCAGGCGATGGTGAGCCGCGCAAGGAGTTTGTCGTTGTGCCTGGGGAGAAAGCCCTGCTGCATGAACCTGATGTTCTGACGCTGACCCTGACCGCGCCAGAAAGTTACGGTATTGATGCAGGCCAGCCACTCATTCTGCATGGTGTGCAGGTCGGTCAGGTAATTGAACGTAAACTCACCAGCAAAGGCGTCACCTTTACCATCGCCATTGAACCACAGCATCGCGAGCTGGTAAAAGGCGACAGCAAATTTGTCGTCAACAGCCGTGTCGATGTGAAAGTGGGACTGGACGGCGTTGAGTTTCTCGGTGCCAGCGCCTCTGAATGGATCAACGGAGGAATACGTATTCTGCCGGGCGATAAAGGCGAAATGAAAGCCAGCTATCCGCTGTATGCCAATCTGGAAAAAGCCCTGGAAAACAGCCTTAGCGATTTGCCCACCACGACCGTGAGTTTGAGTGCAGAAACATTACCAGACGTGCAGGCGGGATCGGTAGTGCTGTACCGTAAGTTTGAGGTTGGCGAAGTCATCACCGTGCGCCCACGGGCTAACGCCTTTGATATCGATCTGCATATTAAACCGGAATATCGCAACCTTCTGACCAGCAACAGCGTGTTCTGGGCAGAAGGCGGAGCGAAAGTTCAGCTTAATGGTAGCGGCCTGACCGTACAGGCTTCGCCACTTTCACGGGCGTTAAAGGGGGCTATCAGCTTCGATAACCTCAGCGGCGCCAGCGCCAGCCAGCGTAAAGGCGATAAGCGTATTCTGTATGCGTCAGAAACGGCGGCTCGTGCAGTCGGCGGGCAGATTACGCTCCACGCTTTTGATGCCGGAAAACTAGCAGTCGGTATGCCAATTCGCTACCTCGGTATTGATATCGGGCAAATTCAGACGCTGGATCTGATAACCGCACGTAATGAAGTACAGGCAAAGGCGGTACTTTACCCGGAATATGTCCAGACCTTTGCTCGCGGTGGTACGCGCTTCTCAGTGGTCACACCGCAAATTTCGGCAGCTGGCGTTGAGCATCTTGATACTATCCTCCAGCCGTATATCAACGTCGAACCAGGCCGGGGCAATCCTCGCCGCGACTTTGAATTACAAGAGGCTACCATTACTGATTCACGTTACCTGGATGGCTTAAGCATTATTGTTGAAGCGCCAGAGGCCGGATCGTTAGGCATCGGTACACCGGTACTGTTCCGTGGTCTGGAAGTGGGTACGGTCACTGGAATGACGCTGGGCACACTATCGGATCGGGTGATGATTGCGATGCGCATTAGTAAACGTTATCAACACCTGGTGCGTAACAATTCCGTCTTCTGGCTGGCATCGGGCTACAGTCTGGACTTTGGTCTTACAGGCGGCGTAGTGAAAACCGGTACGTTTAACCAGTTTATCCGTGGCGGGATCGCCTTCGCCACGCCTCCTGGTACTCCGCTGGCTCCAAAAGCCCAGGAAGGCAAACACTTCTTGTTACTGGAAAGCGAACCGAAAGAGTGGCGTGAGTGGGGAACCGCGCTCCCCAAATAATGCACACTGCTCCGGCGTACCTGCGCCGGAGCGTTTATGCTAAACTGCGCGCCTGTTTTTTTGCCAGTGGTACATGCTCGTGGCCCAACACACCGTTTATTTCCCGGACGCCTTTCTGACGCAAATGCGTGAAGCAATGCCTTCGACGCTCTCATTTGATGATTTTCTTGCCGCCTGTCAGCGCCCGTTGCGCCGCAGCATTCGCGTTAATACGCTGAAAATCTCCGTTGCTGATTTCCTGCAATTAACCGCTCCTTATGGCTGGACGCTAACGCCGATCCCGTGGTGTGAAGAGGGTTTCTGGATCGAACGCGACGATGAAGATGCATTGCCGCTGGGTAGTACCGCCGAGCATTTAAGTGGCCTGTTTTATATTCAGGAAGCTAGTTCAATGTTGCCCGTTGCTGCCTTGTTTGCTGACGGTAATGCACCACAGCGGGTGATGGATGTCGCTGCCGCGCCAGGCTCCAAAACGACGCAAATTGCCGCGCGGATGAATAACGAAGGGGCGATCCTGGCCAACGAGTTTTCCGCCAGCAGGGTAAAAGTGTTACATGCCAATATCAGCCGCTGTGGCATCAGTAATGTTGCGCTCACGCATTTTGATGGCCGCGTATTTGGTGCGGCATTACCAGAAATGTTCGATGCCATTTTGCTGGACGCTCCCTGCTCCGGCGAAGGTGCGGTACGTAAAGATCCCGATGCGCTGAAAAACTGGTCACCAGAAAGCAATCAGGAGATCGCAGCCACCCAGCGGGAACTGATCGACAGTGCCTTTCATGCGTTACGTCCTGGCGGCACGCTGGTTTACTCGACCTGTACTTTAAACCGGGAAGAGAACGAAGCCGTTTGCCTGTGGCTGAAAGAGACTTACCCTGATGCG
Organism: Escherichia sp. 93.0816; assembly: GCF_013368855.2. Classification (NCBI taxonomy): domain Bacteria; kingdom Pseudomonadati; phylum Pseudomonadota; class Gammaproteobacteria; order Enterobacterales; family Enterobacteriaceae; genus Escherichia; species Escherichia sp. 93.0816. The sequence goes on along the minus strand of NZ_JABWNC020000001.1, from coordinate 262,027 downwards.
GTAGAGTTTTTACCGCTGGGCGATCTCTTCTCTGGCGCGGACAAGGCGCTGACCGAGGAAGGCTTTTTGCACGTCTTCCCACAAATTTATGATTGCGAAGGCTTTTTCGTTGCTCGTCTGCGTAAAACTCAGGCGATTCCCGCGTTGCCTGCGCCGAAATATAAAGTGGGCAATTTTCCGTTTACCCCGGTGAAAGATCGCGAAACCGCACAAATTCGGCAGGCAGCTGCAAGTGTCGGCTTAAACTGGGATGAAAACCTGCGCCTCTGGCAGCGCGATAAAGAAATCTGGTTATTCCCGGTGGGCATTGAAGCGTTGATCGGTAAAGTCCGATTTTCCCGTCTGGGGATTAAACTTGCTGAAACGCATAACAAAGGTTATCGCTGGCAGCATGAAGCCGTCATTGCCCTTGCCTCCCCCGATCACGCTAACGCGTTTGAACTGACACCACAGGAAGCGGAAGAGTGGTATCGCGGGCGCGACGTCTACCCGCAAACCGCGCCAACTACGGATGATGTGCTGGTCACCTTCCAGCATCAGCCAATCGGTTTAGCCAAACGTATTGGCTCACGGCTGAAAAACAGTTACCCACGGGAGCTGGTGCGCGACGGGAAACTGTTTACCGGTAACGCCTGACAACGCACAAAAAAAGCGCACGTTTTGACTGGCGCATTCGGCTGCCTCAACTACGCTGAAAAATGGTGCGATCGGACTGGTCGTACCACAACCGGCACTTAAATGGAGAGCACGAAGATGAAAACCAGTGTACGCATAGGCGCTTTTGAAATCGACGACGGCGAGTTAACCGGCGAATCGCCTGGTGACCGAACGTTAACCATCCCCTGTAAATCTGACCCGGATTTATGTATGCAACTTGATGCCTGGGACGCCGAAACCAGCATTCCAGCCCTGCTAAACGGCGAACACTCTGTCCTTTACCGTACCCGCTACGATCAAAAGTCTGATGCCTGGATTATGCGCCTTGCCTGATCCAAAAAGAACCCGTCGGCATGACGGGTTATTTATCCTGGTTATTTCCCCCGTTATAAAATCTCCCCTAAACTTAACGGTACGGCACCGCACTTCGAGGATGAAATGTTCGCGCTGGTACTTTTTGTTTGCTATCTGGACGCTGGTTGTGACGATATTGTGGTTGATGTCTACAATACGGAACAGCAGTGCCTCTATTCAATGGACGATCAACGGATCCGTCACGGCGGCTGTTTTCCGATTGAGGATTTTATTGATGGTTTCTGGCGACCTGCACAGGAGTACAGTGACTTTTAATTATTGCAGTTGCACAAGAGTCAACTCACCTCCGAAGACGGCGCCGGTATCAATATAATGCAAATTACCGATATCCACGCGATGCCGTAATGGCGTATGCCCAAACCAGAAATGATCGGCACCGGTAATTCCCTGCCCTTTTTGCCCTTCACGCAATCGCGAGCGACTCCACAACACCTGATGCAGATCGACTTCCTTATGCCACTCATAAATATCATTGGGGTAATCCGCATGGGCGATGACATGCAGTCCGCTACTACAGCTTAATTCAATTATCCACGGTAAAGACCTGCACTTTTCCAGCACTATTCTTGCCTGCCCGCATTGGCGCTCTGTCAGTGCGGCGAACCAGTCGCCGCCATTCATAAACCACAAAGACATCTGCTGCGAATCCAGCGCATCCATCGCCATCTGCTCATGATTGCCTCTTACCGCTCTGACCCAGCGTTGATCCAGTAATTGCAGGCAACGCAAACTCTCCGGGCCACGATCGATAATGTCACCAACCGAGATCAGCAAGTCTTGCCACGGGTCAAACCGGCAGTGCCACAATTTCTTACGCAGTTGCGCCAGGCAGCCATGAATATCCCCCACCAGCCAGATATGTCGCCACTGACTGCCATCAATCTTCTGATAGATGTGTCTCGCCTGTTTCATCAATTCCTTACTCCCGCGCAGAAGATCACATTATCTTAACAAAAATGTTAAAAAAGCCTGGACTGAAGCAGTAGAGTGTGTGTTATGGTTAATGGCGAAGTCAGTGCAGTAAAGCTGTGATGTAATCATCAAACTGGCTTTATAGATAAAAAGAGACCGAACACGATTCCTGTATTCGGTCCAGGGAAATGGCTCTTGGGAGAGAGCCGTGCGCTAAAAGTTGGCATTAATGCAGGCTTAGTTGCCTTGCCCTTTAAGAATAGATGACGACGCCAGGTTTTCCAGTCCGCGCGTAAAGTGGTCAGAAAAAAAGCGCGTTTATCATCCTCTTAAATGTTAAAAACCGCCCGTTCTGGTGAAAGCACACGGGCGGTTTTTTATTGGAAATCAAAAGACTACTATAGATAATTAACAGAGTTTCTCAGCTCTTTCAATAAACGGTGCCAGACTCATTTTTTCACCTGGTTTGTTAGGATCATCAATCTGGATCACTGAGATAGGCTGGGCGTTGGTCTTTCCGCTGGTAACTTCTTTTTGCGCGACATCGTTCAAAGGGTACTGCACCAGAGTGCTGGGGTTAATGACATACAGCGCATTGCCCGGTCGGCATGTCAGCATCACTTCTTCACGATTAAATGCCCATTTGTCTTTGCCAATTTCAAAGCGACTAACGGTGATCACTTGTGGCGCCGCCAGCGCCGCTGCCGAACTGGTAAGCAATACAAATGCCAGAATACTTTTTTTCATCATTTTCGTAATCCATCAAAAAGGTTCGAGAGTTGCCAGCAGGCTGATAATCACCAGCACTACCGCACCTATCGCCCATTCGAGTTTTGTCATCCACACAAACCACGGAGCCGCACGGTCTTCATCTTGCCCCATCCGTGGCACCAGAACATAACGATTTGCCAGTGCAATGGCTACCATAATCATCACCAGTATGGCTTTGAGCAATAAAAGTTGCCCCCAGTAAGTCGCAAGTGTTGGGGGAAATCCGGTAATGAATAATGCATTAAGCACGCCGCTTGCCAGCACGCCAATCACCGCAAAATGCCCACACCAGGAGAATCGCACCAGTGCATGAATGGCCTGACGTCGCCAGCGCCCTTTCACCAACCGCATACACCAGACAACCGGCAGCAAGCCACCAAACCATGCAGCCGCGCAAATCAGATGTACAGCGTGATTCGTCTGATGGATTTTCGCCGTTAATCCTTCGTTTAACGTCGCATGTCCTACTCCCGCCATCAGGATAAATTGCGCGGTAGTTAGCACAAACAACAAACGTGGCATGTTCCCTGGTTGCATCAGAGCTACAGTTAGCGTAACGAGGGCGAGAACGATTTGCCAAATCCAGACACCACCAAACTGCGTTTGTAACACCGATTGCCAAATGTTCAACGAAACCACATCCGACCATCCCGCGCCCATCAACCCGCCCTGAACGGCGAACATCGCAGCGGCGCTGCTCAAACTCCAGACGGCAGCATGTTGTTGTAAACGCAGAAAACGTTTCGTCAGCAAGCGACGAAGTGCCATTGGAGCCAGCCATGCGCCATACATCGCGAAGCCAAAGACCAGCATCAGGGAGGTAAAATGGATAAATCGCAGTGCGACCCAGGTAAACGCCAGCATGTTTTATTTCACTGTAAAGGTGTAATGCCCTTTGGTTTTATGCCCGTCCACCGAGACAACATGCCAGTTGACGGTATAACTTCCGGGCTTCAGGGCGTCGGCAAGCGGAACAATCAATTGGTTTTTGTCTTGTTCATTACGCTTCGCGGGTAATGTTTTAATATCTTCATTCTTTGAACCGATGATTTTGGCGCCGCTGAATCCGGGTTCAATACTTTCAGAGAAGTTTAAAGTAATGGCCTGTGGGGCAGCAGTAACCTCCGCATTCGCCGCAGGATACTGATGCGTCAGATGCGCATGTGCCCAGACAGAAGGCGCCAGCGAAGCGGCAAAAAATACGAGTGCGTAACGAAGAGAACGTGCAGTTGAAACCATATTATCTATTCCTTTTTGTAATAACTTTTTTACAGAGCATAACCTTGTCTAATGATAGAGTCGAGGATCATCAATTCCGGCTTGCCATCCTGGCTGACTCTTAGTAACTTTTGCCCGCAATTAACGAGGAGACACAATATGCTGAAGAATCTGGCTAAACTGGATCAAACTGAAATGGATAAAGTTAATGTCGATCTGGCTGCTGCCGGGGTGGCATTTAAAGAACGTTACAATATGCCGGTAATTGCTGAGGCGGTTGAACGTGAACAACCGGAACACCTGCGAAGCTGGTTTCGTGAGCGCCTTATCACCCACCGTCTCGCCTCTGTAAATCTGTCACGTTTACCTTACGAGCCTAAACTTAAATAAACCTTATATTAAGTTACACTTTCTTACATGATGCCTGCTAAATTGTGAGTATTTTCTTATACGCATCAATATTTGCGGACACTGTGAAAAGGAAGTCATCATGACATACAGGAAAGTCGCAGCAGCACAATATGAGCCTCGCAATGCCTCACTCACTGAGCAGGTAGCCCATCATCTGGAGTTTGTGAGGGCTGCCGCCAGACAGCAGTGCGAACTTTTAGTTTTTCCCTCGCTTTCTCTACTGGGATGTGATTATAAACGACGATCTCTGCCTGCCCCGCCCGACCTTTCGCTGTTAGCCCCGCTTTGTTATGCCGCGACAACATGGCGAATGACCATTATTACCGGCCTCCCCGTTGAACATAATGAGCGTTTTATTCGTGGTATTGCAGTATTCGCTCCGGGGATGAACGCGCCCGGAATTTATCATCAAAGCCACGGAGCATGTCTGGATCGACATTCTAAAACCATCACTGTGGTGGATGGTCAACCTGAAGGCATTGATATGCCCCCAACCTGTTCGCTGTTTACCACCGGTCAGTGCATCAGTGAGCCCGACCTGTTAGCTTCTACTCGCCACTTACAATTTTTCTCACATCAATTCTCCATCGCCGTCCTGATGGCTAATGCCCGGGGCAACAGCGCACTGTGGGATGAACATGGCAGCCTTATCGTCCGCGCCGATCGCGGTTCGTTATTGTTAGTTGGTCAACGCTCATCGCAGGGTTGGCAAGGCGATATCATTCCATTACGCTAGGCGTTTTCGGCCCGGAGTTTTGCCATGCTGCGTATTATCGATACAGAAACCTGCGGTTTACAGGGAGGGGTCGTCGAGATTGCCTCAGTTGATGTGGTTGACGGGAAAATCGTCAACCCCATGAGCCACCTGGTTCGCCCTGACCGTCCCATTACTCCGCAAGCTATGGCGATTCATCGCATCACCGAAGCCATGGTCGCCGACAAGCCGTGGATTGAAGAGGTGATCCCGCACTACTACGGTAGTGAATGGTATGTCGCCCACAATGCCAGCTTTGACCGCCGCGTATTGCCTGAAATGCCTGGCGAGTGGATCTGCACGATGAAACTGGCTCGTCGTTTGTGGCCAGGAATCAAGTACAGCAATATGGCGTTGTATAAAACGCGTAAACTCAGTGTACAAACGCCGCCAGGCTTGCATCACCACCGTGCGCTGTATGACTGTTACATCACCGCTGCCTTGCTTATCGATATTATGAACACATCCGGCTGGACGGTGGAACAAATGGCGGATATCACTGGACGTCCATCATTGTTAACGACGTTCACGTTTGGCAAGTATCGCGGTAAAGCAGTATCAGAAGTTGCAGAGCGCGATCCGGGCTACCTGCGCTGGTTGTTTAATAACCTCGACAGTATGAGCCCGGAATTGCGTTTAACGTTGAAGCATTACCTGGAGAATGCTTAAGCCGCTGGCTGACCGGGTAATGTCCCCTGCGCCAGCGCAACCAGAAAAGCATATTCCATCGCCACACCTTCGTAAGATTTGAAGCGCCCCGATTTACCGCCGTGCCCTGAGTCCATGTCAGTACACAGCAATAACAGATGGTCATCGGTTTTAAGCTCGCGCAATTTAGCCACCCATTTTGCCGGTTCCCAGTATTGCACTTGTGAATCGTGTAAACCGGTCGTTACCAGCAAATGCGGATAAGGCTGTGCGGTAACGTTGTCATACGGGCTGTAGCTTTTCATGTACTCGTAATATTGCGGATCCTGCGGATTCCCCCACTCTTCAAATTCGCCAGTGGTAAGAGGTATTGATTCATCAAGCATCGTCGTCACGACATCAACAAACGGCACCTGAGCGATAACACCGTGGAACAGTTCGGGGCGTTCGTTAATCGCGACCCCCATCAGCATTCCCCCCGCACTGCCTCCCATTGCATAACAGAGCGAAGGAGAGCCATAGCCCAGTTTTAACAAAGCATCGCAGGCATCAAGGTAATCATTAAACGTATTTTTCTTCTTCAGGAATTTACCGTCTTCGTACCATTGTTGCCCCAGTTCGCCGCCACCACGAACATGCACAATGGCGTAGACAAATCCACGATCCAACAAACTCAGGCGGCTAAAACTGAAATCGGCATCTATGCTTGCGCCGTAAGAACCATAACCGTATACCAGAAGCGGATTGTTGCCTTTCTGGAAGTGCTTACGATGATAGACCAGCGAAACCGGAACTTCGACGCCATCCCGGGCAGTGATCCACAAGTGTTCACTGCGGTAATTCGCCGCATCAAAACCGGGTACTTCAGTTTGTTTCAACACGCGGCGCTCGCCGGTATCCATATCCAGTTCAAATAAAGTATCTGGCGTGGTCATGGAGGAATAACCGTAACGCAATCGCGCGGTTTCAGGTTCTGGATTGTAGGCAATCCAGGTCACGTAGGCCGGATCATCAAAGGCAATGCCGATGACTTCCCGTGTCTTGCGGTTAATTTGGCGCAAACTGGTTAACCCGCGCTGACGCTCTTCAACCACCAGCCAGTCGGTAAACAGCGTAAACCCTTCCAGCATGATGTTATCGCGTGGCGGAATTAACTCTTCCCACTGTTGCTCATCGCGCATACGGGTACGGTATAAGCCAAAGTTTTTGCCGTTACGATTGGAACGCACATAAAACCGATGCTGGTAGTGATCAAGACTGTATTCGTGATCTTTGCGGCGCGGCAGAAAAACAAACGGCTCGGCATCGGCCATTTCCGCGTCCAGCAAGCGAACTTCACTGGTGGTGGCGCTGGCCAGGTGAATGACTACATAGTGCTTCGATGTCGTTTTATGCAAACTGACGTAATAGGTATCGTCTTTTTCTTCGTAGATCAGTTTATCTTGCGATGCCGGAGTCCCGATGGCGTGGCGCCAAACCTGATAAGGCAGCAGCGTCACCGGATGCTTACGCACATAATAGAAAGTCCACGAGTCATTCGCCCAGACAAAGCTGGGATCGACATTATCCAGCAATTCGGGATACCAGTTGCCCGTTTCAAGATTGCGAAAACGGATGCCGTACTGGCGTCGCGAAAGGAAATCTTCTGCCAGCGCCATAATGGTGTTATCGGGGGTAATTGCCATTCCGCCCATCGAATAAAACTCACTGTGCGCCGCGCGCTTGTTGGCATCGAGCAATGTTTCCCACTCATCCCACTCTTCACTGAACGCCGACTGACGCTGGTAGATGGCATATTCGCAGCCAGGTTCATAAATATGCCGGTAGCGGTAGCCATTTTTGATGTAGGGCGCAGAAACTTCTCTTTGCGGAATGCGGTCGATAATTTCCTTTAATATGCGATCCTGCAAGGCTTGTTGCGAGGCCATCACCCGATGACCGTAGCTATTTTCTTGTTGCAGGTAGTCCAGTACTTCCGGCTGCGAGCGTGTGTCGTCCCGCAGCCAGTAGTAATTATCGATGCGCGTATCGCCATGAAGCGTCATGGCGTGGGGAATGCGGGCGGCTTTTGGTAGCATGTTATTGTTCTTTCTGGTTGAAACATCTTATAAGGGTGGCAAAACTCACCCGGGATGCAAGCGAAACAGGGTAGTCATTGCTCAGATGATGACAGGTAATGGCGTGGATATCGAATGATATGCTGACAGAGAAAATCAGTCCGTTCAAATGGCTGTGCGGTTTTGGATAGCCAGATAAACTCAACTATCGGGCTATCCAGAGAGCGGAATTATTCCGCCAAAGTGCGCTTTTGCTGTTCGAGATCGCGCTCGATCCCTTCACGAACATCCTGGGGAATTTTCAGCGCGTCGCCCAATGCATTCAGGTAGCTACGCTCCATGAAATGATCAATATCAATAGCTGCACAGCTCAAGAAATAGATTTCCAGCGCCTCTTCTTCATTACGAACCCCGTTCGCCAGGCGCTGCGGATCCAGCGGTTGTTCAATTGCCTGTTCAATGAGAACACGTCCCTGCCCCTCCACACCAGCTTCACGCAATTGCTGGTCGATAGCCGCACGTTCTTTGGCATCAATATGACCATCACTTTTAGCGGCAAATACCAGCGCAAGGATCAAACGTTCCGTACGCTCATCCAGCGGCGTGCTTTGAGTACCGAATTGCGGTTCATCCTGATGCGCCGCACGAATTTTATCTTTGTATTTGTTCCACAGCACCGTACCCGCTACCGCTCCGCCACCAACCAACAACGCATTGGTGCCATATTTCGTGAGAAGTTTACGTGCTGATTTATTTGCGACCAGCAGCCCTGCCAGCCCGCCTAATGCGCCCGGCACTAAAAGTTTGCCCAATCCCTGATCCGTAGACGAGGAGGTAGAAGAACTGTTTTGCCCAAGAAGGGATTGCAGTTGATTTAACCAGTTAGCCATATTTGCTCCTCAATAACCATTTTTAGTGCCTGTAGCATAGCGGATGAGGATGTCAGAAAGTGTATATTGCGGCAAAAGATGCGCAAATAAGCGAACCGAAAAGGAAGTCAGCGACGGAAATTCGCGTCAGATAAGGTGCTTGCTGTGGAGCTGCTATGTTGGAAATTTGGGGGAAGGATTGATTGGGATTATCTGTTGCTGATTGCCTGCTGCGATGCGGTCGCGCCTTATCATGCCTACGGATGTGAAATATTGTAAGGCGGACAGGCGTTTACGCCGCATCCGCCAGGAATTATGCGCAATGACTAATAGCCATTAACGCCGCTGATATTCCGCCATTCCCGCTTTACAGTCCACGCTTACCTGATAATGAATATCGGCACTTTTACCGCGCACAGTCAGCGGAACTGACCATTTATCATCTTTACCCTGAATATCCTGCAAACTGACCCACGCTACCGGATCAGCCTGACCAACGATTTTTTGATCGTCTGCCCAGCGCGCTACGCGGTTTTGTTGATAATCGCGTTTTACACTCGCGGCAATTCCGGCTGCATCCAGACCTTCACACTTTGGGAAAGTTACCGACTTGCTGGTTTCGTTATTTGCAGCGAACACTGATGCGCAGGCAGAAAGCAGTAACAGCCCCAACAACGCTCCTCTTTTTTTCATGTTTTTCTCCATAGCACAATGATTCAGGAGAAAGCATGGTACAAATTGTCAGGAGCGCAAGTTGCTTCAGGCGGCGTGGGTCTCATCTTCCGCATCGTTGCTATTATCGACCACCTGCGGAGACGGTAATTTGCCTGTTTTCAGAATGGTACTCAGGACATCTTTCTGTTCTGCCAGCCACAGTGAAAGAGCTTCACGTTGCTCGTCTTCCATTTTGACCGGGGAATTTGCCAGCCAGGTGTCGAGCAGATCCGCCGTATCAAGCATTTTGTCATAAGCATCGGCTTCCTTTTTGCTGGTAAACGACATCTTCTCTTCGCCCTCACGAATGACTACGTATTTAATTTCAACCGCCATTTGCAGCCTCTCATCATAACTGTAATTTTATACAGTATATTTCTTTTCAGTTGAGAAATCAACGCAAGCAATCAAGCAATAAAGACACACGCAAACGTTTTCGTTTATACTTCACGCGGAATTAATCAAGGGATATTCGTTATGACGTTATTAGGCACTGCGCTGCGTCCGGCAGCAACTCGCGTGATGTTATTAGGTTCCGGTGAACTGGGTAAAGAAGTGGCAATCGAGTGCCAGCGCCTCGGCGTAGAGGTGATTGCGGTTGATCGCTATGCCGACGCGCCAGCCATGCATGTCGCGCACCGCTCCCATGTCATTAATATGCTGGATGGTGATGCATTGCGCCGCGTGGTTGAACTGGAAAAGCCGCACTATATCGTGCCGGAGATTGAAGCTATTGCCACCGATATGCTGATCCAGCTTGAAGAGGAAGGACTGAATGTTGTCCCCTGCGCGCGCGCGACAAAATTAACCATGAATCGCGAGGGCATCCGCCGTCTGGCGGCAGAAGAGCTTCAAATTCCCACTTCAACGTATCGTTTTGCCGACAGCGAAAACCTTTTCCGCGAGGCGGTTGCCGCCATTGGCTATCCCTGTATTGTTAAACCGGTGATGAGTTCTTCCGGCAAGGGGCAGACATTTATTCGCTCTGCCGAACAACTTGCTCAGGCGTGGGAGTACGCCCAGCAAGGTGGTCGCGCCGGAGCGGGTCGTGTGATTGTTGAAGGCGTGGTTAAGTTTGACTTCGAAATTACACTACTGACCGTCAGCGCCGTGGATGGTGTCCATTTCTGTGCGCCAGTAGGTCATCGTCAGGAAGATGGAGACTACCGTGAATCATGGCAACCGCAGCAAATGAGCCCGCTTGCCCTTGAACGTGCGCAGGAGATTGCCCGTAAAGTGGTGCTGGCGCTGGGCGGTTATGGGCTGTTTGGTGTCGAGTTGTTTGTCTGTGGTGATGAGGTGATTTTCAGTGAAGTCTCCCCTCGCCCGCATGACACCGGGATGGTGACGTTAATTTCTCAGGATCTCTCAGAGTTTGCCCTGCATGTACGCGCGTTCCTTGGACTGCCTGTTGGTGGGATCCGCCAGTATGGTCCAGCCGCTTCAGCCGTTATCCTGCCGCAACTGACCAGTCAGAATGTCACGTTTGATAATGTGCAGAATGCCGTAGGCGCAGGTTTACAGATTAGATTATTTGGTAAGCCGGAAATTGATGGCAGCCGTCGTCTGGGTGTGGCTCTGGCGACCGCAGAGAGTGTTGATGAGGCGATTGAACGCGCGAAGCACGCCGCCGGTCAGGTGAAAGTGCAAGGTTAAATCTGTTAAAAGCAAGCGACAAAAATGCCCGATTCACAATCGGGCATTTTTAACTTTTACAGCTTAGCGCCTTCTACTGCTTCACGCGCCAGTTTAGTAATACGGTCGTAATCGCCCGCTTCCAGCGCATCTGCCGGAACCAGCCAGGAACCACCGATGCACAGTACGCTTTTCAGCGCCAGGTAATCACGGTAGTTAGCCGGAGAAATACCACCAGTCGGGCAGAAACGCACCTGGGAGAACGGACCTGCGATCGCCTGCAGGGCTTTCACGCCGCCGTTAGCTTCAGCCGGGAAGAATTTGAACTCTTTCAGGCCGTAGTCCATACCCAGCATCAGTTCGGAAACAGTGCTGATCCCTGGAATCAGAGGGATTGTACCTTCAGTCGCCGCTTTCAGCAGTGGCTCAGTCAGACCCGGGCTGATTGCGAACTGTGCACCCGCTTCGGTCACTTCTGCCAGTTGCTGTGGATTCAGCACCGTACCGGCACCCACAATCGCTTCAGGCACTTCTTTGGCGATAGCACGGATAGCATCAACTGCACACTCGGTACGCAGAGTCACTTCCAGAACGCGCACCCCACCAGCAACCAACGCTTTTGCCATCGGCACCGCGTGTTCCAGTTTCTTTACCACAATAACCGGTACAACCGGGCCGGTGGTCAGGATTGATTCTGCACTTGTTTTCCAGTTTTTCATCAGAGTTTTCTCTCGCCTGATTACAAATTTGTCGTCTTAAAAAGTGATACAGGTTGCGCCCTGTTCGGCACCGGACAGTTTTTCACGCAAGGCACTGAATAATTCACGTCCTGTTCCCACGCGTGACGCGCTCAGGTCAGGAATGTGCGGTTCGCGAGCAGCCAGTTCCGCTTCGTCTACCAGCAGCGTCAGTTCGCCTGTCTGTCCATTCACACGAATGATGTCCCCGTCGCGCACTTTTGCCAGCAGCCCGCCATCGTAGGCTTCTGGTGTTACGTGGATAGCTGACGGCACTTTACCTGAAGCACCAGAGAGTCGTCCATCAGTAACTAACGCAATTTTGAAACACCGGTCCAATAATACACCAAGTGGCGGCATGAGTTTATGTAATTCTGGCATTCCGTTCGCTTTTGGCCCCTGATGACGGACAACGACCACACAATCGCGGTCCAGCAAACCCGCTTCAAAGGCCGGCATAACGTCATGCTGGCTTTCAAAAACAACCGCAGGCGCTTCAATTACCTGATTTTCTACCGGCACGGCAGAGGTCTTCATAACCGCACGGCCCAGGTTACCGCTTAACACTTTTGTTCCGCCATGATGAGAGAAAGGCTGTTCGAAGGAAGCTATCACATTGCTGTCGAGCGATTTTTCTGCGCCTTCGCGCCAGTCCAGCTCACCGTTATTCAGCCACGGTTCGAGGGTATAACGCGAAAGGCCAAAACCCGCTACCGTGTTGACATCTTCATGCAGCAGACCCGCCTTGAGCAGTTCACGCACCAGCACCGGTACGCCGCCCGCCGCCTGGAAGTGGTTAATATCGGCCGGACCGTTCGGGTAGAGACGCGCCATCAGCGGTACGACATCAGAAAGATCAGAGAAGTCATCCCAGTTAATCTGAATACCCGCCGCACGCGCCATCGCCACCAGGTGCATTGTGTGGTTAGTGGAGCCGCCGGTCGCCAGCAGTGCCACGATGCCGTTCACCACCACTTTCTCGTCGATCATCTTACCGATCGGCATCCATTCATTACCATTGCCGGTCATGCGTGTAACCTGGCGCGCAGCGGCTGCGGTCAAAGCATCGCGCAGCGGAGAATCCGGATGAACAAAAGAAGAGCCTGGCAACTGCATCCCCATAAACTCCACCACCATCTGGTTGGTGTTGGCAGTACCGTAGAAAGTACATGTTCCCGGCGCATGATAAGACGCGGCTTCTGACTCCAGTAGTGCCATGCGGTCCACTTTACCTTCGGCATAAAGCTGGCGAATACGCACTTTTTCTTTATTTGGCAAACCGCTTGCCATTGGACCTGATGGCACAAATACCGCAGGCAGATGACCGAACGACAAAGCCGCCATCGTAAGCCCAGGGACAATCTTGTCACACACGCCAAGAAACAGTGCGCCATCAAACATATTATGGGACAGCCCCACCGCCGCAGACATTGCAATCACTTCGCGGCTTAGCAGCGACAGTTCCATGCCGTCCTGCCCCTGGGTTACACCATCGCACATAGCCGGAACACCACCTGCAACCTGACCGACCGCGTTGGCTTCATGCAGTGCTTTACGAATAATCTCCGGGTAGTGTTCATAAGGCTGGTGGGCAGAGAGCATGTCGTTGTAGGAGGTGATGATAGCAATATTGTTACGCAACATGCTTTTCAGAGAGGCTTTGTCTTCTGGCTGGCAGGCAGCGAAACCGTGTGCCAGGTTACCACATGCCAACTGCGAACGATGAACGGTCGAAGTTTTCGCTTGTTCGATCCGGGCGAGGTATGCAGAGCGAGTCTCGCGCGAACGTTCAATGATTCGATTTGTTACGCGTAACAATTGTGGATTCATAAAGGCTCCTGAAATTGAGTTGTCAGAGCAGGATGATTCACAACGCGTTTCATTCAGGAAAATTATGACTGAAACGCCTGTAACCGGAGCTCATAGGGCAGAAACGTTTCAGTCAGTGTAATAAAAAAAGCCTCGTGGGTGAATCCACACGAGGCTCAAAAGTGTAAAAATTACTCTACAATCTGTGCAAGATCATGTTACCGGTAAAATAACCCGTAAGGATAAGTCGAGATATTACTCAAACTCATTCCAGGAACGACCGTCACGAGTAATCATCGCCACCGAGGCAACAGGTCCCCAGGTTCCGGCCTGATACGGTTTCGGTGCATCGTTGTCCATCGCCCAGGCTTCAGTAATAGAATCCACCCATTTCCACGCTTCTTCTACTTCATCGCGACGCACAAACAACGCCTGAATACCGCGCATCGTTTCCAGCAACAGACGTTCGTAAGCATCAGCCAGATGTGTCTGATTAAAGGTTTCTGAATAGCTCAGATCCAGCTTAGTGATTTGCAGGTTATGTTTGTGGTCAAGACCCGGGACTTTATTCAGTACCTGGATATCCACGCCTTCATCAGGTTGCAGACGGATGGTTAATTTGTTCTGCGGCAGATCCTGCCAGGATTCTTTAAACAGATTCAGTTCTGGCGTTTTGAAATAGACCACCACTTCAGAGCATTTAGTCGGCAGACGTTTACCGGTACGCAGGTAGAACGGTACGCCAGCCCAGCGCCAGTTATCGATGTCGACGCGGATCGCCACGAAGGTTTCCGTGTTACTGCTTTTGTTCGCGCCCTCTTCTTCCAGATAACCCGGTACTTTTTTGCCCTGCGCAAAACCTGCGGTGTACTGCCCACGCACCGTCTTTTCACGCACGTTAGAGCGATCAATGCGGCGCAGCGACTTCAGTACTTTCACTTTTTCATCCCGGATGCTATCGGCACTCAGGTCAGACGGCGGAGACATCGCAATCATGCAGAGAATTTGTAGCAGGTGGTTCTGGATCATATCGCGCATCTGACCGGCTTTATCGAAATAGCCCCAGCGCCCTTCGATCCCAACCTCTTCTGCCACCGTGATCTCAACATGATCAATGGTGCGATTGTCCCAGTTGTTCACAAACAGTGAGTTAGCAAAACGCAGCGCCAGCAGGTTCAGTACCGTTTCTTTACCCAGATAGTGGTCGATACGGTAAACCTGGCACTCCTCGAAGTATTCGCCTACCTGATCGTTGATTTCACGCGAGGTCGCCAGCGACGTACCCAGCGGTTTTTCCATCACCACGCGTGCCGGTTTGCCGTTCAGCTTCGCCTCACCCAGCCCTTTGCAGATTGCACCAAAGGTGCCAGGAGGCATGGCAAAGTAGTTAATAGTGATACGATTTTTTTGATCCAGCATCGCACCGAGACGACTGAATGCAGCCGTATCATTGACGTCGAGATTACAAAAATCCAGACGCGCACTCAGGGTGTCCCATAAACCTTCATCAATGGTTTCTTTCATGAAAGTTTCGAGCGCCTCGCGGACAACTTTGGTATATGCCGCTTTATCCCAGTCAGCACGCCCTACGCCGATAATCCGGGTGTCTGGGTTGAGCTGACCGGCTTTTTCCAGTTGATACAGGGAAGGCAGCAATTTACGACGCGCAAGGTCGCCTTTCGCGCCGAAAATGACCAGGTCACAGGCCTGGGCTGTTTGCGTTACCGCCATGTCATTCTCCTTAGGTTAACTAACCCGGTACTTAAGCCTGGGTATAATTGTAATTTTCTTACGGTGCACTGTACTGCTTTTACGAGCTTGCGAAAACTGTAAACGCTTATCCACCCGTGCGATTACGGCAAAAGCGCGTAAAGTGCGGCAAAACTGATAAAAAAACCATCGTTTTCCTTTGGGTAAAAATCTGACACTGATCATGTTATGAAAAAAAATAACAACTTTTTTATCTGCTTTTGTCATTAACACAGCACACAGGCGTAATATCTGACAAAACTGCATTTCGATTTCTTTCAGTGTGGAAATCGTCATTACCCGTGAGTCTCTTTACATCATGAATATGCTGGAAAAAATCCAGTCTCAGCTGGAACATTTGAGCAAATCAGAACGCAAAGTTGCCGAGGTCATTCTTGTCTCGCCCGACAACGCGATCCATTCGAGTATTGCTGCGCTGGCACTGGAAGCCAATGTTAGCGAACCTACAGTCAATCGTTTCTGTCGCAGCATGGACACACGCGGTTTTCCTGATTTTAAACTGCATCTGGCGCAAAGTCTGGCTAATGGCACACCCTATGTTAATCGCAACGTCAGTGAAGATGACAGCGTTGAATCATACACAGGGAAAATATTTGAGTCGGCAATGGCTACTCTCGATCACGTCCGCCACTCGCTGGATAAGTCCGCCGTCAATCGTGCTGTTGATCTCCTCACCCAGGCGAAGAAAATTGCCTTTTTCGGGTTAGGTTCTTCTGCCGCTGTTGCTCACGATGCAATGAATAAGTTTTTTCGCTTCAATGTTCCGGTGATCTACTCGGACGATATCGTACTGCAGCGAATGAGTTGTATGAACTGTAGCGATGGAGACGTCGTTGTGTTGATTTCCCACACCGGCAGGACCAAAAATCTGGTTGAACTGGCACAACTAGCGCGGGAAAACGACGCAATGGTGATTGCCCTCACCTCTGCTGGTACACCACTCGCCCGGGAAGCAACGCTGGCAATTACCCTCGACGTACCGGAAGATACTGACATTTATATGCCCATGGTCTCTCGACTTGCCCAGTTGACCGTGATAGATGTGCTGGCAACAGGATTTACTTTGCGACGCGGCGCAAAATTCAGAGATAACTTGAAGCGGGTCAAGGAAGCTCTCAAGGAATCGCGTTTTGATAAGCAGTTACTTAATTTAAGTGACGATCGTTAAAACGATTGCCACTGTTCTAATCTTATACGACATCCGAATGAGATTAATTTATCGCCAAAATGGCTTTATTTCATTCGGATTTCATGTTCAAGCAACACCTTGTTGTTTCAGTCAACGGAGTATTACATGTCCAGAAGGCTTCGCAGAACCAAAATCGTTACCACGTTAGGCCCTGCTACTGATCGCGATAATAACCTTGAAAAAGTTATCGCTGCCGGCGCAAACGTTGTACGTATGAACTTTTCTCACGGCTCGCCTGAAGATCACAAAATGCGCGCGGATAAAGTTCGTGAAATTGCCGCAAAACTGGGGCGTCATGTGGCTATTCTGGGTGACCTTCAGGGGCCAAAGATTCGCGTATCTACCTTTAAAGAAGGTAAGGTATTCCTCAATATTGGGGATAAATTCCTGCTGGACGCCAACCTGGGGAAAGGTGAAGGCGATAAAGAAAAAGTCGGTATCGACTATAAAGGATTGCCTGCTGACGTCGTGCCTGGCGATATTTTGCTGCTCGACGACGGTCGCGTTCAGTTAAAAGTGCTGGAAGTCCAGGGCATGAAAGTGTTCACCGAAGTGACCGTCGGCGGCCCTCTCTCCAACAATAAAGGGATCAACAAACTCGGCGGCGGCCTGTCGGCTGAAGCACTGACCGAGAAAGATAAAGCAGATATCCAGACTGCGGCGCTGATTGGCGTGGATTACCTGGCTGTCTCCTTCCCTCGCTGCGGCGAAGATCTGAACTATGCTCGCCGTCTGGCGCGCGACGCAGGTTGTGATGCGAAAATTGTCGCCAAGGTTGAACGTGCAGAAGCCGTTTGCAGCCAGGACGCGATGGACGACATTATTCTCGCCTCTGACGTGGTGATGGTTGCACGTGGCGACCTCGGCGTAGAAATTGGCGATCCTGAACTGGTCGGCATTCAGAAAGCGTTGATTCGTCGCGCGCGTCAGCTGAACCGCGCGGTAATCACTGCGACCCAGATGATGGAGTCAATGATTACCAACCCAATGCCGACTCGTGCAGAAGTTATGGACGTGGCAAACGCCGTGCTGGATGGTACTGACGCAGTAATGTTGTCTGCAGAAACCGCTGCGGGTCAGTATCCGTCAGAAACCGTTGCAGCCATGGCGCGCGTTTGCCTGGGTGCGGAAAAAATCCCAAGCATCAACGTGTCTAAACATCGTCTGGACGTTCAGTTCGACAATGTGGAAGAAGCTATCGCCATGTCCGCGATGTATGCGGCTAACCACCTGAAAGGTGTTACCGCTATCATCACCATGACCGAATCAGGTCGTACCGCGCTGATGACTTCCCGTATCAGCTCCGGACTGCCGATTTTTGCGATGTCTCGCCATGAGCGCACCCTGAATCTGACTGCGCTTTATCGTGGTGTAACGCCGGTCTATTTTGACAGCGCGAATGATGGCGTGGTTGCTGCCAGCGAAGCGGTAAATCTGCTGCGCGATAAGGGCTACCTGATGTCTGGTGACCTGGTAATTGTCACCCAGGGCGATGTGATGAGTACCGTGGGTTCTACCAATACCACGCGTATTTTAACCGTAGAGTAAGTACATTGCCGGATACGGTGAAAACGCCTTGTCCGGCCTGCAATTCAATGATAATTCAACAGATTTGAAGCAAACTTGAACTTATCATCAGACGAAAGCCTCTCTTCGTGAGAGGCTTTTTCTATTTGATAGGATAAAGATCTTTACGTTTATAAGGCTGGATTTCGCCCGGTTTGCGAGTCTTGAGCAATTTTAAAATCCAGGTGTATTGCTCTGGTCGCGGACCAACAAAAATCTCGACTTCTTCATTCATCCGCCGCGCAATGGTATGGTCATCAGCCTCTGACAAGTCATCCATCGGCGGGCGCACCTGAATCGTCAAACGATGCGTCTTGCCGTCATAAATCGGAAACAACGGTACGACACGCGCACGACACACTTTCATCAGACGACCAATCGCGGGCAGCGTCGCTTTATAGGTTGCAAAGAAATCAACAAATTCACTGTGCTCCGGGCCATGATCCTGATCGGGCAAATAATAGCCCCAGTACCCCTGACGAACCGACTGGATGAACGGTTTTATGCCGTCATTCCTCGCATGTAGACGACCGCCAAAGCGACGACGCACGGTGTTCCAGACATAATCAAAAACCGGATTGCCCTGATTATGGAACATCGCCGCCATTTTCTGCCCTTGCGAGGCCATCAGCATCGCGGGGATATCTACCGCCCAGCCGTGCGGCACCAGAAAGATCACTTTCTCGTCGTTACGCCGCATCTCTTCGATGATTTCCAGTCCCTGCCAGTCTACGCGCGGCTGAATTTTTTCCGGCCCGCGTATCGCCAGTTCTGCCATCATCGCCATCGCCTGCGGCGCTGTGGCAAACATCTCATCCACAATCGCTTCGCGTTCAGCTTCGCTACGTTCTGGAAAGCAAAGAGACAGATTGATTAACGCACGACGACGTGAGCTTTTACCCAATCGTCCGGCAAAACGTCCCAGCCGCGCCAGAATGGGATCGCGGAATTTCGGAGGAGTTAAGGCAATGCCGGCCATCGCCGCCACACCCAACCAGGCTCCCCAGTAACGCGGATGGCGAAAGGATTTATCAAACTCAGGAATGTATTCACTATTATTTTTTTTCGTTTCCATGCTTTTCCAGTTTCGGATAAGGCAAATATCAATCTGCTGATAGTGTAGCGGCGCAACTTGCCCCGCACCAAATAAAAAAGCCGGTACTGACTGCGTACCGGCTGCGAATGGGTGTTAATTAATCAAACTGTAGCTGCGGCACAATCTCTTTGGCCTGCGCCAGGAACTCACTGCGATCGGAGCCAGTCAGCCCTTCGGTACGCGGCAGTTTCGCCGTCAGCGGGTTTACGGCCTGCTGGTTGATCCATACTTCATAGTGCAAATGCGGCCCGGTTGAACGCCCGGTATTACCAGAAAGCGCGATACGATCGCCACGTTTTACCTTCTGCCCCGGTTTCACCAGAATCTTGCGCAGGTGCATATAACGCGTGGTATAGGTGCGGCCATGACGGATCGCAACATAATAACCTGCGGCGCCACTGCGTTTGGCTACAACCACTTCACCGTCACCCACCGAAAGTACCGGCGTACCCTGTGGCATCGCGAAATCAACGCCCCTGTGCGGCGCAACGCGGCCTGTTACCGGGTTCAGACGACGCGGGTTAAAGTTAGACGAGATACGGAACTGCTTCGCCGTCGGGAATCGCAAGAATCCTTTCGCCAGACCAGTACCGTTACGATCATAGAACTTGCCATCTTCGGCACGGATAGCGTAATAATCCTTACCTTCGGAACGCAAACGTACGCCCAGTAACTGGCTTTGCTCACGTTTGCCATCAAGCATTTCACGTGACATTAATACCGCAAATTCATCGCCTTTTTTAACCTTCCGAAAGTCCATCTGCCACTGTAACGCTTTAATCACGGCACTCACTTCAGCACTGGTTAAACCAGCACTTCTGGCGCTGGCAACAAAGCTCGACCCTACAGTGCCTTTCAGTAGATTATTAACCCACTCCCCTTGCTGCATTTCGCTGGTCATTTTAAAACCGTTTGCTGCAGTGCGGTCATAGGTACGCGTTTCCCGACGAGAAACTTCCCAGGTCAGACGTTGTAAATCGCCCTCTGCGGTTAATGTCCAGGTGAGTTGTTGACCAATTTTCAGGTTACGCAGATCTTTATCCGCAGCAGCCAGTTGGGTGATATCACCCATATCAATACCATATTGATTGAGGATGCTACTTAGCGTATCGCCTGTGGAAACAACATATTCATGCACACCCGCTTCTCCGGCGATCTTGTCGTCCAGTTCATCTTGCGGAATGGCTTCATCTTCTTGTGCGGCTTGATCAATCGGTTCACTGGCTTCAGGTAAGAGTGAACGGATTTCGTTTTGTTCCAGCTCAATGGTTTTAACAATTGGCGTGGCGTCGCGGTGGTAAACATAGGGCCGCCAGACAGCGACGGCCAGAGTAAGAACGGTGAGCGACCCCAACATAACGCGGTGTGGTCGCGGTAAATTATTAAACGCCAGGGCGACAGAGCGGGCTATCTGTTGCACGTAATCACTTCCTCATTAATCTCCTTTCAGGCAGCTCGCGTACTGGTTGGCTAATTGATTCAGAAATTCTGAATAGCTTGTTTTACCCAGTTTGATATTCGTCCCAAGGGGATCCAACGTTCCCATACGAACGGATGTCCCTCGTGCGACGCTTTCAACGACCGCTGGCCTGAACTGTGGTTCAGCAAAAACGCAGGTTGCTTTTTGCTCAACCAACTGTGTTCTTATTTCATGTAAACGCTGCGCGCCCGGTTGAATCTCTGGGTTAACGGTAAAATGACCAAGCGGTGTCAGTCCGAATTGTTTTTCGAAGTAGCCGTAAGCATCATGAAAAACGAAATAACCTTTTCCCTTGAGCGGCGCGAGCTCATTACCAACCTGTTTATCGGTTGCAACTAATTGTGCCTCAAAATCCTTCAGGTTGGCGTCAAGTTTGGCTCGACTTTGCGGCATAAGTTCCACTAATTTTTCATGGATTGCAACCGCTGTAGCCCGCGCTATCTCTGGGGAGAGCCAAAGATGCATGTTGAAATCGCCGTGATGGTGATCTTCGTCACTTTTTTCCGCGTGGTTATGATCATCATCATCGCCGTGAATACTTTTCATCAGCATCGGTTTCACATCATCTAGCTGCGCAATCGTTACCTGTTTCGCCTCAGGTAATTTGCTCACCGGCTTTTGCATAAACGCTTCCATCTCCGGGCCAACCCAGACGACTAAGTCCGCGTTCTGTAAGCGTTTTACATCCGATGGACGCAGTGAATAATCGTGTTCAGAAGCACCATCAGGCAGTAATACTTCAGTCTCTGTTACCCCATCAGCAATGGCGGAAGCGATGAATCCAATAGGTTTAAGCGAAGCAACAACGGCGGCATCTGCCGCCTGTGTTGCACCACCCCAGAGAGCGGCGGATAATGCTGCGAAAAGAAGCGTTTTTTTATGTAACATAATGCGACCAATCATCGTAATGAATACAAGAAGTGTGATATTATAACATTTCATGACTACTGCAAGACTAAAATTAACATGACAAGTCTGGTTTCCCTGGAAAATGTCTCGGTTTCTTTTGGCCAACGCCGCGTCCTCTCTGATGTGTCGCTGGAACTTAAACCTGGAAAAATTTTGACCTTACTTGGGCCGAACGGCGCAGGTAAGTCGACGCTGGTGCGGGTTGTGCTCGGGCTGGTAACACCAGATGAAGGTGTTATCAAGCGCCACGGAAAACTGCGTATCGGCTACGTGCCGCAAAAGCTCTATCTCGACACCACGTTGCCACTGACCGTAAACCGTTTTTTACGCTTACGCCCCGGGACATATAAAGAAGACATTCTGCCTGCACTGAAACGCGTTCAGGCCGGGCATCTGATTGACGCACCAATGCAAAAGCTCTCTGGCGGCGAAACGCAGCGTGTACTGCTGGCGCGCGCGTTGTTAAATCAACCGCAATTATTAGTGCTGGATGAACCCACTCAAGGCGTGGATGTAAATGGTCAGGTTGCGTTGTACGACCTGATTGATCAACTGCGTCGCGAACTGGATTGTGGCGTATTAATGGTTTCTCACGATCTGCATCTGGTGATGGCAAAAACCGATGAAGTACTTTGCCTCAATCACCACATCTGTTGTTCCGGCACACCGGAAGTCGTTTCCCTGCATCCAGAATTTATTTCGATGTTTGGACCTCGCGGTGCTGAGCAGCTGGGTATATATCGCCATCATCATAATCACCGCCATGATTTACAGGGGCGGATTATTCTGCGTCGGGGAAATGATCGCTCATGATTGAATTATTATTTCCTGGTTGGTTAGCCGGGATCATGCTGGCCTGTGCTGCAGGTCCGCTGGGTTCGTTTGTTGTCTGGCGCCGTATGTCTTATTTCGGCGACACGCTGGCGCATGCATCTTTACTTGGCGTCGCGTTTGGCCTGCTACTGGATGTGAATCCTTTCTATGCAGTGATTGCGGTTACGCTATTACTGGCGGGTGGTCTGGTATGGCTGGAGAAGCGCCCACAACTGGCGATCGATACATTATTGGGAATTATGGCGCACAGTGCTTTGTCGCTGGGTCTGGTCGTCGTCAGCCTGATGTCTAACATTCGCGTTGACTTGATGGCATACCTGTTCGGTGATTTGCTGGCAGTGACGCCGGAAGATCTGATCTCCATTGCGATTGGCGTGGTCATCGTGGTGGCAATTCTGTTCTGGCAATGGCGCAATTTACTGTCGATGACGATTAGCCCGGATCTGGCGTTTGTTGATGGCGTGAAATTACAGCGCGTAAAATTATTGTTGATGCTGGTGACGGCATTGACGATTGGCGTGGCAATGAAATTTGTCGGCGCGTTGATTATTACCTCGCTGCTGATTATTCCTGCGGCTACTGCACGTCGTTTTGCCCGCACGCCGGAGCAGATGGCTGGTGTCGCTGTTTTGGTGGGGATGATTGCCGTAACCGGTGGTTTAACCTTTTCCGCGTTTTACGATACGCCAGCAGGCCCGTCGGTGGTGCTGTGTGCGGCGCTGTTGTTTATTATCAGTATGATGAAAAAGCAAGCCAACTAAATTGCGACTGGCACTATACAGTGCCAGTTTCATCGACCAGGTCACCGCATTACGAGTATCACCAAAAAACCATTCTGTAAGAACGAGCGACCAGAGAATGTTTATATGGTCCGCATAAAATCCATGTCCGCATTCGACAAATTAAACGACGATATTAAGAATTTTCCTTTGCAGTTATTTCCCCACGAAAAAGCGAAACCAGATCCACTAACCCGCGAAAAATATTATCGTTCTCTCGAAAAAACGTGAGTGAGCAGATAAGCAGTCTCTGGAAACTGGCAATAAATACAGGAATGTAGCACCAAGAAATAGGAGTATCAGTATAAGTTCGTACAGCGTATGAATTGCAGCACATTTGCTCGCCGGGCATTAAGTGCAGGAGTAAATCCAATCTTCATTACTGCACAGAGGGGCATTTTTCTGTTCGCATTGGGGGCAGATAATAATGACAATCCCCTGGCAATTCTGGATGTAAATTTCAGTTCTGATGCACCAACAGTGCCCCGTTCAAAACGAGAAAGTAACCCCTTCTGTTTCAACTACTCACTGCGCCCAGTCCGGTTTATTGAGTATATGATCCTGCCAGTCGATCACTTCTGATTCTTTCACTGCAATATGACGTACAGAGATTCGCTCACCGTGCATTGCCGCTTTCGAACCAGTCATCAGCGGATGCCACTCTGGCAATGTCCTCCCTTCCGCCAGCAACCGATAAGCACAGGTCATCGGTAGCCATTCGAATGTTGGCAGGTTTTCGCGGGTTAATTTAATGCAGTCGGGTTCAAACTCGAAGCGGCGTTCGTAGTTCCGACATTGACAGGTTTTAATATTAAGCTGACGGCAAGCGACGTTAGTGAAGTAGATTTCGTCGGTGTCTTCATCCATCAGTTTATGCAGGCAGCACTGACCACAACCATCACACAACGACTCCCATTCTGCATCGCTCATTTCATCAAGGGTTTTACTTTGCCAGAAAGGTATATCGCTCATCAGGTGTTCCGCCATTACGTTAAAACGCACCTTATAACCAGTCTGGCACAGTGATGCAAGTTTTGCCGCCTCATTCAGGCGGCAAAAAAGTATTACAAAACGCGAGTTGTCAAAGAATGACCATCGAAAGTAACAGTCAGTTCATCGCCACTGTGTAGCGGGCCGACACCATCAGGCGTGCCTGTTAACACAACGTCACCTGCCTTGAGGGTAAAAAACTTGCTCATATAAGCAATCAGCGGAACGATTTTATGGATCATGTCCGCAGTCGTACCTTGTTGGCGTTGTTCGCCATTAACGCTCAGCCCCAGCGATGTATTTTGCGGATCGCCAGTGAACTCTGCGGCGGGAATAAACCCGGAAAGTGGACAAGAGTTATCAAACGCTTTGGCCTTTTCCCACGGCTGCCCGGCTTTCTTCATTTTTGCCTGAATATCACGTAATGTCAGATCGAGCGCCACGCCGTAACCCACAATAGCTTTTCGCACATGCTCTTCCGTGGCCTGACGTAGCGTCGCCCCAATCAACACAGCCAGTTCCACTTCATGATGAACCGCGCCGAAATCTGAGGGGATAGCCAATGGCTGGCGCAGATCGCACAGTGCCGTTTCAGGTTTAATGAACAACACTGGCTCTTCAGGCACTTCACTCCCCATCTCTTTAATATGCCTGGCATAATTACTGCCAACACAAACTACTTTACTCACCGGATAATCCAGCAGCGCACCTTGCCAGTTGTGATGTTGATACATAACGCTCCTCTCACTTCATCGTGGATCTTAAAACCCGCTCCGACAAATATGATGCCACCGCCGGATATTGGTTATTTTTTAGTGCCGTCTGTATTTTTCGCCATCACAGAAAGATGTTGCTTCAGCAAATCCTCAGGAGGTGGTGGCAATTGAAGATAATAGCCATGCTCAGCTAAGGCCTGTTTAACTTTCTCAATATCGGCATTTACCAGTTTCTTTCTCCCGTCCAATGGAAGAATCATCGCAAGTTGCGGTTGACCAAAACCTTTCATCAGCTCCTCTGGAACACGTGAAAAGTCGTCTTTTTTTTCAACATATAAATAGGTCTGGTCACGTTTACTACTTCGATAGATCACACAAAACATAATTTTACTCTGAATAAATGGGGGGGTGACTTGCCTCAATATAATCCAGACTATAACATGCCTTATAGTCTTCGTAATATCATCGCACGCTGATGATGATGGTAATTAGCTAATTGAGTAAGGCCAGGATGTCAAACACGCCAATCGAGCTTAAAGGTAGCAGCTTCACCTTATCTGTGGTTCATCTGCATGAGGCAGAACCTAAGGTTATTCATCAGGCGCTGGAAGACAAAATCGCTCAGGCTCCGGCATTTTTAAATCATGCTCCCATCGTACTCAATGTCAGTGGCCTCGAAGAACAGGTCAACTGGCCAGCAATGCACAAAGCTATCTCAGCAACAGGCTTGCGGATCATTGGTGTCAGTGGCTGCAAAAATGCGAAGCTGAAAGCTGAAATCGAAAAGATGGGGTTGCCAATCCTGACTGAAGGAAAGGAAAAAGCGCCACGTCCAGCACCGGCCCCCCAGGTTCCTGCGAAAAATACAACACCGGACACAAAAACACGCTTAATAGATACCCCTGTACGTTCCGGTCAGCGCATTTATGCGCCACAATGTGATCTGATTGTTACAAGCCATGTTAGCGCAGGGGCAGAATTGATCGCAGATGGTAACATTCATGTCTATGGCATGATGCGCGGTCGTGCGCTAGCCGGGGCAAGTGGTGATCGGGAAGCACAAATATTTTGTACGAGTCTGATGGCAGAACTGGTCTCTATCGCCGGTGAATACTGGCTGAGCGATAAAATCCCAGCAGAATTTTATGGCAAAGCGGCACGACTGCAATTAGTCGAAAACGCTTTGACCGTTCAATCGTTAAATTGATCCCTTTTTAACAAGGAATTTTTATGGCACGCATTATTGTTGTTACTTCGGGGAAAGGGGGCGTTGGAAAGACAACCTCCAGCGCGGCCATCGCCACTGGTTTGGCCCAGAAGGGAAAGAAAACTGTCGTGATCGATTTTGATATCGGCTTGCGTAATCTCGACCTGATTATGGGTTGCGAGCGCCGGGTCGTTTACGATTTCGTCAACGTCATTCAGGGCGATGCAACGCTAAATCAGGCGTTAATTAAGGATAAGCGTACTGATAACCTCTATATTCTCCCGGCATCGCAAACTCGCGATAAAGACGCCCTCACCCGCGAAGGGGTGGCCAAAGTTCTTGATGACCTGAAAGCGATGGACTTTGAGTTTATCGTTTGTGACTCACCGGCGGGTATTGAAACCGGTGCATTAATGGCTCTTTATTTCGCTGATGAGGCCATTATTACCACCAACCCGGAAGTCTCATCAGTTCGTGACTCTGACCGTATTTTAGGTATTCTGGCGTCGAAATCACGTCGCGCAGAAAACGGCGAAGAACCCATAAAAGAGCACCTGCTGTTAACGCGCTATAACCCTGGTCGCGTGCACAAAGGAGACATGTTGAGCATGGAAGACGTGCTGGAGATCCTGCGCATCAAGCTCGTCGGCGTGATCCCAGAGGATCAATCAGTATTGCGCGCCTCTAACCAGGGGGAACCGGTTATTCTCGATATCAACGCCGATGCGGGTAAAGCCTACGCTGATACCGTAGAACGTCTGTTGGGAGAAGAACGTCCTTTCCGCTTCATTGAAGAAGAGAAGAAAGGCTTCCTCAAACGCTTGTTCGGAGGATAAGTTATGGCATTACTCGATTTCTTTCTCTCACGGAAGAAAAACACGGCCAACATTGCAAAAGAACGGTTGCAAATTATTGTTGCTGAACGCCGTCGCAGCGATGCAGAACCACACTATCTGCCCCAGTTGCGTAAAGATATTCTTGAGGTCATTTGTAAATACGTACAAATCGATCCCGAGATGGTGACCGTACAGCTTGAGCAAAAAGATGGTGATATTTCCATTCTTGAGTTGAACGTGACCCTGCCGGAAGCAGAAGAGCTGAAATAAGCTGTATTAGCTCAGGTCCGATCTGACAGTTACCGGTTATTTATTCAGGTATCTGTCAGATTACACCCTGGTTAAATTTTTCTCTTCCCCGGTTCGCTATTAAGTAATGTTGTCATCGGCGTCCAGGCACAGCCCCCTTCCCTCTGTTGAGTTCGCTCATTTGGTTGCTGCGTTGTTAGTACAGGAAATGGGAATTACCTCCTGTTTTGTATAAACGGTAACACTCCCCCTTCAAGCTCCAGCGTCAAATTAAGTCGCAACTAATTCACATTATCGCCACCAGAATAAAATCACTAATATTACGTTTTCTGATAAATATTGTTCACATATAAATTACACAATAATATTGATATTTCAGATTGTCTTACCTTTGCAATGCAATGTTAACATTTGATGACATTTCTTGAATAAAATATTCAAAATCAATGAGTTAATTCTTATTTAAGATTATTCCCATTCAAGCAAAAAACATAACTCTTATTATACAAACCGCGCTCATTTTGAATGATCTGAATAATATCGAGCGTTCTTTAGTTAAGCTGCTCTTAATTGAAGACGAAATTATTGTGTGTGCAACTTACTTAATACCGGACATCTAAGTTGAAGAAAAAAACACTCGCCTTCGGGCTCATCTCAATATTACTCTGCTCCACGCCAGCCATGGCGGATATGAATCGCACCACTAAAGGCGCATTGTTAGGCGCAGGCGTAGGCTTACTGACTGGCAATGGTGTAAATGGCGTACTGAAAGGTGCTGCTGTAGGTGCAGGTGTTGGCGCAGTAACTGAAAAAGGTCGCGACGGTAAAAATGCCCGTAAAGGCGCAAAAGTAGGTGCGGCCGTTGGCGCAGTCACTGGCGTCCTGACCGGCAATGGTCTGGAAGGCGCGATTAAAGGTGCTGTGATTGGTGGTACAGGTGGTGCCATTCTGGGTAAAATGAAATAAGGTATGATGATGAAAAAATTTGCTTTACTGGCTGGACTGTTTGTTTTCGCACCAATGACCTGGGCGCAGGATTATAATATTAAGAACGGCCTGCCGGCAGAAACCTACATTACTTGCGCAGAAGCCAACGAAATGGCAAAAACTGACAGCGCACAGGTTGCAGATATCGTCGCGGTAATGGGTAATGCCAGCGTTACTAGCCGTGATTTAAAAATTGAGCAATCTCCAGAACTGAGTGCCAAAGTGGTAGAAAAACTGAATCAGGTTTGTGCTAAAGATCCGCAAATGCTGTTAATTACCGCAATTGATGACACCATGCGTGCCATCGGCAAAAAATAATAGTTAATGTAGTACCGCGTCGATTTATTCGACGCGGTATATTTTTAGCGGGTGGATGTGCTTATAAACAAAAATGAAGTGTTAGTATTTGACTTTGGTTTATTCCGTCAGTTTTCACTGTATCAAAAACTATTTTACTGCAATCATATCCATATACACACTCCTCACCGCAGAGTAATTTCCCCAAAACTAAACCTGACCAGTTTTTCCAGTTTCAAAGATTAATCATCTACTGATTAGATTTATACGCATTTCTGATCAAATATCTGTTAGCCCAAATTGTCAAAACGTATTGAAAAGAAGGGTTAATGCTGATCCCTTTGGCTTACCAGCTTCTCTCTTAACCGGTTAAGCAAATTGATTACCAGCCAAACCAGTGCATTGATTAAATTTATGGTAACAAGCACTTCTCCTAGCCAGATGCTGGGTTTGGCGACCAGGATAATCAGGATGGAGATCAGCATAAACGCAATGGAAAAGATGATATACAAAGAGAAATAATCCAGGCTATTACTTTTGTTCATGCTACTTACGGTGATCCTGACAAAATCTTCAGACAATTATAGCAAACAAAATAATGAACAATAGTAACAAGAAGCAACGAGCTAATTACCTGTCTACAATTGCACCATTTCATCGCCTTGCTGATCAATTTTCAGCCAAATATCATCATGCTATGTCAACTAGTGCAATATTCACTCAACAACCACTTTCACCTTCGGTTTTGAGAGAATAATTTTGACGAGTTCAATATACGTCACCGGTTTATAGAAATAGTACCCTTGCTGGAACGTAATATTATTCTGGTTCAAATAGTCGAGCTGCTCCTTCGTCTCGACGCCTTCGGCGACAATACTGATAGAAAGTTTGCGCGCCAGATCCAGCACACAGTCCAGAATCCGGGTGGAATCAGGATCTGCATTGACCCGACCGACGAAACTGTGATCAATCTTAATATAATCGATGTGCAGATCATGGAGATAAGAAAGCCCTGAGTAGCCCGTACCAAAATCATCCAGCGCGATAACAAAACCATTTTCATGCAGAATGTTCAATCGCTGAACCAAATTTTCATCAACATGCAACGCTTCACGCTCAGTAACTTCAAGAACGAGATTCAAATCATGGCGAGTGAAGCTGTCGCGGTATGTCAGACATTCTTCAACAAATGTCGGCGAAATAATATGCGAGGCGCTAAAATTGATCCCAACATGAAATCCTTCCGGCAGTTTACTGGCGATCGCGTTCATTTGTGTGGCGACCTGACTCATCAAACTTTGAGTGAGCGGAACTATCAACCCTGATTTTTCAGCAAGTGGAATAAACGCTGCAGGTGAAATATATCCTCCACGTGGGTGTTTCCATCGGGCAAGGACTTCTACGCCGCGTAACGTCCCTTCCCGACCATTAACTACCGGTTGGTAAAAAGGCACAATCTCACCATTACTTATCGCTCTACGCAGAATCTCTTCAGGTGTGTCTGTTTTATTGAAATATTTATCAAGTAAAAAGGCAGCGGAACAGGATATTAACAAGCTGAATATCAAAATACCCAAACCTTTGTCTATCATTCTGGTAAAGCTAAATAGTGGCGGCTGGTTATAGATAATACTGAAATGATATTCAGTGGAGTTAACCCGTCCAGAAAATTGATGTCTGCCATTGAGAGTTGTCACATCTCCCGACGGCCCAATAATATTATCCCCCACGCGCAAACTATATTTCACCCCCTTCAACGGCACATGGAGCGCCCCACGGATATGCTGGTCGCTAATAGTCACCAGAATACGCGTCTCAGCGAACTGAATCTGATAGAGCAGAATGGGTAATCTATTTACAGTGTCGAGCGCCGGAGCCAACAGCAAATTACTGTCAGGTATCACAGGAATACGAGATAGCAGTACTCGATTACCCGGCAGCGATGTACACCAGACCGCACCTTGTTTGAGAATGATGATCGTCCGCAGATGGGGTTTCAGCGCGGCTTCTGTACCTAGCTGATATTGTTCATCCAGATCGCACCTCTTCCCTGCAATTTCCATTGCCGTTTGAGTCGCCTGTGACGCTTCCTCAAGAATATGATTAATGTTGTTGGCGGCGTACCTCGCCCCTGCAAGACTCTCTGCTTTTACGGAATACCAGAGCTGAATATTCAAAATAGAGACGCCAGTAATAAACAGGCACACCGCAACGAGGATGGGGATAAGTGTATTGCGCATTCGCGTGTCCCAGGACCTTTATTCTCTGTTCATTCGCTCAATCTGGCGTCTACAGAGAGCATGGTAGAGAGAATCAGAAATATCCACGTTCTTGATGAAATTTTACCCACCATGCCGTAATACCTTCAATGTTGGATGAAAATCGCAAGTGCGCGTTAATTGATTGCCCCTAAGGCAGAGAAGACGTATTGAGCAACAAACCAGAACAAGAATATTGGGTAGGCAACGTTCTCTGTGTACTCATCCTTTAATACTTAACTGTATCAATGAGTAAGGATATGCTGAACTGGTACAACGTCGATGGGGACAGTAAAGGTGATACCGAGGTAAGGCAGTGTAAATTGTTACTCTACGCGACCCAGCTTTTTCTTCAATCGCACACGGCACCTGCTCATAACAGACCGTATCCATCAATAGCGGCATCCAAAATCAGATCCATTACATGCAGCAATGTCACTGGAATGAATGTGAAAAACCGAGAGCAGTGATATAACTTGTACAAGTCAAAACGTGTATTTTTTACATTCCTGAAAACCAGAGAAATAACTTTTTCTGATAACATCTATAACCAGTTAGAATTAGAAAGAGCGCGATATATTCTTATTTAGCAAGTCAGGCTATAGAAACCATATAATGCGAACTCTGGTTACGTAAGACATTCCCCCCCCATGTTACAAATTGTAAAGATTAACTCTTCATGGTTGCATTCAACTTGTCTGGTCATATCTAAATAGATATGTAAAATTGATAACGGCTGGTAATCATTCAATACTCGCACTATAGAAAGTTCGCCAGCCTGCCGCAGGCACGCGCCTTTATACGTCGTGTCTGCGGTTTTGTTGTGATATTTATATAGAAGTACTGGTGAATTATGAGCAATCTGAATCCATGCATGGCGTGTGGTGCCTGTTGTGCATTTTTCCGCGTCTCTTTTTACTGGGCCGAAGCTGATGATGCAGGTGGAACCATACCGGCTCATCTTACTGAGCAGATATCCCCTTACCACCGATGTATGCGCGGTACTAACCAGAAGAACCCACGCTGTATTGCCCTGGCAGGAACGCCTGGAAAAAACGCCTGCTGCACAATATATAAAAACCGCTCATCCACATGTAGAGAATTCGCCATGTCAGGCGAGCATGGTGAAATTAATGAGGCATGTAATCGCGCCCGAGCTAAATATGGACTACCTCCAATTTAAATTTTTTCAAATTTAATTAGCCCCATACGATCGTCATCCTCAACAATATATCCAGGTAGCAAAACTAAATATGCCGCGACATTACTGTCGCGGTCAAATCATTAAAAATAAATACAGGAGAAAACCAAAATAAATTATAAAACAGCTCATCAACAATTATTAACCATTGATAAAATAAAAGTACATCTGTAACATTATCATATTTTATTTTTCATAGACGATTTTTTCCGTGTTATGCTATAATATGGCGAATAAACACAGGTTATCAACTTGTCAGTAATGTAAATAAATTTCGAGGAGATCATTCCAGTGGGACGTAAATGGGCCAATATTGTTGCTAAAAAAACGGCTAAAGACGGTGCAACGTCTAAAATATATGCAAAATTCGGTGTGGAAATCTATGCTGCCGCTAAACAAGGTGAACCAGACCCAGAATTAAACACATCTTTAAAATTCGTTATTGAACGTGCGAAGCAGGCACAAGTTCCAAAACACGTTATTGATAAAGCCATTGATAAAGCCAAAGGTGGCGGAGATGAAACGTTCGTACAAGGACGTTATGAAGGCTTTGGACCAAATGGTTCAATGATTATCGCTGAAACGTTGACTTCAAATGTTAATCGTACAATTGCTAATATTCGCACAATTTTCAATAAAAAAGGCGGAAATATTGGAGCAGCAGGTTCTGTCAGCTATATGTTTGACAATACTGGTGTGATTGTATTTAAAGGAACAAACCCTGACCATATTTTTGAAATCTTGCTCGATGCCGAAGTAGATGTTCGTGATGTGACTGAAGAAGAAGGAAGCATCGTTATTTATACTGAACCTACAGATCTTCACAAAGGAATTGCAGCTCTGAAAGCTGCCGGTATTACTGAGTTTTCAACAACAGAATTAGAATTGATTGCTCAATCAGAAGTTGAACTTTCACCAGAAGATTTAGAAATCTTTGAAGGGCTTGTTGATGCCCTCGAAGATGATGATGATGTCCAAAAAGTTTATCATAACGTTGCTAATCTCTAATTATAAATATCCTCCGGCTATGCCGGAGGTTTTTCAGATGCGCGCTAACTGGTGCATATGGTCTAACATTTGCATTCAACTTCGTTACTTACGCCCGGTAAACGAGCTGCCTGGATATGGGTTCAATAATTGTTCGCCAATTTTATCTTCTTCGAGCTGTTGCTTTATATATTCTTGTATCTTTGCTGTGTTCTTACCCAGCGTATCTAAATAATAACTTCTACACCAAAACTCCCTGTTCCTGTATTTGAATTTTAGATCTCTAAATTGCTCACAGAGCATCAGACTGCGTTTACTCTTCAGATGGCCCATAAACCTCGATACGCTCATTTTCGACGGGATCTCCACATACACAGCATTCTGCTTTCGCAACGGCTAACTCCTTTGTGTATTTCGCATCAAGTGCAGCAACATCGCACTGGCGCAGCTGCATATCCGTAAAGGAAACGTCCTCAGCTTCTGGTATCTCTGATTATCGATATCCCCCTGAAGAAGGACTGTTGAATAAATCAGATTGCAGTGAGCAACGAGGCTAACGTCAGCAAATAAAAAGGGCGCCTACTGGCAATATTATGAATTCAACACATTACATATAGGTTAAGGTATTGCACAGCCCTGTACCTTGTAACTAATATCGAAAGATAATAAAAATATCCAATATATAACTCATGATACTTGCCCATAAAAAAGCCCTTCCGGAGAAGGGCAGGTTTTTGTATGCGCAATGTTCCATCATCTGCATGGTGCCGGGTGCCTCCCGGTGAGTCCGGCATCAGCATCCGAACCCGCAATATTGCCGCTAAAGCCGAAGGATATTTGCAACCTTGCTGATATGCCCCTCCGCACAGGGGGATTCACCATGCAGGTATTTTTTTAACAAATAAGAAAAATGGTATCAATACTATAATCTCGAAAATACATAATTTTATCAAATACAATTAATTTGTTATCGGAATATGATAATTACGGATTTTCCTGTATCCGAAACAACAAAATCCACTCAACGGCAGGTTTATACTATTTCGGTACAATATCAAAATTTGCTCAAATAAAGAAAAAGGAGTGATAGCGGCCTGCTGATCTCCCCCTTCGCACAGAGGAGTCACCATGCGATGATTTTTTAACACCAACGCATGGTACCGACTACCTGAATTGAACTGGTGCCCCATTGGTTACAAGTCAGTGACTCTGCCTGCTGAGCTAATGGCTGTATGGCTGGTGGCCCTTGCTGGATTTGAACCAGCGACCAGGCGATTATGAGTCGCTCATTCTCACCACTGAGCTAAAGAGCCAGAAAAACGAATTTACTCCCTTAGAAACATATATATACAGTTTACATTATCGCATTATAAATAAAAATTGATATTTTCTTATCCAATAAAGGCATTAATCGTATTGTATATTTTGATGATTTATATCACCTTATAAAAACAATAAGGCTTTAACCATTATCAAAACAAAAATTTCATCATATTTTGAAACAAAAGGATTCAACAGATATATCTATCACCACGATAGACCACATATCAAAAACATTAAAAAATATCTTAACTATGAAAAAAAATGTTTTTATAATATTTCTAAGTATTCTCTGTACAGGAGCCGTTATGGAGCATCCTCACTTAGACAGTAGTGTACCAATAAACGAAATAATCAATTGCCTTTCCAGGTCCATCCATGAAAGTGGTTATATAATGGATCTCAATGGCACCAGGCTACCTATTAATGCAAAAGAATTCGCAACATACAAAATGTCAAACTTCTCTGGTTCATTCTGGATCGAATATTCAACAGAAGGAAGACCAATAAGGGAGACTGGTATAAAAGATGCAACACAGGAGAGTTATAAGGTTCTGAATGATGCATTGCGACTATGTAGTGAGACCCTGACAAGATATTGACGTTCACAATCAATGTGTTTACAGACCACACTATATATCAACAAGTCAGTTTTCCGAAATTGCTGAACATAACATTTCATCTCCGGCAGTCCGCTGGCGAAGATCTTTTCGGATTTACCTGTGAATTACCGAAGCAAAAAACCGTATATCTGCGGGTTTGTATTAATACCCTAACACAGACATAAAAAGTCTATCATTGCGCTTAACTTATCACAGATACGGGAAAAAGTGAGCTAAAGAAAAAGCGACAACGAATTGAAATGGAAAACGAAATATTTAAAAAGGCTACCGTGCTCTTGATGCGGCTCCCTTGAACAGTTCTCGATAATCGGGAAACTCAGGGCGCGTTATCCTGTGGTCACTCTCTACCACGTGTTCGGGGTTCATCGCAGTAGCTACAAATACTGGAAAAACCGTTCTGGAAAACCAGACGGCAGATGTGCCGTATTACGCTGTCAGGTACTTGAGCTACATGGCATCAGCCACGGTTCGGCCGGAGAAAAAAGCATCGCTACAATGAGTAGAACTGCTATCTGCCCCACCAAACTATCAGGGGGTTTTGATAACCCTTAGCAAGCTAACAAAAAAACGGGCGTGTTATACGCCCGTTATAATATTTAACACATGTAGTGATTACATATTCTTGATGATCGCATCACCAAACTCGCTGCATTTCAGCAGCTTAGCGACTTCCATCAGACGTTCGAAGTCATAGTTACGGTCTTCGCGTTGATTGCGCCTTCCATACCTTTAACAATCAGGTCAGCCGCTTCAGTCCAGCCCATATGGCGCAGCAGTATATAAAAACCATGTGTTCAACCCACTGATATTTAATGATAAATATTATTTTATTGTCTTTTTATTAGCCAAAATCAACTTTGTTCAACTGTTTGATTTCATTGATGTTAGTTTTTATTTTGGGGGAAGATTTTCTCTGCCATTTATATCAAAATTACAAGTCTACATTTTATTAACAACTCAATACATGTGAAGCCTTGCAGACCATTGTGAAACCTTATATGTCTCAGTTTTGTCCCACCTTTGTGCTATGAATTACTGCATAGTAAAAAATACACTGATGCAGTGTTATTCATTTTCCTTACCATAGTAAAGTTTGCCGAGTTTAATGAGCGGCCTGCCCTGCGATTTACGATACATATTCACATCACGTAGTGAATAGAAGCAGCCACAATACTCCTGCTGGTAAAACTGCTCACGCTTGCTAATCTCGATCATGCGCGATGAACCTCCCTGCTTACGCCAGTTATAATCCCAGTACACCATTCCCGGATAACGCGCCGCAGCTCGTCGTCCACTATCGTTAACCTGCTGCAGGTTCTTCCAACGAGAAATTCCAAGTGAACTGCTAATCACGCTGAATCCGTGTTCAGCAGCATACAATTCTGTGCGCTCAAGGCGCATGTCAAAGCACATTGAACACCGAACACCACTTTCGGGTTTCCATTCCTTTCGTACGTTCAAACCAGTTTTCGGTATCATAATCAGCATCAACAAAAGGCACGCCATGTTTTTCAGCAAAACGCATATTCTCTTCCTTAAGGATAAGGTACTCCTTCTGCGGGTGAATATTAGGATTATAAAAGAATATAGTGTAATCAATTCCCGAGGCCTCAATCGCCTCCATAATCTCTCCAGAGCAGGGCGCACAGCACGAGTGTAACAGCAGTTTGTTTGCTCCATTCGGCAATGTTAATTGTGGGCGTTTAAAATCAGTGTTATTCATAAATGCATTTGTTAGCAATAGTGTAGTCAGAAATTCTGGTATTAACTTCCGCGATAATAAAAGTAAGAGGACGTAATTGCCGTCATTGTACGAAGAAGAAACAACGACCAAAACGTTGAAAGTAACCGTCAATACGTTAAGGGAGGAATTAAATTAACGTATCAGAACTAAACAACACCTTTATACTTCACTCTATCTATAAATAATGAGAATGCCGAGCCAGCATGTCGACGGTGTGGATAGTACAGGTGATAACCGGGTAAATCTGGTGTGAATTTATCCAGAATACGTATCAGTTTTTTTTCTTTAATAGCCCGCTCAACCTGATCATAAGGTAGATACGCTAATCCATGCCCATCAATTGCAGCATCAGTGATCAGGTCTATGGTATTCAGTAAAAGCTGACCTTCCATGCGAACACGAACTTCACGTCCACCGCGTATTAATCTCCAGCGGTTTGCTGTACCCGATGTGGGAAGATACAAATTAATTGCCTGATGATCTATTAATTGTGACACTGACGTTGGAACACTTCGGCGGGAAAAATAATCCGGTGAACCAACAATAGCCATTGGTATATCAGGTCCGATTCGAATGGCAATCATATCTTTATCCATCTCCCCTCCCAGACGGACACCTGCATCAAAACGTTCAGAAACGACATCGGTCAAACCATAATCAATGATAAGCTGAATATCAATTTCAGGGTGTGATTTCAGGAATGTGCGCATGGCTGGTAACAATATCGTTTTTGCTGCATGTTCTACAGTAGTAATACGTATTGTCCCGGATGGGCGGTTCTGCAGAGCGCTCAGGGATGTCAGGGCAGAATCTATGTCATGCCGCATAGGGCCAAGAACAGACAAAAGATGCTCGCCCGCTTCAGTTGGTACAACGCTGCGCGTGGTTCGCGTCAGAAGCCGCAATCCCAATCGTTCTTCTATACGGCGTACTATCTGGCTTAAAGCTGACTGCGCCATACTCAGTCGGGCTGCTGCACGAGTGAAGCTACGCTCCTCTGCAACGACGACAAACGCCATCAGATCAGCGATTTCTTCACGCTTCATTCAGTATCTCCATACAATCTATTAATCATTTAAATGATAGGTCTAATCATGATTTTGGGTCTAATCAACTTAATGATCAATATCTATAGTGATATCACCAACCGTTAAAACGAACCGACAACTCCATGAGGAACGGAATGATGAATAATAAAGTCTGCTTCACTAACAGCAATAATCCAACCATCTCTTTGTCTGCAGTGATCTATTTCCCTCCAAAATTTGATGAAACCCGTCAGTATCCGGCAATTGTGGTATCTCACCCAGGTGGGGGCGTTAAAGAACAAACGGCCGGAATCTATGCCGAAAAACTGGCGGAAAAGGGATTTGTCTCCATTGCTTATGACGCATCTTATCAAGGTGAAAGTGGCGGCGAGCCGCGTCAGTTAGAAAACCCATACATTCGTACTGAAGACGTCAGTGCCGTGATTGATTACCTGACAACTCTTTCTTATGTCGACAATACCCGAATTGGTGCGATGGGAATTTGTGCCGGTGCAGGATATACAGCCAATGCTGCAATTCAGGATTGCCGCATCAAGGCCATCGGTACCGTTAGTGCGGTCAATATTGGTTCGATGTTCCGTAATGGTTGGGAAAACAATGTGAAATCTATTGATGCTCTGCCACACATTGAAGCTGGCTCAAATGCCCGAACCAGCGATATTAGCAGCGGAGAATACGCCATTATGCCACTGGCTCCAATGAAGGAGGCTGATGCGCCGAACGAAGAACTGCGTCAGGCCTGGGAGTATTACCACACCCCTCGCGCGCAGTATCCAACAGCACCGGGTTACGCTACTTTGCGCAGCCTTAACCAGATTATTACCTATGATGCTTACCATATGGCGGAAGTGTACCTGACTCAGCCGATGCAGATTGTGGCGGGCAGCCAGGCAGGGAGCAAATGGATGAGTGACGACCTGTACGATCGAGCATCAAGCCAGGATAAACGCTATCACATTGTTGAAGGCGCAAACCATATGGATCTTTATGACGGCAAAGCCTATGTGGCTGAAGCAATGTCAGTATTAGCTCCGTTCTTTGAGGAAACTCTGTAATGAAACATATTCAAATCCGCAATAGTGATATGGCCTGGCATATTGCTGCCAATATTCAGTTTCCACCAAATTTTGATGAGTCAAAACAGTATCCGGCGATTATCAGCGTCCATCCTTTTGGCAGTTGTAAGGAGCAGACGTCTGGCAATATCTATGGCAAGGCATTGGCTGAAAAAGGCTATGTCGTTCTCGCTTATGACGCCAGTTTCCAGGGAGAATCTGGTGGGGAGCCTCGCTGGATAGAAGATCCGACACAGCGCGTAGAGGATATTAGCCGTGTTATTGATTATGCAGTAACTCTGCCATATGTTGATGCTGAACGCATTGGTGTGCTGGGAGTGTGTGGGGGTGGTGGCTATGCCATTAATGCCGCGCTGACAGAAAAACGAATTAAAGCTGTAGTGAGTATTACGGGTGTTAATATCGGGCGTCTTTTTCGGGAAGGTTTCAGCAATTACGATCCGATTGGCGCATTGAATGCAATGGCGTCACAACGAACCAAAGAGGCTCGTGGTGGAGAATTACAGATCAACGAATTACTTCCCGCCAGCCTGGATGCAGCAAAAGCCCATGGACTGACCGAACGCGATGTTTATGAAGCAACTGACTACTATAAAACACCACGCGGGCAACAACCGGGAGGGGCGACAAAAATGTTGTTCTCACATGCACAGAAAACGCTGGCCTGGGATGCCTTCGCATTTACTGAAGTGTTACTGACTCAGCCGGTGATGGTAGTAGTTGGTGAAAAAGTCGGAGTCTTCGGTGCTTATCGTGATGGACTGGAAATCTATGGCCGGGCGATGGTTTCGCAGGATCGTCAGTTAGTTTCGTTACCCGATTTCTCACATTATGAACTGTATGACAAACCGGAAGCAGTTCAGGAGGCGCTAGCAAAAGTTATTCCTTTTTTCAACACCCATCTGGGATAAGTTTCATAAGAAATATTATGAAAAATGTACTGATTCTTGGTGCTGGCGGTCAGATAGCCCGCCATGTGATTAATCAACTGGCAGATAAACAAACCATTAAACAAACTTTATTTGCCCGTCAGCCAGCAAAAATCCCCCCCCCTATCCAACTAAGAGCCAGATTATTATGGGGGATGTACTGAATCATGCAGCACTGAAGCAGGCCATGCAGGGACAGGATGTTGTATATGCCAACCTTACGGGGGAAGATTTAGATATTCAGGCCAATTCAGTGATCGCTGCGATGAAAGCCTGTGATGTTAAACGTCTGATCTTTGTTCTTTCCCTCGGTATTTATGATGAAGTTCCAGGAAAATTTGGCGAATGGAATAATGCAGTTATTGGTGAGCCCCTAAAACCATTCCGCAGGGCGGCAGACGCAATTGAGGCCCCTGGACTGGATTATACAATTCTTCGCCCTGCCTGGCTAACTGATGAAGATATTATTGATTATGAGATTACCTCACGCAATGAACCATTCAAAGGTACGATCGTATCGCGTAAGAGTGTCGCCGCATTAATCACAGATATCATCGATAAACCTGAGAAACACATTGGTGAGAATATAGGCATCAATCAACCTGGCACTGATGGTGATAAGCCATTCTTCATGTAAATCAATTAGATAACCACAATCGTACTGTACTATGTGCAGTACGATTTATTAAACTTATTAAGATAAACTGATATGAATCGAGTTTGGTTTGTAACCGGCGCTACCCGTGGTATGGGAACTCACATCGTCAAAGCAGCTTTACAACAGGGTGATCGTGTAGTGGCCACGGGGCGTGATATGGGTAAATTGCACCAGACATTTATTTCAATTGCACCGGATAAAATTGAACTACTGGAACTTGATGTCCGTAATGAACATCAAGCTATGGTCGCAACTGATGCTGCGGTTCGTCGTTTTGGACGAATAGATATTCTGGTTCACAATGCCGGATACTGTTTATTGGGACGCTTTGAAGAGGCAACTGCAAAACAAATAGAACAGCAATTTGCTACTAACGTTTTTGGAATGGCTAACGTATTACGAGCCATATTACCAATTATGCGTCAACAGCGTAGCGGACATATTATTAACACCTCCTCAATTGCAGGAGTAAAAGCTGTAGCAAATACCACATTCTACTCTGCTTCCAAATTTGCCGTAGAAGGCATGACACTAGCACTTGCCGATGAAGTTGCTCCTTTTGGCATAAAAGTTACTGCTATTGAACCTGGCTTTTGTCGAACAGAATTTCTTAGTGATTGTTCCGCAGTATATGGTGAACGAAACATTGAGGACTATGCTATCTGGGGAAACGCTCGTGAATTATTAGCATCTGCTGACGGCCAGCAATAAGGCGCCCCATCAAAACTAGCACAAGTAATTTGCCGTGTAGCTGAAATGGAAAAGCCGCCATGTCAATTATTAATTGGTAGTGACGCTATCAATTTTGTCATGCCATCTCTGGAGTATCGAATCAAAGAAGCATGGGAATATGAAGAGTTAAGTAACACAACCGATATTGACTGATACACCATAAGTGTCTGAAATATTTTAACTCCCCAAAATATAATAACAAACACTTACCGCCCTTTTTCTCCCCATGCTGTGGTTTTACATTCTTGAGGTAACCGCTATCCGCCAGGGCGAGAAATGTTGCCCTTGGGCATATCTTCTTTCTTGACGATTCGCTTTCTGTAACCTCTGCGACAGCTGCATCCCATGCATCACGAGGGGATATTGAATTATCAGCAACCAAATAATAAGCAATTAAAGCGGCGCGCGCGTATTGAGACATAATGCATCCATATACAAAAATCTTATGATAAGACTTTTCTAATATGAACACTGTGATCTCACATACTCTTGCAGGCCATTCAATTGGTTAGTTGTGGTTTCGATGCGCTCTCTGAGGACGAAATAATCCCGTTGAGCGGTGTCAGTAAGTCTAGGGCTGGTGCCATCATCCACGCCGGAGGCGGCGGTGATTTTATGCATGTCGGGACAGACTGCATTGAAGCGCAGCCGCTTACGCCCAGCAGAAACATCAGCACGAAGACTTTCGATAGTCGCGTTAGCATCAGCAAGTTCCTTTGTATATCTGGCATCAAGTTCAGCGACATTACGTTGACGCTTCTGCATGTCAGCGATGATGGATGTAGCTTTATCCCGCTGGTCTTTGTAGGCGATGGCGTTATCACGGTAATGATTAACCGCCCATGACAGACAGACGACGATGCAGATAATCAGAGCGGAGATAATCGCGGTGACTCTGCTCATACCTCAATCTCTCTGACCGTTCCGCCAGCTTCTTTGAATTTTGCAATCAGGCTGTCAGCCTTATGCTCGAACTGACCATAACCAGCGCCCGGCAGTGAAGCCCAGATATTGCTGCAACGGTCGATAGCCTGACGGATATCACCGCGATCAATCATCGGTAAGGCGTCACGCTCCTTAATCTGCTGCAATGCCACAGCGTCCTGGCTTTTCGGAGAGAAGTCTTTCAGGCCAAGCTGCTTGCGGTAGGCATCCCACCAACGGGAAAGAAGCTGGTAACGTCCGGCTGCTGTTGATTTGAGTTGCGGGTTTAGCGTGACAAGTTTGCGAGGATGATCGGAGTAATCAGTGAAGAGTTCGCCACCTACAATAACGTCGTAGCCGTGATTGCGGGTTGGCTGTCGCCCGTTATCCGTTCCTTCTGACCACGCCAACATATCGAGGAAAGCTTTACGCTGAGGATTAAGATTTTGCATTTTTCACCCCTGTCAGTCGTTCCCAGAAGTACGTCAGTGCAACCGAACCCATCGCACCACTAATCCCCGCTGTCGCGAGAATCATGTAAATACTGAATCCACTTTCGATACTGATCAGGCCACCAATAACACCGGTGAATCCCGATACCACTATCTGAGCCAGAGCATTTATCCAGCTCCACGTTGCTTTACTCTGCTTCACATCTATCAGGTAGCGGACCAGACCGCCCCAACCTGCGATGATCAGCAAAACGAGCCAGAACGCTCCGGCAAGGCTCTCTTTTTCGTGCATATGAATAGCCAATGTTTCGCCGCCGACAAAAGGCCGGGACGTTAAATGTCAGAAATCAGGCTCACGGGGTAATTTAACGACAAAGCACGAACTTACCCTCCCAAGAACCAAATATAAAAAAGTCTACGTTGTTGGTTTCAGAGTTAGTTGCAATATTTCCTGATTACCCTAAGCTGAGTTCTGACTCACCAATTCAGCATGTATTTCAAAGAAGGATGATTAGTCAGATTAATTAAAAAATCCATAAGAGTTCGTTAAGGACACTAGTGAAAATTTTAAATCAATAAAATAAAACATTGGAAAAAACAAATGAAAGCAATTCAAATAACTTTGATATTATTACTGTGCAGCGCAATCACTGCATGCTTTGCCTCTGATTCTGAAGGAAAATATGTTCAAGGTGATTGCATCACGGCTAACGATTCAAGTTACACTTGGTTTGGAGAAGTGGCAAAAGTAGAAGCCTACACATATATCACTGGTTTTACTGGCCCAAAGTACATCCTCTACTTCCCTTATTACAAAGCTGACACTGTAATTTTTGAACCTGGAATCGAAAATCACACGATTAAGGTTCACCCCCGTTACTGTCAAAATATTAATAACGCTTTATCAAGATAAGAAAAAACCAAAACCACGATTATTAGATTTGTAACCAAATTCACAATTATTGTGCACCATCTTCAAAGAATAAGCCCAAGGCTTTAAACCTCGGGCTTGAATTTTGATTACTTCCAGTGCGTATAATATTGGCAAAATATCAGATTTACACAAAATATGTGTTTTTTAATCCAGTTTTGCAATACTTTGCTGTGAAAATGCCACCTTTTGCTTTGAACGCGCTCTCGTCACAAGCAATAAAGCACCGCTATCAAGCTGTAGAAAAATGTGCTTCATTGCAACCCGGCGTTCAGTAAATGTCTCAGACCAGTTTTTTGATGTCACTCCCACCAGTGATGCCAGCTCCTGGTATTCATAGGTCTTACGCCCTGCCAGCTCGTTCTTCACATCCTGTGCAGCCAGCCACATCAACTTCTTTAAGCGTTCCAGTGTGTTACTGGCAATTTTTCTTGTACCTAACAGAGCCTTAAACTCGTTCCATGCCCACTGCGTTATGGCAACCTGATGCTCCCAGCGAATATTTTCACTGTAACTCCACAGCAACCACGCTTTCTGATGTTCTTCGAGAGACAAAATTGCACGGCGCCATGAAGCGGTTGAAAACTCGACCGGACTGACCAGGGCGACAGATGAACCTTTTGCGTACGACTGCTTACCGGAAATCGGCGGATTATCCAGCGTAATCATCTTGCCAGTTACCACATCCAGAATGCGTGGCTTCTTTCGTTTGTATGTACCAGTATCAAATTGTGCATGCTCCTGCCAGGCTTGAAGCTGGCCTTTCGTTGCTCCGCTCAAATCAGCGGTAGCTACCATGAGTTGCTCGCGGACATACTGTAAATATTGGGTATTCATGCGGCAGCTCCTTTCAGTGTTTTGGCGCAATTCTTCAGTATCCGGTAATCGGTCAAAACAGAACCGGGAAAACGATGTAAGCGCAGGCGCATCCAACGGTGGCGAAGAAGTTCTGCCATATAAAACTCAAACATCATTCATTCCCCATTTCGGTGATGGTCAGCTCCAGCTTCCCACCTTTGGTAACAGGCATCTTCACAACGCGGTAATCAACGACCTGAGCATCATCCAGCCAGAAACCAGCTTTGGTGAGTGCGTCAAAAGCGGCTTTTTGCAGATTATCCAGGTCACGGCGACGGCGATCCGGCATGTGGCACTCA
Organism: Escherichia sp. 93.0816; assembly: GCF_013368855.2. Taxonomy (NCBI): domain Bacteria; kingdom Pseudomonadati; phylum Pseudomonadota; class Gammaproteobacteria; order Enterobacterales; family Enterobacteriaceae; genus Escherichia; species Escherichia sp. 93.0816. The sequence continues at coordinate 217,514 of NZ_JABWNC020000001.1, read as the reverse complement.
ATGCGGATTTTCACAGGCATAGCCAGACCGATATCCAGCATTGAGCCTTTAATGATTCGGGAGACGTTATCGCGGTATGCCTGCCCCTCTACGCTGATGTGCGTGCGCCCGCGATTATGGCGGTAATAGCGATTATTGCTTGGCGGCCAGGGTAATGTGATGTTGTAGGTATTCACGCCTTGATTACCCCCTCTTTCAGCCAGATAACCTGTGTTCTCGCCATACCGTCCAGCGCGCATTCTTTTGCATATCCAGCGTCAACAAAATGTGTGCGGCGATCGATTTCATCGTGGCAGGCAGAACATGCAATGGTGGCAATCAGGTGTGGCGGTTTAATACCGGTGCCGCACAATCCAGCCAGCCGGATATGTGCCAGTACAGACGTTTCAGGATTGCCATTACATACACCAGGGATTCTTACCAGGCATTCCCGACCACGCGCTGCTTTTCTCAAATCAGCCATGATTCCTCCTTGCTGCCAGTCGCAACCATTTTTTATCAACCAGGCTGGCGGTATATCCGAGCAGTGTTGGTATTTCGGATGGCTTCAGCTCAGGCTTACACTTACGACGATTTGGTACTCTGTAGATGTGTCCGTTCATGACACGAATAAGCGGTGTAGCCATTACACCTCCTGCTTGTCGCGCAGCAGCTGGAACTCGCAGCTCTGCGGAATAGTCAGGTGGCAGCCAATATTCATCGCCCAAGATTCAACCTTACTCAGGAAGACATACATCTCTCCGGTATCGAGGTCGGAGGTATGGCGTAACGACTGGATAGTAGTGATTTCGCCGGTTACGACATCAACCTGGTCTTTGGTTTCAAAACCGAGATAAGTGTTTTTGAGTGCATCTTTCACCCATGCTGCAGTAGCGAACGTTTTACCCCTGCTTATGAGGTATTCACTGATTTCGCTGTACCACATGTGGCTAAGTGCATTCTGGGAAAGACTGCGTCTCTCGCGCCACGGTTTAAGCACCATGCGAAAGCATTTGCCGTCCTCCAGATAAGGCTGGATCTGCTGACCGATAGCGGTGAAGTTACCGCGATGCAATTTGATACCGTCTTGTGGGAGGTTCACACTTCACCTCCGCAGAGGTCAAACGCAGGATGCAAAAAATCGCAGGTGCATTTCTGCATCTGTAAAGGGAGAAGATAGTTTGGATTGTATGTGCGCATAAACGTCCCCGTTTAGCGCAGAAGTCACCAGAGGTGTTCAGGCTCCGATGACATGATTATGGAAAATCAATTGAAGATGAAATTCAATAATGTCCCATGGTGCTCAATTAATTATATAACTGCAGAGAAAACTGATAGCCCATTGATGATGACATTAGCTCAGACTAAGAAGACTGACAACGGGGGCGAACATGAACAGCAACGCCTGACATAGGTAAATCTCAAAAGCGAATCATATAATACTTACTCCATCACTTAGAGACATTACATAATCATATTCATACCACTATATAATCCCCAAATAACAACAACAATTCATTGATTGCATTAATATCAGCATATTCCGTTGTTCAGGAATAAAACCTTTTATTTAACAAACAAAGAGAGTTCAATGATGAGTAAAATTACAGGCGTATTAGTTGATAGCCATATCTATGATATTAAAAATGATATGGAGAGTGGTTACTGTTTCCCTAACAGTTTGTTCCCAGGAGCCACCTTCAAGATGGTCATTGATAATGACCCTGCAAATAATGACAAGGTGAAATGGAGCTGTAGCACTAATGCAGATGATGATATCCTGGCTATTAGTCAAGATGGCACAGTGACCTTTCCTGACGTAGATGAAACGTGCATTGGGAAAATTTTTGTTATTTTCGCCACTGATAAAATAACGAATAAATCTGCTGGTATTTATATCTTTATCGTGAAACGTTTTTTTAAATACAGCGATGAAACTTATCATTCAGTTAAAGACATTTCACCGTGGATTGAAAGCATTGGCGGAGAATTTCCAGCACCGATTGATGTCGATAGTGACGCTTATTGTATTGATGAAACCCATATTATCAATCGAAAAGTTAACGCAGGGCTTTACCAGGAATGGGGCAACGTGGGTCATGGTGGATGGAAAGTAAACACAACGATCCACGATGATTGTTGTATTTACACTTTTGATAAAGAAAATAACCTTTATTATTGGCTGGAGAATTTTGGATTCGTACAGATTACAACTCACTTATTTACCGCTCAGGCAGTTGCATTCTACGGTGAATCCCTCGGTCGTTAGAGCTTTTTTGCCCACTGTCATTTGATTATAGCAGAGTAGACATTCACTGAAATCATAAAAACTTAACTTAAGCAAAACCACCCGTTTATCGGGTGGTTCTCATTTTTATCCACTATGTGCATGAAGCTTAAAAAGCACACGGACTTAAAAATTCATTTTTATACTGCTATAAGCAATTAATTCCCGACACTAATAATTACAGCCCATATCCTCCCATGTACCGCCTCGCTTCATCACAAAACGCTGGCGGTATTTATCACCCGCTACTTTATTGCACCCGTTCAGAACGCAAATGCGGCAATACTCGCCTCCACTTATCATCCTGCCACGGCTGAATTTTTACATATGCCGTTTCTCTGGCGAGGATTGCTCGCGCTCTGTTGAGTATCCGGGGATATTCTTGTTCGATTGAAGTGAAGCGACCGGCCTCACGATGCTCTGCTACCTAAAGAAGTGGAGTAACATTCTGGCAGGCGATTAACATCATATCCCCTGCTCGCCATAACCAAGCAAGTGTGCAAAGTTCGTTATCAGTGAATTGTTTTGTGAGCGGGGATTGTTGAACTTCTCGATCGAGAATATCCAGCACCCAGCGACGAAATTCTTTAGCTAAAGGAGTGCGGGCGAACATAGCGATCAAATGGGCACCACGGAGGGAGAAAATGCGTATTGTTTTCTGGTAGTTCCCTGAGACACTCAAATTGAGGGTCTCAGTCATATCTGCCCTAAATTCATCGGAATTTCGATCGTAGATCTGAGTTACGGCATCAGATTTTTTATATCCGAGAGCTTGAGCAATCTCAACGGCAGTAAGCCAGATACTGACGCCCTTCTAAGAGTCAAGACGTTATCGGGATACTGTTAACATGCCTGTTTTGATTTCGTAGTAATGTATAAACTTCGCGTGAGATATAGCGTTTCAGACAGCGTATTGCTTCCATTTTTGTATGTCCTTCGGCTACTCGCCTGGCGACATATTCCTTCGTTTTATCGTCAGTTCGTAAACGTCCGATAGCGATGATGTGAAGTGTACTATTTGCAGCACGATCCCCACCCCGATTAAGTCGGTAACGGTTCGTTTTTCCCGAAGATACAGGAACCGGGCTGACACCACACAGCGCCGCAAAACCTGATTCGGTTCTTAACCGTTGGGGATTGTCTCCGGCAGTGATCAGCAACTGCGAAGCGCTTTCGTATCCAACAGCATTACGTTTAATCAGTTCAGGTGCCAGCTCATCGACAATTGCCGCAATCATGACATCCAGGTCGGCGATTTCATCATGTAACTCGAGATAGCGTCGGGCAAGGGATTTCAATGCAATACGATAAACGTTGGTAACATTATGGTATTCACTGGCATCAGGCCTCCAGGCTCCCAGAGTCCTGATGAGCTGCATACGTGTCATATTTCTGAGTTGTTCGCGTAATTCATCCGGTGCAGAGATAATATTGGAATGGATAATCTGGAGAGAGACTATGCGGGCTGATATTGCTGTTTTGCGGCAAGTTTTTAGCACCCGCAGGGATTCAATCATACCATCGCGCGTTTTGGGAGTAACTGTTCTTATTCCGGAGAATGCTGAATGTGCAGCACACTCAGCATCAATCGTGTCACTTTTTCCCCGCTTGCGTCGCTCCATTCGATCTGGTGCTGTCACTTCAAGAACTTCCACCCCTGCATTCTGAAAATAACGAAGCAACCCGGAACCATAGGTACCTGTACACTCAACTCTAATTCGCTTTAATGTCCCAAATGAGACCATCCATGCCAGAATCTGCCGGTAACCTTGTCGTGTTGTGGAGAAATACCGGGTCCCAGGGACTTTATTGTTCTCATCTACGACAGCGGCAACGTGCAGATCTTTATGTGTATCCACGCCACCCACAACAGCGGCTTCGGTATCTTTATCAGCCATGACAGAGCTCCTGTGAGGAAACAGAGTTGAATCTCCAGACAGATAACCCGGACAGGACAGTAACGAGACAAGCCGTCAGGCCCTTCTTGAGTCACGCGCACCGGTGAGGAGACACCTCGCATGAAGGCTCTTCCGGCAACCGACAGGTACAGGGCAGGACACAAAGGGTCGATCGCTGTGTGATTCAGGATGCGGGAAGGTCTTCACTGCATCAGTAATCACACCAATCTGGTTAAACAGCAAACAGAGTGATGATAAAAACTGATACCGGCATTATTACTGTCGCTATGGAACATCACCCCGCCGGTATTTCGATTTGTTCTGGTGTCATCGGAGAGGCTTTTGGTGTTTTGCCCTGACGCTCATCACGCAGTTGTTTGACCCATCTTGTCATTGTGGAAAGGCCGACATCCATAGCTTTGGCGGCATCTGCCACCGTGTAGTTCTGGTCAACAACCAGTTGAGCGGATTCGCGTTTAAACTCTGCGCTGAAATTTCTTTTTTTCATTGGAGCACCTGTGTTGTTCTGAGGTGAGCATATCACCTCTGTTCAGGTGGCTAAATTCAGTGTGCCACTTCAGCTCTGAATATTACCCTTCGTGAAGTTATATCTCAGTGCAGGTATCCTGTTGTTAGTAAATACCAGGTCCATTACCGTCACACTACCTCTCAAGCAAACAGAGGAGACCAGGTTTCTGCAAACACTCTGACAACGGCTTTTAAAAAGGCCAGGGAAAAATGTGGCATAAAATGGGAGCCAGGAACAGCGCCCACATTTCATGAGCAGCGATCTCTGTCAGAACGGTTATATCGGGAACAGGGTCTGGATACGCAAAAGTTGTTAGGTCATAAATCCAGAAAAATGACCGGCCGATACAATGATGATCGTGGTAAAGACTGGGTTATCGTAGATATCAAAACAGCATAGAAAATAGCCAGTTTTGGGGAAGGGTTTTGGGGAAGGGTTTTGGGGAAGATTTTACACCATCATAAAACAACGGGCGTGTTATACGCCCGTTATAATATTTAACACATGTAGTGATTACATGTTTTTGATGATCGCATCACCAAACTCTGAACATTTCAGCAGTTTAGCGCCTTCCATCAGACGTTCGAAGTCATAGGTTACAGTCTTGGCGTTGATTGCGCCTTCCATACCTTTAACAATCAGGTCTGCGGCTTCAGTCCAGCCCATATGGCGCAGCATCATCTCAGCGGAGAGGATGATAGAGCCTGGGTTAACCTTGTCCTGACCGGCGTATTTCGGCGCAGTACCGTGGGTGGCTTCAAACAGGGCACATTCGTCACCGATGTTTGCGCCAGGGGCGATACCGATACCGCCAACCTGCGCTGCCAGGGCGTCGGAGATGTAGTCACCGTTCAGGTTCATACAGGCGATAACGTCGTATTCAGCCGGACGCAGCAGGATCTGTTGCAGGAATGCATCAGCAATCACGTCTTTAATGACGATCTCTTTGCCGGTATTCGGGTTTTTAACTTTCAGCCACGGGCCACCGTCGATCAGTTCACCGCCAAACTCTTCACGCGCCAGCTGGTAGCCCCAGTCTTTAAACGCGCCTTCGGTGAACTTCATGATGTTGCCTTTGTGCACCAGAGTCACAGAGTCACGATCGTTAGCAATTGCGTATTCGATCGCTGCACGAACCAGACGTTTGGTGCCTTCTTCCGAACACGGCTTAATACCGATACCGCAATGTTCCGGGAAGCGAATTTTCTTCACGCCCATCTCTTCACGCAGGAATTTAATCACTTTCTCGGCGTCGGCAGAGTCAGCTTTCCATTCGATACCCGCATAAATGTCTTCCGAGTTTTCACGGAAGATAACCATATCGGTCAGTTCAGGGTGTTTAACCGGGCTTGGAGTGCCCTGATAGTAACGTACCGGACGCAGGCAGATGTAGAGATCCAGTTCCTGGCGCAGGGCAACGTTCAGAGAACGAATACCGCCACCAACCGGAGTGGTCAGCGGACCTTTAATGGCAACGCGATATTCACGAATCAGATCAAGGGTTTCAGCAGGCAGCCAGACATCCTGACCATAAACCTGTGTGGATTTTTCACCGGTGTAAATTTCCATCCAGGAGATTTTACGCTCGCCTTTATAGGCTTTCTCGACTGCGGCGTCGACCACTTTCAGCATGGCTGGGGTTACATCTACACCGATTCCATCACCTTCAATGTAAGGGATAATCGGATTTTCAGGAACGTTGAGTTTGCCGTTTTGCAGGGTGATCTTCTTGCCTTGTGCCGGAACAACTACTTTACTTTCCATTCACCTCTCCTTCGAGCGCTTCTGGTTTGCTCGCCTGCCACCACGTTGCACATGCGTTTGCGTCCTGCGATACGGATGCATTAGAGCAATTTTTTGTTAATGATTTGTAATTGGCTTGTCAATACTACCCTATTGTTTGCCGTCATGAAAGATGCGCGTTATTAGGCTATAATGCGGCAATTCATAATCTCTGAAAATACCATGCAAAAAACTTCTTTTAGAAATCACCAGGTTAAGCGATTCAGCTCGCAACGTTCCACCAGGCGCAAACCTGAAAACCAGCCCACGCGCGTGATCCTGTTCAATAAACCCTACGATGTTCTTCCGCAGTTCACCGATGAAGCCGGGCGTAAAACATTAAAAGAATTCATCCCGGTTCAGGGCGTTTATGCGGCAGGTCGTCTTGACCGCGATAGCGAAGGGTTACTGGTACTGACCAATAATGGCGCGTTACAGGCGCGTTTAACCCAGCCGGGAAAACGTACCGGAAAAATCTATTATGTGCAGGTGGAAGGCATTCCTACGGAAGACGCTCTTGAAGCCTTGCGCAATGGCGTAACCTTAAATGATGGACCTACCCTGCCCGCAGGTGTGGACCTGGTTGAAGAACCGGAGTGGTTATGGCCGCGTAATCCGCCAATTCGTGAACGCAAAAGTATTCCCACCAGCTGGCTGAAGATCACCTTATATGAAGGACGTAATCGCCAGGTGCGCCGCATGACCGCCCATGTTGGTTTCCCCACGCTGCGACTGATTCGCTATGCAATGGGTGATTACTCTTTGGATAATCTTGCCAACGGCGAATGGCGAGAAGCGACAGATTAAGGACGCAAAATGTTTAAACCGCACGTTACCGTTGCCTGCGTGGTGCACGCAGAAGGTAAATTTTTAGTCGTTGAAGAGACGATTAATGGTAAAGCGTTATGGAACCAACCCGCCGGGCATCTGGAAGCAGATGAAACCTTAGTGGAAGCCGCCGCCCGTGAGCTGTGGGAAGAAACCGGCATCAGCGCGCAACCGCAACACTTTATTCGTATGCATCAGTGGATTGCGCCAGATAAAACGCCGTTTTTGCGTTTCCTGTTTGCCATTGAGCTTGAGCAAATATGCCCGACCCAGCCTCATGACAGCGATATCGACTACTGCCGTTGGGTCAGCGCCGAAGAAATTTTACAGGCATCAAATCTTCGTTCGCCGCTGGTGGCGGAAAGTATTCGTTGTTATCAAAGCGGGCAACGCTATCCGCTGGAGATGATTGGCGATTTTAACTGGCCTTTTACAAAGGGTGTCATCTAAAAGGCTGCGTGATAGAATACGCCGCCTTGAAGTTCAATGTCGTGAGTAATCCAATGTCTGAAACCGCAAAAAAAGTGATCGTCGGCATGTCCGGCGGTGTCGATTCCTCCGTTTCTGCCTGGCTGTTGCAACAACAGGGATATCAGGTCGAAGGCCTGTTTATGAAGAACTGGGAAGAAGATGACGGTGAGGAATATTGCACGGCGGCAGCGGATCTGGCTGATGCCCAGGCTGTCTGCGACAAGCTCGGCATTGAACTGCACACCGTAAACTTTGCTGCCGAGTACTGGGATAACGTCTTTGAACTGTTCCTTGCCGAATATAAAGCCGGTCGCACGCCGAATCCGGATATTCTGTGCAACAAAGAGATCAAATTTAAAGCCTTCCTCGAATTTGCCGCCGAAGATTTAGGTGCCGATTATATCGCTACCGGCCATTACGTGCGTCGGGCAGATGTCGATGGCAAGAGCCGCCTGCTGCGTGGTCTGGACAGCAATAAAGACCAGAGCTACTTCCTTTATACGCTCAGCCATGAGCAGATTGCGCAAAGCCTGTTCCCGGTTGGCGAACTGGAAAAACCGCAGGTGCGTAAGATTGCAGAAGATCTTGGTCTGGTCACCGCGAAGAAAAAAGACTCTACCGGCATTTGCTTCATTGGCGAACGTAAATTCCGCGAGTTCCTGGGTCGTTATCTCCCGGCGCAACCGGGCAAAATCATTACCGTTGACGGCGATGAAATTGGCGAACACCAGGGGCTGATGTATCACACCCTCGGTCAGCGTAAAGGTCTGGGTATCGGTGGCACCAAAGAGGGCACCGAAGAACCGTGGTACGTCGTCGATAAAGACGTCGAGAACAACATTCTGGTTGTCGCACAGGGTCATGAACATCCACGTCTGATGTCTGTCGGGCTGATTGCCCAGCAGTTGCACTGGGTCGATCGTGAACCCTTCACCGGCACTATGCGTTGCACGGTGAAAACCCGCTATCGCCAGACCGACATCCCGTGCACCGTCAAGGCGCTGGACGACGATCGCATTGAAGTGATTTTCGATGAGCCGGTTGCCGCCGTGACTCCGGGTCAGTCTGCCGTCTTCTACAACGGTGAAGTGTGCCTCGGTGGCGGTATCATTGAGCAGCGTCTGCCGCTGCCGGTCTGATTATTTTCTTTACTTAAAACAAGGAAGCAGTGAACGTGGCAAAGAATTACTATGACATCACCCTCGCCCTGGCCGGTATTTGTCAGTCGGCTCGCCTGGTGCAACAACTCGCTCACCAGGGGCATTGTGATGCCGATGCGCTACACGTTTCACTCAACAGTATTATTGATATGAACCCCAGCTCCACGCTGGCGGTTTTTGGCGGTAGCGAAGCCAACCTGCGCGTCGGGCTGGAAACCCTGCTCGGCGTGCTCAATGCCAGCAGCCGTCAGGGCTTGAACGCTGAGTTAACCCGCTACACCCTTAGCCTGATGGTGCTTGAGCGTAAACTTTCATCTGCCAAAGGTGCGCTCGACACTCTGGGTAACCGGATTAACGGCCTGCAACGCCAGCTGGAACACTTCGATTTACAGTCCGAAACGCTGATGAGCGCGATGGCTGCCATCTATGTTGATGTTATCAGCCCGCTAGGCCCACGCATTCAGGTCACCGGATCCCCTGCTGTATTGCAAAGCCCGCAGGTGCAGGCGAAAGTTCGCGCAACCCTGCTGGCAGGCATTCGCGCCGCCGTGCTCTGGCACCAGGTCGGCGGTGGACGTCTGCAACTGATGTTTTCTCGTAATCGCCTGACCACTCAGGCAAAACAAATTCTTGCTCATTTAACCCCGGAGTTGTGATCTATGGAATTATCCTCACTGACCGCCGTTTCCCCTGTCGATGGACGCTACGGCGATAAAGTCAGCGCGCTGCGCGGGATTTTCAGCGAATATGGTTTGCTGAAATTCCGTGTACAAGTTGAAGTACGTTGGCTGCAAAAACTAGCCGCGCACGCAGCGATCAAGGAAGTTCCTGCTTTTGCTGCCGACGCAATCGGTTACCTTGATGCAATCGTCGCTAATTTCAGCGAAGAAGATGCTGCACGCATCAAAACCATCGAGCGTACCACTAACCACGACGTTAAAGCGGTTGAGTATTTCCTGAAAGAAAAAGTGGCAGATATCCCGGAACTGCACGCGGTATCTGAATTCATTCACTTTGCCTGTACTTCGGAAGATATCAATAACCTCTCCCACGCGTTGATGCTGAAAACCGCGCGTGATGAAGTTATCCTGCCGTACTGGCGTCAACTGATTGATGGCATTAAAGATCTCGCTATTCAGTACCGCGATATTCCGCTGCTGTCCCGTACCCACGGTCAGCCAGCCACACCGTCAACCATCGGGAAAGAGATGGCTAACGTTGCCTACCGTATGGAACGCCAGTACCGCCAGCTTAACCAGGTGGAGATCCTCGGCAAAATCAACGGTGCAGTCGGTAACTATAACGCCCACATCGCCGCTTACCCGGAAGTTGACTGGCATCAGTTCAGCGAAGAGTTCGTCACCTCGCTGGGTATTCAGTGGAACCCGTACACCACGCAGATTGAACCGCACGACTACATTGCCGAACTGTTTGATTGCGTTGCGCGCTTTAATACCATCCTGATCGACTTTGACCGTGACGTCTGGGGTTATATCGCTCTTAACCACTTCAAACAGAAAACTATCGCTGGTGAGATTGGTTCTTCCACCATGCCGCACAAGGTTAACCCGATCGACTTCGAAAACTCCGAAGGTAATCTGGGGCTTTCCAACGCGGTATTGCAGCACCTGGCAAGCAAACTGCCGGTTTCCCGCTGGCAGCGCGACCTGACTGACTCTACCGTGCTGCGTAACCTCGGTGTGGGTATTGGTTATGCACTGATTGCTTACCAGTCTACCCTCAAAGGCGTGAGCAAACTGGAAGTGAACCGTGACCATCTGCTGGATGAACTGGATCACAACTGGGAAGTGCTGGCTGAGCCGATCCAGACAGTCATGCGTCGCTATGGCATTGAAAAACCGTATGAGAAGCTGAAAGAGCTGACTCGCGGTAAGCGCGTTGACGCCGAAGGCATGAAGCAGTTTATCGACGGTCTGGCGTTGCCAGAAGAAGAGAAAGCCCGCCTGAAAGCGATGACGCCGGCAAACTATATTGGTCGCGCCATCACCATGGTTGATGAGCTGAAATAAACTCGTATCAGTGCCGGATGGCGATGCTGTCCGGCCTGCTTCTTAAGCTAATCTTTTCCTGTATTACCTCCCCTACCCGCTGGTTTAATTAATGTTTACTCCCATAAACACATAATCGCGTTACACTATTTTAATAATTAAGACAGGGAGAATAAAAATGCGCGTACTGGTTGTCGAAGACAATGCGTTGTTACGTCACCATCTTAAAGTTCAGATTCAGGACGCTGGTCATCAGGTCGATGACGCAGAAGATGCCAAAGAAGCAGATTATTATCTCAATGAACATTTACCGGATATTGCCATTGTAGATCTTGGCTTGCCTGATGAAGATGGCCTGTCTCTGATCCGCCGCTGGCGTAGCAATGATGTTTCACTACCGATTCTGGTATTAACCGCCCGTGAAAGCTGGCAGGACAAAGTCGAAGTTTTAAGTGCCGGTGCTGATGATTACGTGACCAAACCGTTTCATATTGAAGAGGTGATGGCGCGTATGCAGGCGTTGATGCGGCGTAATAGCGGTCTGGCTTCACAGGTTATTTCGCTGCCACCATTTCAGGTTGATCTCTCCCGCCGTGAATTATCCATTAACGACGAAGTGATCAAACTGACCGCGTTTGAATACACCATTATGGAAACGCTAATCCGTAATAACGGCAAAGTGGTCAGCAAAGATTCGCTGATGTTACAGCTCTACCCGGATGCCGAACTGCGGGAAAGCCATACCATTGATGTATTAATGGGCCGACTGCGTAAGAAAATTCAGACGCAATATCCGCAAGAAGTGATTACCACCGTTCGCGGCCAGGGCTATCTGTTCGAATTGCGCTGATGAAAAAATTACTGCGTCTTTTTTCCCCACTCTCGCTACGGGTACGTTTTCTGTTGGCAACGGCAGCGGTAGTGCTGGTGCTTTCGCTTGCCTACGGGATGGTCGCGCTGATCGGTTATAGCGTCAGTTTCGATAAAACCACGTTTCGGCTGTTACGTGGCGAGAGCAACCTGTTCTATACCCTCGCGAAGTGGGAAAACAACAAATTGCATGTCGAATTGCCAGAAAATATCGACAAGCAAAGCCCTACTATGACACTGATCTATGATGAGAACGGGCAGCTTTTATGGGCGCAACGTGACGTTCCCTGGCTGATGAAAATGATCCAGCCTGACTGGCTGAAATCTAATGGCTTCCATGAAATAGAAGCGGATGTTAACGATACCAGCATCTTGCTGAGTGAAGATCATTCTATACAGCAACAGTTGCAGGAGGTACGGGAAGATGACGACGACGCTGAGATGACTCACTCGGTGGCGGTAAACATCTACCCGGCAACGTCGCAGATGCCGAAGTTAACCATTGTGGTGGTTGATACCATCCCTGTAGAGCTTAAAAGTTCCTATATGGTGTGGAGCTGGTTTGTCTATGTGCTCTCAGCCAACCTGCTGTTAGTGATCCCTCTGTTATGGGTCGCCGCATGGTGGAGTTTACGCCCTATCGAAGCCCTGGCAAAAGAAGTCCGCGAACTGGAGGAGCACAACCGGGAACTGCTCAACCCCACCACCACGAGGGAACTTACCAGCCTGGTACGTAACCTGAACCGACTGTTAAAAAGTGAGCGTGAACGTTACGACAAATACCGCACCACGCTCACCGACCTGACGCACAGTCTGAAAACACCGCTGGCGGTGCTGCAAAGTACGCTACGTTCTATGCGTAGTGAGAAGATGAGCGTCAGCGAAGCAGAGCCGGTAATGCTGGAACAAATCAGCCGCATCTCGCAGCAAATTGGCTATTACCTGCATCGCGCCAGTATGCGCGGTGGAACATTACTTAGCCGCGAGTTGCATCCTGTCGCCCCACTGCTGGACAATCTCACCTCGGCACTGAACAAAGTTTATCAGCGTAAAGGGGTTAATATTTCCCTCGATATCTCGCCAGAAATCAGCTTTGTGGGAGAGCAGAATGATTTTGTCGAAGTGATGGGCAACGTACTGGATAACGCCTGCAAATACTGTCTTGAGTTTGTCGAAATTTCAGCCAGACAAACCGATGATCATCTCTATATTGTGGTCGAGGATGATGGCCCTGGTATTCCGAAAAGCAAGCGTGAAGTGGTCTTCGACCGTGGTCAACGGGTTGATACCTTGCGTCCCGGACAAGGTGTTGGTCTGGCAGTCGCACGTGAAATTACCGAGCAATACGACGGAAAAATCATCGCCGGAGAGAGTATGCTCGGCGGTGCACGAATGGAAGTGATTTTTGGTCGCCAGCATTCTTCGCCAAAGAGTGAATAAATATGCCCTTTCTTCACGCATTACGTTAAGCATCCGTTATAATCGGTTGCAGATACCCGCCTATGGACGCTTAACATGGAATACCAACTTACCCTTAACTGGCCCGATTTTCTTGAACGCCACTGGCAGAAACGTCCGGTAGTGTTAAAACGCGGCTTTAATAATTTTATTGATCCGATCTCTCCAGACGAGTTGGCGGGTCTGGCGATGGAAAGTGAAGTCGACAGTCGACTGGTCAGTCACCAGGATGGCAAATGGCAGGTCAGCCACGGCCCGTTCGAAAGCTACGATCATCTCGGCGAAACCAACTGGTCATTGCTGGTGCAGGCAGTGAACCACTGGCATGAACCAACCGCCGCGCTGATGCGTCCGTTCCGTGAATTACCGGACTGGCGCATTGACGATCTGATGATCTCATTTTCCGTACCTGGTGGTGGCGTCGGCCCGCATCTCGATCAGTACGACGTGTTTATTATCCAGGGCACCGGTCGTCGTCGCTGGCGGGTCGGCGAAAAGCTGCAAATGAAACAGCATTGTCCGCACCCGGATCTGTTACAGGTCGATCCGTTTGAAGCAATTATCGACGAAGAACTGGAGCCGGGCGATATTCTTTATATTCCACCGGGATTCCCGCACGAAGGCTACGCGCTGGAAAATGCGATGAACTACTCTGTCGGTTTTCGTGCGCCCAATACGCGGGAGCTGATCAGCGGTTTTGCCGATTATGTTCTGCAACGTGAGCTGGGCGGTAATTATTACAGCGATCCGGATATCCCTCCTCGCGCCCATCCGGCTGATGTTCTGCCGCAGGAGATGGATAAACTGCGTGAGATGATGCTCGAATTGATCAACCAGCCGGAACACTTTAAACAGTGGTTTGGCGAGTTTATTTCCCAGTCACGTCATGAACTGGATATCGCGCCGCCAGAGCCGCCTTATCAACCGGATGAAATCTACGATGCGCTGAAACAAGGTGATGTACTGGTACGTCTGGGTGGTCTGCGCGTGTTGCGCATTGGTGATGATGTATACGCCAATGGCGAAAAGATCGATTCTCCGCACCGTCCGGCGCTGGATGCGCTCGCCAGCAATATTGTGCTGACCGCCGAGAATTTTGGCGATGCGCTGGAAGATCCGTCATTCCTCGCGATGCTCGCGGCGCTGGTCAATAGCGGGTATTGGTTCTTCGAAGGGTAAGTTTGAATGTAAGCCGGATGCGACATCACATGCCGCATCCCTTTTCGCTTACTTCCGTTGCGCCGTTAACTCGGCAATACGCACGATCACCTGCACCGCTTTTTCCATTCCTTCCAGGGTCACAAATTCATGTTTACCATGATAGTTGTAACCACCAGTGAACAGGTTCGGGCACGGTAATCCCATAAACGACAACTGCGCACCGTCGGTGCCGCCACGGATCGGTTTCAGATCCGGTTCAATATCACAATCACGCATCGCCTGCTGGGCGATATCGAGAATATGCGGATGATCCACAATTTTCTCGCGCATGTTGTAGTAACTGTCTTCAATCACCAGTTCAATGTAGCAGTCAGGGTGCAGCCCTTTGCCCACTTTCTTGGCAATTTCCATCATTTTACGTTTGCGTGCTTCAAACTGTTTACGGTCGAAATCACGAATGATGTAGTGCATATCGGCACGCTCAACGGTGCCTTTCATGCTCGTCAGGTGATAAAAACCTTCATAACCTTCGGTAGTTTCCGGGCTTTCATCCGCCGGAACTTCTGCATGAATACGTGCGGCCAGCGATAGCGCGTTAACCATCACGCCTTTTGCCGAGCCTGGGTGAACGTTGTTACCGACAATTTTGATATTCACCGATGCGGCGTTGAAGTTTTCAAACTCAAGTTCGCCTACGCCACCGCCATCGACGGTGTAAGCCCAACGGGCATCAAAGGCGTCAACATCAAAGTGTTTCGCCCCTTTCCCCACTTCTTCATCTGGCGTAAAGGCGACGCGAATATCACCATGCGGAATGTTTTTCTGTTGTAGTACCGCCAGCGCGGTCATGATTTCTGCAATACCTGCTTTGTCATCGGCACCTAACAAGGTTTTACCATCGGTGGTAATCAGCGTCTGACCCAGAAGCTGATGCAGAACCGGGAACATAACCGGTGATAAAACTTCATCACCAATACCCAGCGCGATGTCACCACCACGATAGTTTTCGACAATTTGCGGATTTACATTTTTACCGCTGCAATCCGGAGAGGTATCCACATGAGAAATAAAACCAATCGCCGGGATATCGCCAGGAACGTTAGCCGGTAACGTCGCCATTAGCGTTCCTTTCTCACTTAAGGTCACATTGATAAGCCCCATCTCTTCGAGCTGATCTTTCAACAAATGCAATAACTTCCACTGACCTTCCGTGCTGGGAACCTGTCTCACTCCCGCTTTTGATTGGGTATCCAGAGACACGTAGTTCAAAAAACGCTCAAGTAGTTTATCCATGTAGTCACCCTCACTTTTCGTGACAACATTATTAAGAAGCAAGAAAAGACAAATATTGCGTCAGGTCACTTTTACCCCTGCAAGCGGGAATATTTATCAACATTACCTTAATCAATATAAAGCTAAGCCAGTAATTCACAACAAGGATTGGCGATTCCGATGGTTTGCCGTAGAATTACCGCCCTCATTAAGAGTCACCAAGGTGGTTAACCACAAACCCCGCATCGGTAAGCCATCCGTTGCGTTTACATGGGACAGAGTAAAAAATTGAATAAACAACCGAGTTCGCTTTCACCGCTGGTGCAATTGGCGGGAATTCGCAAATGCTTTGATGGTAAAGAAGTCATTCCCCAGCTTGATCTGACTATCAACAATGGCGAGTTCCTCACGCTGCTTGGCCCTTCTGGCTGCGGTAAAACAACCGTTCTTCGCCTGATTGCGGGTCTGGAAACTGTTGATTCCGGGCGCATCATGCTGGATAACGAGGACATCACCCACGTTCCGGCGGAAAACCGCTATGTGAACACCGTTTTCCAAAGCTACGCGTTATTCCCCCACATGACCGTATTCGAAAATGTGGCCTTTGGCTTGCGTATGCAAAAAACCCCCGCTGCTGAAATTACGCCTCGCGTGATGGAAGCCCTGCGGATGGTACAACTGGAAACCTTCGCTCAACGCAAACCGCATCAACTCTCTGGCGGTCAGCAGCAACGCGTGGCCATTGCCCGCGCGGTGGTTAACAAACCTCGTCTGTTGTTGCTTGATGAATCGCTTTCCGCGCTGGATTACAAACTGCGCAAACAGATGCAGAACGAGTTAAAAGCGTTACAGCGAAAACTTGGCATTACTTTCGTCTTCGTTACCCACGACCAGGAAGAGGCACTCACTATGTCTGACCGGATTGTGGTGATGCGCGATGGTCGCATTGAACAAGACGGCACACCACGTGAAATCTACGAAGAGCCCAAAAACCTGTTCGTTGCCGGGTTCATTGGCGAAATCAATATGTTTAACGCCACGGTGATCGAACGTCTCGACGAGCAACGCGTACGCGCCAACGTTGAAGGCCGCGAGTGTAATATTTACGTTAACTTCGCCGTTGAACCAGGGCAAAAACTACATGTTCTGTTACGCCCGGAAGACTTACGCGTTGACGAAATCAACGATGATAACCACGTCGAAGGTCTGATTGGTTACGTTCGCGAACGCAACTACAAAGGCATGACGCTGGAGTCAGTTGTCGAACTGGAAAATGGCAAGATGGTGATGGTCAGCGAATTCTTTAATGAAGACGATCCTGACTTTGACCACTCTCTCGACCAGAAAATGGCCATTAATTGGGTAGAAAGCTGGGAGGTCGTACTGGCTGATGAAGAACACAAGTAAGTTCCAGAATGTAGTGATTGTCACTATTGTCGGTTGGCTTGTGTTGTTTGTCTTTCTGCCCAACCTGATGATCATTGGCACCAGCTTTTTGACCCGCGACGACGCCAGTTTCGTCAAAATGGTCTTTACGCTGGATAACTACACACGTCTGCTCGATCCGCTCTATTTTGAAGTGCTATTGCACTCGCTGAATATGGCGCTGATCGCCACTCTCGCTTGCCTGGTGCTGGGTTACCCGTTTGCCTGGTTTCTGGCAAAACTACCGCATAAAGTGCGACCGCTGCTGCTGTTTCTGCTGATTGTTCCATTCTGGACAAACTCGCTGATTCGTATCTATGGGCTAAAAATTTTCCTCAGCACCAAAGGCTATCTCAACGAGTTCCTGATGTGGCTGGGCGTTATTGATACCCCAATTCGCATCATGTTCACCCCCAGCGCGGTGATTATCGGTCTGGTTTACATTCTGCTACCGTTTATGGTGATGCCACTCTATTCCAGTATTGAAAAACTGGATAAACCTTTACTGGAAGCGGCGCGCGATCTCGGTGCCAGCAAATTGCAGACTTTTATCCGTATTATTATTCCGCTGACGATGCCGGGAATTATTGCCGGATGTCTGCTGGTGATGCTGCCAGCCATGGGCTTGTTCTATGTATCCGACCTGATGGGCGGTGCGAAAAACCTGCTGATCGGTAACGTCATCAAGGTCCAGTTCCTTAATATTCGTGACTGGCCGTTTGGTGCCGCCACCAGCATTACGCTGACTATCGTAATGGGCCTGATGTTGCTGGTTTACTGGCGCGCTTCTCGTTTGCTGAATAAGAAGGTGGAACTCGAATGATCGGTCGACTGCTTCGCGGCGGTTTTATGACCGCTATCTACGCGTACCTGTATATCCCAATCATTATTTTGATTGTGAACTCCTTCAACAGCTCGCGCTTTGGCATTAACTGGCAGGGTTTTACCACCAAATGGTATAGCCTGCTGATGAACAACGACAGCTTGTTACAGGCGGCGCAACATTCACTGACGATGGCGGTGTTCTCGGCGACGTTTGCTACGCTTATCGGTTCACTGACAGCGGTTGCGCTGTACCGTTATCGCTTTCGCGGTAAGCCGTTCGTTAGCGGAATGCTGTTTGTGGTGATGATGTCGCCAGATATCGTGATGGCGATTTCTCTGCTGGTGCTGTTTATGCTGTTGGGTATTCAGCTTGGCTTCTGGTCGCTATTGTTCTCGCATATCACCTTCTGCCTGCCATTTGTGGTGGTGACGGTGTATTCGCGCCTGAAAGGTTTTGATGTGCGGATGCTGGAAGCGGCGAAAGATCTCGGCGCCAGCGAATTTACCATTCTACGGAAAATTATTTTGCCACTGGCAATGCCGGCTGTGGCGGCGGGCTGGGTGCTAAGCTTTACCCTGTCGATGGACGATGTGGTAGTTTCGTCGTTTGTCACCGGACCGAGCTATGAAATTCTGCCGTTAAAAATTTATTCGATGGTCAAAGTCGGCGTATCGCCAGAAGTTAACGCGCTGGCAACCATATTACTGGTGCTGTCGCTGGTGATGGTTATTGCCAGCCAGCTTATTGCTCGTGATAAAACGAAAAGTAACACAGGGGACGTTAAATGAAAAAATGGTCACGCCACCTGCTCGCGGCGGGTGCTCTGGCACTGGGCATGAGCGCCGCTCACGCCGATGACAACAACACGCTGTATTTCTACAACTGGACCGAGTACGTACCGCCTGGACTGCTTGAACAGTTCACCAAAGAAACCGGAATTAAGGTTATCTATTCGACTTACGAGTCGAACGAAACCATGTACGCCAAACTGAAAACGTACAAAGACGGTGCCTATGACCTGGTGGTTCCTTCAACCTATTACGTCGATAAAATGCGTAAAGAAGGGATGATCCAGAAGATCGACAAGTCGAAGTTAAGCAACTTCAGCAACCTCGATCCAGACATGCTCAACAAGCCATTTGACCCGAATAACGACTACTCCATTCCGTATATCTGGGGTGCGACGGCGATTGGCGTTAACGGTGATGCGGTGGATCCGAAATCCGTTACCAGCTGGGCCGATCTCTGGAAGTCTGAGTACAAAGGCAGCCTGCTGCTGACCGACGATGCCCGTGAAGTGTTCCAGATGGCGCTGCGTAAGCTGGGCTACTCCGGTAACACCACCGATCCGAAAGAGATTGAAGCTGCATATAACGAGCTGAAAAAACTGATGCCAAACGTCGCAGCGTTTAACTCCGATAACCCGGCTAACCCGTACATGGAAGGCGAAGTTAACCTCGGCATGATCTGGAACGGCTCTGCTTTCGTTGCGCGCCAGGCGGGTACGCCAATTGACGTGGTATGGCCGAAAGAAGGCGGCATTTTCTGGATGGATAGCCTGGCGATCCCGGCAAATGCCAAAAACAAAGAAGGCGCGCTGAAATTGATCAACTTCCTGCTGCGCCCGGATGTGGCAAAACAGGTTGCCGAAACTATCGGTTATCCAACGCCAAACCTTGCGGCGCGTAAGCTGTTAAGCCCGGAAGTGGCGAACGATAAAACGCTCTACCCGGATGCTGAAACCATTAAAAATGGTGAATGGCAGAATGACGTTGGCGCAGCCAGCAGCATTTATGAAGAGTATTATCAGAAGCTGAAAGCAGGACGTTAATTCAGCAAACGGGCGGTGGTATTACCGCCCGTTTTTTATTTAGCAAGGATGTGGCTAATGAGTCAGGACAGTAACGTTTTTTCCCGCTCTTTCGTCGGTATTGGTTTGGTACTGCTCGTTATTTCTGTTGTTATATTTTACAACCAGTTCACCTATACCAAAAATGCGATGCATACCGAAGGGGTCATTGTTGATGCCGTCTGGTACAACAATCATTCAAACGACGTCGGTGATAATGGTTCCTGGTATCCAGTGGTTGCCTTTCGCCCTACACCAAATTACACGCTAATTTTTAATTCGAGTATTGGTAGTGATTTTTATGAAGATAGCGAAGGCGACAGAGTCAATGTCTATTATCCGCATCCCGAACAAAAGCATGAGAATGATCCGCCAGGCAGCACCTCGACATTAGGTTTTATCTCCTGGGCTGCAGCGTTTGTCTTATTTTCCTGGATCTTTTACTACACGACACGTTTTATTTATGCGTTAAAATTTGCAGTGGCCATGACTGTCGCCAATATGGGCTATCAGGCTTTATGCCTGTATATCGATAATAGCTTTGTTATTGTTAAAATATCGCCGCTCTGGGCGGGGCTGATTGGCGTCTGTACGTTTTTTGCAGCACTGTTATGGACGAGTAAAAGTTAAAAGAGGCCGGTAAAGTGCGCGTGTATTATGCCGGATGCGGCGCGAACGCCTTATCCGGCCTACAAAACCCGCAAATTCAATTAATTGCGCCCCATCGTAGGCCTGATAAGCGTAGCGCATCAGGCAATGCTGCCTGCTTTATAAGCCCTTCAGCAACTTTTCAACAAACTCTGGCACTACCTGGCTTGCCGGGCCGTAATATTTCTCGGCAAATTCGTTACCAACCTGGCTCGG
This sequence comes from Escherichia sp. 93.0816, assembly GCF_013368855.2. Classification (NCBI taxonomy): domain Bacteria; kingdom Pseudomonadati; phylum Pseudomonadota; class Gammaproteobacteria; order Enterobacterales; family Enterobacteriaceae; genus Escherichia; species Escherichia sp. 93.0816. The sequence goes on along the minus strand of NZ_JABWNC020000001.1, from coordinate 196,846 downwards.
CTCAAGATTGAGTTCCACGGTGTGCGCGCCATGCAATTTTGCTTCATGAACAAAACCGGCCGCCGGATAAACATGCCCGGATGTACCAATAGCAATGAAAATATCCGCCATTGCCAGTGCCATATAAATTTCATCCATGCCGAGCGGCATTTCACCAAACCACACCACGTGCGGGCGCAGCGGAGCCGGGAACTGGCAGCAATGACATTTATCTTCTGGCGTAACATCGCCAGTCCAGTCGAGAACCTGCCCACTTTGCGAACAACGTACTTTCAGCAATTCTCCATGCATATGAATCACATTGGTATTGCCTGCGCGTTCATGCAGGTTATCGATATTCTGCGTCACCAGCAAAAAGCGGTCGCCGAGGGCGTCTTGCAGTTTAGCCAGCGCAAGATGCGCGGCGTTAGGCTGTATTTCTGGCTGCTGTAACTGTCGGCGACGAGCGTTATAAAACGCTTGCACCAGTTCAGGGTCACGATCAAAGCCCTCTGGCGTCGCAACATCTTCAACACGATGTTCTTCCCACAGGCCATCTGCGGCGCGAAAGGTACGAATACCTGATTCCGCAGAAATACCAGCCCCTGTCAGTACGAGTACTCTTGGTTTTTCCATTGCTTCCGACACCACTTTATCTCTGAAAAAAATACGCTGACGTAAACGCTCATGCAGGCGGCGTTTATTTTTACGAAAACGACTTAACCGATGACCCCGACGCGACAGCATAGCAACCTCTGTTGTTTAATCGGTTAGATGTAGGAAGGCAGCTCCACGCATTCCGCCTGCATCACCGTGGCGCGCGCGTTCAATGCGCGGAACACGAGCTACAGGTAAGAGATGACGAGGCAGCCTGTCCGCCAGTTGCGTTGTGATTGCCGGGAAATTGGATAACCCACCGCCAATGACCACCAGATCAGGGTCAATAATGGTCAGGATGTTTCCCAGACAAACCGCTAATAGATCCAGATAACGCTCAACGTGCGCCCTTGCTTGCTCATCGCCTTGCTCATAAAGCGCAATAATTTCGGGAGCCTGCAACGGTTGATGATAATAGTGTTGATACAGCCACGCAAAACCGCGACCAGACAGATAATTTTCAATGCAGCCATGCTGACCACAGCCGCAGCGGCGTAACGGGAAATCAAGCCCCATCATGGTTAACGCATCGACCGGCAGACGCATATGACCAAACTCGCCGGTAATGTAGCTCTTACCCGTCACCGCTTTACCGTTGAATACCAGTCCACCGCCAACGCCAGTACCGAGAATTAACCCCATCACCAGCGGATATTGAGTAAATTCATCATCCCAGGCTTCAGAAAGGGCAAAACAGTTAGCGTCATTATCAAGTCGCACATCGCGCTCAAGACGTGCTCTCAGGTCGGCACGCAGCGGTTTACCACTGGCGGCGGGGACATTGGCGGCATACAGCGTGCCATCTTCTGTTTCTGGCATTCCCGGAATACCGATGCCGACAGAACCTTTACAGCCAAAACGCTGGTCAGCTTCGGCTACCAGCTCGCACACTGCATCTAAAAATGCGTCATAGCTGTCACGCGGGGTCGGCACCCGCTTTTCCCACTGCAACTGCCGACTGCTATCAAACACACCTAGCGCAATTTTTGTTCCACCAATATCAAACCCGTAATACATTGCCGCTCCTTGTTTTAATGTACTGCCTTTACTGGCCGCTAAGGACTCGCGCAGGGTCAATATTGCTGGCGCGCCGCGCCGGATACCAACTTGCCAAAAGACTCAGCAACAATGCTGTGACCAGTACGTAGAAGACATCCAGCCAGTGCAATTCCGATGGCAGGAAGTCAATAAAATAAATGTCACTGGAGAGGAACTGATGACCGATCAGCTTTTCAATCCACTCGATAATCGGAGTGAGTTGCAGCGAAACCACCACGCCGATAATCACACCACACAGGCTGCCGAACAACCCAGCCAGCAATCCATACCAGACAAAAATGGCGCGAATTAAACCGTCTTTCGCGCCCAGCGTTCTTAATACTGCGATATCGCCACTCTTGTCTTTTACCGCCATCACTAAAGTGGAGACGATGTTGAAACAGGCCACGCCAATCACCAGTACCATCGCCAGATACATAATGGCGCGGATCATCTGGATATCACGATACATATAGCCGTAAGTGCCGATCCAGCTCTTGATATAAACATAGCTATTGGTCACTTCGCCTGCGTCACGTACCAGTTTGTTGGCGTTAAAAACATCCGTCATTTTAAGGGCAATACCTGACACACTGGAACCCATATCAAGATATTGTTGGGCATCCGCCAGCGGGATCATGGCAAAACTGTGATCGAGTTGACCGCTCAGCTGCAAAATTCCGGCAATTTGCAAGCGCACTCGTTTTGGTTGCATCAGTTTATGCTCAGGATTCGAATTTGGGATCATGATCGACACCCAATCGCCCTGCTTCACTTTTAACGCATCCGCTACGCCTTTGCCGATAATAATCTGCTGCTCACCGGCTTTAAAATTGTTCCAGGCATCGCCCTGGACAAACGAGGGCAGCGCACTTAGGCGCTGTTCCTGTTGCGGATCAACCCCTTTTACCTGAAGCGCGCGCAGATTTGCTCCGCTTTCCACCAGCCCCGTGAAATTGATATACGGCGCAGCGGCGGCAATACCTGGCACTTTTTGCACGTTATTCAGTGCTTCCTGCCAGTTAGTCCACGGCTGATCCACCGCTTCAATTTCGCCATGCGGTACTACCGCCAGAATGCGGTTATTCAGTTCACGCTCAAAGCCGTTCATCGCGCTTAAGCCGACGATCAGTACCGCCACGCCAAGTGCAATGCCAATGGTAGAAATGACGGAGATCAGCGACACCATGCCGCCACGCCGCCGTCCGCGACTAAAACGCAGGCCAATTAATAACGATAAAGGCATCGCCATTACTCCGCCCCCATCAGGCTCAGTTCCGCCGTCAGACGACCATCACGCATTTCTAACTGGCGGCTCATACGTTTCGCCAGTTGCAGGTCGTGAGTGACCACCAGGAAGGCGGTGCCCTGCAAACGATTCAACTCCCCAAGCAACTGGAAGATGCTGTCGGCGTTACGTGCGTCAAGGTTACCAGTAGGTTCATCCGCCAGTACCAGACGCGGGTTATTGACCAGCGCACGGGCAATCGCCACACGCTGACGTTCGCCGCCGGAAAGTTCGGATGGACGGTGATTCGCGCGATGCTCCAGCCCCACCGCTTTTAACATCTCCAGCGCACGGCTGTTGATTTCAGCGGGCTTTTTCTTGCCAATCAGCAGCGGCATAGCCACGTTTTCCAACGCTGTAAAATCCGGCAGCAGGTGGTGAAACTGATAAATAAAGCCCAGCTTCTGGTTGCGCAGTTCTGCTTTCGCTGCCGACGACAGCTTGCTCATCGGCTGACCGTTAAAAATCACATCGCCGGAAGTTGGCGTATCCAGCCCACCCAGCAAGTGCAGCAAGGTGCTTTTGCCAGAACCAGAGCTACCGACGATAGCCATCATTTCGCCTTCGCCCACGCTGAAACTGACATTGTGCAGCACGTCGGTTTGCACACTGCCTTCCTGATAGCGTTTGCACAGGTTGTCGCATTGCAACAGGATCTTATTCATAACGTAAAGCCTCAGCGGGTTGAGTGGCGGCAGCGCGCCAGGAAGGGTAAAGCGTAGAAAGCAGCGCGATAGCCATCGCCACCAGCGCAATAATAATGACCTGTAAAGGTTCGATAGCGACCGGCAGCGCCGCGCCATCAAGCAGGACGCCGATTATCGGCATCAGATTATTCAACTGGCTGGCAAGCAGCGCACCAAGCGCCGCGCCCAGGATCGCACCAATAATTCCGGCGCTGGCACCCTGTACCATAAAGACCATCATGATTTGTCGCGGAGTTAAACCTTGCGTTTGCAGGATTGCCACTTCGCCCTGCTTCTCCATCACCATCAGCCCCAGCGAGGTAATAATGTTAAACGCCGCAACGGCGACAATCAGGCTCAGCAGCAAGCCCATCATATTTTTTTCCATGCGCACGGCCTGGAACAGCTCACCTTTACGGTCGCGCCAGTCCTGCCATTTACTGCCTTCTGGCAGTTTTTGCTGGCTTAACGAGTCCACTTTCAGCGGCTCATCCAGCCACAGACGCCAGCCGGTGATATTGCCTGCCGGATAACGCATCAGACGCGAGGCATCCTCAATATTCACCAGCATTTCATAGCCGTCGACTTCACTGTTAGCGGCAAAAGTACCAATCACATTGAACAGGCGCTGACTTGGAATACGCCCCATCGGCGTGAACTGGCTGGCAGAAGGCACCATCACGCGGATTTGATCACCGCGATTAACGCCCAACTGTGAAGCAAGCTGTTCACCGAGGATGACATTATATTTCCCCGGCTCGAGGTCGGCTTGCTTCACATTGACCAGATACGGGGTTAGCGGATCTTTTTGCGCCGGCTCGATACCCAGCATGACGCCTACCGCCACGCTGCGTGCGCTTTGCAGCACCACATCACCAGTAGTGATAGGCGCAACGCGATTTACGCCGTCCAGTTTGACTGCCGTTTCCGGGAGTTTCTGCGGGTTAAGAGAGCCCTGCTCCGAAGAGAGGATCGCCTGCGGCATCAGGCCAAGGATGTTGTTTTGCAGTTCGCGCTCAAAGCCGTTCATCACTGACAATACCGTGACCAGTGCCATCACCCCGAGGGTAATGCCAATGGTAGAAAGCCAGGAGACGAAACGACCGAAGCGATCCGCTGCACGCCCACGCATGTAACGCAGGCCAATAAATAGAGCGACAGGTTGGTACATGAAATCCGTCTGGTTGCTGTTAGCAAAGACACGAGTATATAAGCGAAAGCAGGATGGGTAAACGCCTGAACTGTAAGTGATCATCAGGGCTAATCTGAAAAGCATCAGTAAATCAATCGGCTAAAGGGTCTCATTTTCTCATCGGCCTTGTGGCCTGATCTTTATCTGAAAAATAACCAAATACAGACAGATACGCATTACACCACGCGCCTCGCCCCGCAGGATCAACAGCATGTTAAATAAAAGAGCGTGTTGTTCTGATGAAACAAAAAGAACTATGGATTAACCAGATCAAAGGGTTATGCATCTGTCTGGTGGTGGTTTATCACTCGGTAATCACCTTTTACCCGCATCTGACCACTTTTCAGCATCCGTTATCGGAAGTACTGAGTAAATGCTGGATCTATTTCAATCTTTACCTTGCGCCCTTCCGTATGCCGGTTTTTTTCTTTATCTCCGGCTATTTGATTCGCCGCTATATCGACAGTGTGCCGTGGGGAAATTGTCTCGATAAACGCATCTGGAGCATCTTCTGGGTGCTGGCGCTTTGGGGCGTGGTGCAGTGGCTGGCGCTAAGCGCACTGAATCAGTGGCTGGCACCTGAGCGCGATTTAAGCAATGCCTCCAATGCCGCTTATGCCGATTCCACCGGTGAGTTCCTGCACGGGATGCTCACCGCCAGCACCAGCTTGTGGTATCTGTACGCTTTAATTGTCTATTTCGTGATATGTAAAATTTTTAATCGCCAGGCTCTGCCGTTATTCGCCCTGTTTGTACTGATGAGTGTGGCTGTTAATTTCGTTCCCACGCCGTGGTGGGGAATGAACAGTGTGATCCGCAATTTGCCTTATTACAGCCTTGGCGCATGGTTTGGCGCAACATTAATGACCTGTGTTAAAGAAGTACCGTTGCGCCGCCATATGCTGATGTTTTCGCTGCTGGCCGTTCTGGCGGTCGGTGCCTGGTTGTTTAACGTGTCGCTACTCCTGTCGCTGGTATCGATTGTGGTGATCATGAAGCTGTTTTATCAGTACGAGCAACGTTTCGGTATGCGCTCCTCCGGCCTGCTGAATGTGATTGGCTCCAACACCATTGCCATCTACACCACCCATCGCATTCTGGTAGAGATATTCAGCTTGAGTCTGATTCCGCAAATGAACGCGGCGCGCTGGTCGCCGCAACTCGAACTGACGCTCCTGCTGGTTTACCCCTTTGTCAGTTTGTTGATTTGTACTGTTGCTGGCTTGCTGGTACGCAAAATTTCACAACGCGCATTCAGCGATCTGTTGTTCTCCCCGCCTTCTCTGCCTGCAACCAGTTATTCTCGCTAAGCCATCGCCCCAGCCGGGGCGATTCAATTTGCTAAACCATGGCGATTACGGATAATGAACAGCATTGCTTATCAGAGATATGCCCCCATATGTTGAGGCATATCCTAACGAGAATCTGACAACCGTTATGCCTGAACAATATCGTTATACGCTGCCCGTCAAAGCGGGTGAACAGCGTCTGCTGGGCGAGTTAACCGGCGCTGCCTGTGCGACGCTGGTAGCGGAAATTGCCGAACGTCACGCCGGACCGGTGGTGCTCATTGCACCAGATATGCAAAATGCTCTGCGTTTGCATGATGAAATCAGCCAGTTCACCGACCATATGGTGATGAATCTGGCAGACTGGGAAACCCTCCCTTACGACAGTTTTTCGCCTCATCAGGATATTATCTCCTCGCGTCTTTCCACCCTTTACCAGTTACCAACGATGCAACGTGGCGTACTGATTGTTCCGGTGAATACGCTTATGCAGCGCGTTTGCCCGCACAGTTTTCTCCACGGTCATGCGCTGGTGATGAAAAAAGGTCAGCGGTTATCGCGCGATGCCTTGCGTACGCAGCTGGACAGCGCCGGTTATCGCCATGTTGATCAGGTGATGGAGCATGGTGAATACGCCACGCGCGGCGCATTGCTGGACCTCTTCCCGATGGGGAGTGAGCTGCCTTATCGTCTTGATTTCTTTGATGATGAAATCGACAGCCTGCGAGTATTTGATGTCGATAGCCAGCGTACGCTGGAGGAAGTTGAAGCTATCAACCTGCTGCCCGCGCACGAATTTCCGACCGATAAAGCAGCAATTGAACTGTTCCGCAGTCAGTGGCGCGATTCTTTCGAAGTAAAACGCGATCCGGAACATATTTATCAGCAAGTGAGCAAAGGCACATTGCCTGCCGGGATCGAGTACTGGCAACCGCTATTCTTCAGCGAACCGTTGCCGCCACTGTTCAGTTATTTCCCTGCCAATACATTGCTGGTGAATACTGGCGATCTGGAAAACAGTGCCGAACGTTTCCAGGCTGACACGCTGGCGCGTTTCGAGAATCGCGGCGTCGATCCGATGCGTCCACTGCTGCCGCCACAATCGCTCTGGCTGCGGGTCGATGAACTGTTCTCAGAGCTGAAAAACTGGCCGCGTGTACAGCTAAAAAATGAACATTTACCGACAAAAGCAGCGAATGCCAATTTAGGCTTTCAGAAACTGCCAGACCTTGCCGTTCAGGCGCAGCAAAAAGCCCCGCTGGATGCGCTGCGTAAATTTCTTGAATCTTTCGACGGCCCGGTGGTGTTCTCGGTAGAAAGTGAAGGTCGCCGTGAAGCACTCGGTGAACTGCTCGCCCGTATTAAAATTGCTCCGCAACGCATTATGCGCCTCGATGAGGCCAGCGACCGTGGGCGTTATCTGATGATTGGCGCTGCCGAACATGGTTTTGTCGATACGGTGCGTAATCTGGCACTGATTTGCGAAAGCGATCTGCTCGGTGAACGCGTTGCCCGTCGTCGTCAGGATTCTCGCCGCGCCATCAACCCCGATACACTGATCCGCAACCTCGCGGAACTGCATATTGGTCAGCCGGTGGTGCATCTGGAGCACGGTGTCGGGCGCTATGCCGGAATGACCACGCTGGAAGCTGGCGGCATTACCGGCGAGTATCTGATGCTCACCTATGCCAACGACGCCAAACTGTATGTTCCGGTGTCGTCGCTGCATCTGATTAGCCGTTACGCGGGTGGTGCAGAAGAAAATGCCCCGCTGCATAAACTTGGCGGCGATGCGTGGTCACGCGCTCGGCAGAAAGCGGCAGAAAAAGTGCGTGATGTGGCGGCGGAATTGCTGGATATCTACGCTCAACGCGCCGCCAAAGAGGGGTTCGCGTTTAAACACGATCGTGAGCAATATCAATTGTTCTGCGACAGCTTCCCGTTCGAAACCACGCCGGATCAGGCGCAGGCCATTAATGCGGTGCTTAGCGACATGTGTCAGCCGCTGGCAATGGATCGTCTGGTATGCGGCGATGTTGGCTTTGGTAAAACAGAAGTAGCGATGCGCGCCGCTTTCCTGGCGGTAGAGAACCACAAGCAGGTGGCGGTGCTGGTGCCAACAACTCTGCTCGCGCAGCAGCATTACGACAACTTCCGCGACCGTTTCGCCAACTGGCCGGTACGCATCGAAATGATCTCCCGTTTCCGCAGCGCCAAAGAGCAGACGCAAATCCTTACGGAAGTGGCGGAAGGGAAAATCGATATTCTGATCGGTACGCACAAACTGCTGCAAAGTGACGTCAAGTTTAAAGATTTAGGCCTGCTGATTGTCGATGAAGAACACCGCTTCGGGGTGCGTCATAAAGAGCGCATTAAAGCGATGCGCGCGAACGTGGATATTCTGACACTTACCGCAACGCCGATCCCACGTACGCTGAATATGGCAATGAGCGGAATGCGCGATCTGTCGATTATCGCCACGCCGCCCGCCCGTCGTCTGGCAGTTAAAACGTTTGTCCGTGAGTACGACAGTCTGGTGGTCAGAGAGGCTGTCCTGCGTGAAATTCTGCGCGGGGGACAGGTTTATTATCTCTACAATGATGTGGAAAACATCCAGAAAGCCGCCGAACGGCTGGCGGAACTGGTGCCAGAAGCGCGGATTGCCATCGGTCACGGGCAGATGCGCGAACGCGAACTGGAACGGGTGATGAATGATTTCCATCATCAGCGTTTTAACGTGCTGGTTTGTACCACGATTATCGAAACCGGGATCGACATCCCTACCGCCAACACCATTATTATTGAACGCGCTGATCACTTCGGTCTGGCGCAACTACACCAGCTGCGTGGCCGCGTCGGACGTTCGCATCACCAGGCATATGCATGGCTGCTGACGCCGCATCCGAAAGCGATGACTACCGATGCGCAAAAACGTCTCGAAGCGATTGCGTCTCTGGAAGACCTTGGCGCGGGCTTTGCGCTGGCAACGCACGATCTGGAGATTCGCGGTGCCGGTGAACTGCTCGGCGAAGAACAAAGTGGTTCGATGGAAACTATCGGTTTCTCGCTGTATATGGAGTTGCTGGAAAACGCCGTCGATGCACTGAAAGCCGGACGCGAGCCGTCGCTCGAAGATCTCACCAGCCAGCAAACGGAAGTCGAACTGCGGATGCCGTCGCTGTTGCCGGATGACTTCATTCCTGATGTAAATACCCGTCTGTCGTTCTATAAACGTATTGCCAGCGCCAAAACGGAAAGCGAACTGGAAGAGATCAAAGTCGAACTTATCGATCGCTTCGGTCTGCTGCCAGATCCGGCTCGAACCCTGCTGGATATTGCCCGTCTGCGTCAGCAAGCGCAGAAGCTGGGGATCAGGAAGCTGGAAGGGAATGAGAAAGGCGGCGTGATCGAATTTGCCGAGAAGAATCACGTGAATCCGGCCTGGCTGATTGGTTTACTGCAAAAACAGCCGCAGCACTATCGTCTTGATGGTCCGACGCGCCTGAAATTTATTCAGGATTTGAGCGAGCGGAAAAAACGTATCGAATGGGTGCGCCAGTTTATGCGTGAACTGGAAGAGAACGCGATCGCATAATGGCAAATCGGGGGCGTTTCTGCGCCCCCATCCCCAACATTTACAAATTCTTTGCACTTCCCTGCACTATCCGACACTGCCACCATCCATAATTCAGACTTATCTTTTTATTACAATAACCTTATATTTATTATGGATTTTTGGTGATGATCAAAACGCGTTTTTCTCGCTGGCTAACGTTTTTTACGTTCGCCGCTGCCGTGGCTCTGGCGCTACCGGCAAAAGCCAACACCTGGCCGCTACCGCCAGCGGGTAGTCGTCTGGTTGGCGAAAACAAATTTCATGTGGTGGAAAACGATGGTGGTTCGCTGGAAGCTATCGCGAAAAAATATAACGTCGGTTTCCTCGCTCTGTTACAGGCTAATCCCGGCATTGATCCGTATGTACCGCGCGCAGGCAGTGTGTTAACCATTCCATTGCAAACTTTACTGCCAGACGCGCCGCGTGAAGGCATTGTGATCAACATTGCGGAGTTGCGTCTCTATTACTACCCACCGGGCAAAAATTCGGTGACCGTGTACCCCATCGGCATTGGTCAGTTGGGGGGTGACACGCTGACGCCGACAATGGTGACGACCGTTTCGGACAAGCGTGCAAACCCAACCTGGACGCCGACGGCAAACATCCGCGCCCGTTATAAAGCCCAGGGGATTGAGCTTCCACCAGTCATTCCGGCAGGACCGGATAACCCGATGGGTCATCATGCGATTCGTCTGGCGGCCTATGGCGGTGTCTATTTGCTTCACGGTACGAACGCCGATTTCGGTATTGGTATGCGGGTAAGTTCTGGCTGCATCCGTTTGCGAGATGACGATATCAAAACACTTTTCAGCCAGGTCAGCCCCGGCACCAAAGTGAATATTATCAACACGCCGATTAAAGTCTCCGCCGAACCAAACGGCGCACGTCTGGTGGAAGTGCATCAGCCGCTGTCAGAGAAGATAGATGACGATCCGCAATTGTTGCCGATTACGCTCAACAGTACGATGCAGGCATTTAAAAATGCTGCGCAAACTGACGCCGAAGTGATGCAGCGCGTAATGGACGTGCGTTCCGGAATGCCGGTTGATGTGCGCCGTCATCAAGTGAATCAACAGACGCTGTAAATCGCGAGCAAAAAAATCCCCGCAGCACAGGGTGTTGCGGGGAAAAAGCAGCAATAACAGGCATTAATGAGGGTTAATGCTTATTTATAAATTACTGCCGTTCCGTGGAGGGTATTCGGACCGGTTACTGAAGTAATACGGAAAGATTTAGCACCCATCTCATCCGCTTTTTGTGCCAGCTGTTCTTCCAGCGATCCCAGATTTGTCCCCGCGTTAGCACTGATAGTACCCACTTTTTGTTGACCTTCCGGTGTTGCCTGAACTTCAACAGCCGCAAAGCTGGCAAATGATATGGAGCTTAAAATCGCAGCAGCGATGAGGGTTTTCACGTTTTTCATAATAGTGACCTTATGCAGATGAATGGCGTCGCAAGCAATTACTTAACGATCGATAACTAAATGATAGATGTGATCTGGATCACATACAAGATGTTTTTTATAACATTCATTAATTAAATTAAAATTCTTTAAATTTCAGTTAAATAGAGGGCAATTATTTTTCTGGCTTCTGGACTGGTGAACAGAAGTGATTATTTTTATAATAACCATTCATTCACAGCTAAAAGGTACAACGGCATCATGGCAACTGACTCAACACATTGTGTAAAAAAAAGCCGTGGTCGCCCAAAAGTGTTCGACAGGGAAGCCGCGCTTGATAAGGCCATGAAGTTGTTCTGGCAGCACGGTTATGAAGCTACTTCTCTTGCCGATCTCGTCGAAGCGACCGGAGCCAAAGCGCCAACGCTATACGCGGAGTTCACCAATAAAGAGGGATTATTCCGCGCCGTACTGGATCGCTATATCGACCGTTTTGCCGCAAAGCACGAAGCACAACTGTTTTGTGAAGAGAAAAGCGTGGAGTCTGCGCTGACTGACTATTTCGCTGCCATCGCCAACTGTTTTACCAGCAAAGACACCCCTGCTGGCTGCTTTATGATCAACAACTGCACCACGCTCTCCCCGGATTCAGGAGATATCGCCAATACGTTGAAATCACGCTACGCGATGCAAGAACGCACCTTGCAGCAGTTTTTATGTCAACGCCAGGCGCGCGGGGAAATCCCTGCCCACTGTGACGTGACGCATCTGGCGGAATTCCTTAACTGTATTATTCAGGGGATGTCGATCAGCGCCCGCGAAGGCGCATCGCTGGAAAAACTGATGCAGATTGCCCAAACCACTTTGCGTTTATGGCCCGAACTGGTGAAATAAAACGTAAAAAAAAGCCCCTCAGCCTGAGCGAATGAGGGGCTAAATTGCAGAGTACAGCCTTGTTATACTTTGTTATTCAGAATCAGTTGCCCGTTGTTATCTAATTGGATTTGTGTACCCGGATCGCGGTCCATGCGGATTTTGCCCTGCTGATCGCCAATCTTATAGGTCACATCATAACCGAGCATTTTTTCTGACTTGTCATACACCGTTTTACAACGCTGTTGGGTGGTGGTGTAAGTATCACGTTCCTGGAGAGAGCCCTGGATCTGGTTACCAGCATATCCACCACCAAGCGCCCCGACGACTGTAGCAACATCCTTACCGCGACCACCGCCAAACTGATGCCCTATCACCCCACCAGCCACAGCGCCCAGAACTGAACCAGCGATGCGATTTTCATCCTGCACCGGCCGGCGATGGGTCACTGTGACATTGCGGCACTCCTGGCGCGGTGTTTTAACTGTTTCCTTGATTGGGATTGCAGAAACAACCTGAGCGTATTGCGGGCCACGTTCAAACACGTTCAGGCTGGCCACTGCCGCTACGCCCAGCGCAGCCGCGACACCAATCCCGATACCCGCCAACATTGATTTATTCACGGGAACACCTCCTTCTTTGCAGTTATGTCAATCATGCAATCGAAGGGGTGAAACAACCATCAGACAGAAGATGAAAAGCGCAGGAATGGCAGGAAATACTTAAGGATTCGGAGGAGTCTGAAGGAATGCCTGATACGACGCTTAACGCGTCTTATTAGGCCTGCCGCTCGTACCATTTGTCCAGGGCGGATAAGGCATTTACGCCGCATCCGCCAGTACAAGTTGATTAATGCAGTTTCAAACGCGGACGGATAACGCGGTTGATACTACCTACCAACATCATTAGTCCAGTTTTGAAGTAGCCATGCAGCGCAATCTGATGCATCCGGTACAACGAGATATACACAAAGCGCGCAATACGCCCTTCAATCATCATTGAGCCGCGCGTCAGGTTACCCATCAGGCTACCGACGGTAGAGAAGTTCGACAGCGATACCAGCGAACCGTGATCTTTATACTGATAATTTTTCAGCGGTTTGCCATTCATCTGCGCCAGAATATTGTTCATTGCGCAGGTAGCCATCTGGTGTGCGGCCTGAGCGCGCGGCGGGACAAAACCCCCTTCCGGACGCGGGCATGACGCACAGTCGCCAATAGCGTAAATGTCTGGATCACGGGTGGTTTGCAGCGTCGGTTCCACCACCAGCTGGTTGATACGGTTGGTTTCGAGACCGCCAATATCTTTCAGGAAATCCGGCGCTTTGATCCCGGCAGCCCACACCATCAGATCAGCCTCAATATATTCGCCATCTTTAGTGTGCAGACCACCTTTATCGGCGCTGGTGACCATGGTTTGCGTCAGCACGCGAACGCCCAGTTTCGTTAACTCATTGTGGGCGGCAGCAGAGATACGTGGCGGCAGCGCAGGCAAAATACGTTCGCCCGCTTCTACCAGCGTTACGTTCAACGCTTCGTTGGTCAGGCCTTTGTAACCGTAGCTGTGCAGTTGCTTGACGGCGTTGTGCAATTCAGCGGAGAGTTCTACACCCGTCGCGCCGCCGCCAACAATCGCAATATTAACTTTGCCATTCGCGCCAAGGTTGGCGGAGTATTTCAGGAACAGATTCAGCATCTCCTGATGGAAACGACGCGCCTGGTGCGGGTTATCGAGGAAAATACAGTTCTCTTTTACACCCGGTGTATTGAAATCGTTAGAGGTGCTGCCCAGCGCCATCACCAGCGTGTCATAAGCGATTTTGCGTTCCGGCACCAGCAGTTCGCCTTTCTCGTCGCGCAGTTCAGCAATGGTGATTGTTTTCGCTTCTCTATCGATATCAACCACAGAACCCAACTGGAACTGAAAACCATGATTACGCGCATGAGCCAGGTAACTCAGTGCATCGACGCCTTCATCGAGCGAGCCAGTCGCTACTTCGTGCAGCAGCGGTTTCCACAGGTGGCTGTGGTTGCGATCTACCAGCGTAATTTTGGCTTTTTTCTTACGTCCCAGCTTATGTCCAAGCTGTGTCGCCATTTCCAGCCCACCAGCACCGCCGCCGACAATCACAATCTTTTTCAATGGCGTAGTCAACGTGACCCCCTTAAATTTATTAACCAATTGTTAATTAATGGTTATATGCATAGCCCTTAATTAACAGCAGGTTACAGTGATGAAAATGCTCTTCGCTATTGAGAATAACATGAATGGTGCATTGGTCATACCAAAATTGATATGAATCAAGTTTTGTTGCTGAAAAGATAGGCGGATTTACCGGGTGAGATCAAAAAACAGAGATTGTTGTTTATTATTTAAGCGAAGTCGGGAGGGTGAGGCATATATGGAGGACATTTGGTAGGCCTGACAAGATGCGCAGCATCGCATCAGGCATTGGTGCACGGCTGTCGGCTGTGGCGTGGACGCCTCATCCAACCTACAGAATCCGGGGCGCATCAGATACCAGCAAGGTTACCTGATGCGACCGACGATAGCTTTTAACCGAGGGTTTTGAACGCCTTAATGCGCTGCAAATGCGGGGAGATATTTTTGAATTTGTGCGTCTGCTCTTCGTCCCAGACAATCTCGTAATAATGATGCAACTCTTCAGATGTCCGCTGACTGTTAAGCGCCTCATCGTTACGCGACAAAATCACCAGACAACGATCTCGATTCTTCTCACGGAAATTGGTCACACATTTAGTCGCGATATCGGTGTACTCTTCCGGGCGATCAATCTTCCCTTCCATGTTCTCGTAAGGGAACAAATTGGGGTTGAAGATCACCTGGCGGATATCGCAGAGAAAACCAATCCGTTCTGCCCAGTAACCGCCCAGCCCGACACCGCAAATTAGCGGGCGCTCGTCAACATTCAGTTGCAGCATTTTGTCTACTTCTTTGAGCAGATGCTGCATATCGTGTTTCGGATGCAGAGTGCTGTAGCTTATCAAGCGTACATCCGGGTCAATAAACTGTAATTGTAAAACTTTCTCGTGGTTACCCGGACTGTTAGAGTCAAAACCGTGTAAATAGATAATCATCGCTTCCTCACATAAGCCAGGGTTAGTGACCTGCTTTCTCTTCCTGCCAGCGTTCATGTAACTGATTCAGACGGGCGCTGATCTCTTTCCAGCGAGTCGAGTCCATCAGCTCCTGTCGCGAAAATGAACCTTTATGATACAAACGTGTAACACGCTCTGCCTTGATCGGTGACAGATTATCTAACACGCTGACGGCCCCTTTACGATTATTGCAGACCAGGATCATATCGCAACCCGCATCCAGTGATGCCTGCCCACGTTCGGCATAACTGCCCATAATCGCGGCACCCTCCATCGATAAATCGTCTGAGAAAATCACGCCGTCAAACCCCAGCTCCTGACGTAAAACGGTTTTCAGCCAGTAGGGAGAACCGCTCGCCGGACGCGGATCAACATCGCTGTAGATCACATGCGCAGGCATAATGGCGTCGAGTTTATTTTCGCGAATTAACGTACTGAAGACTGACATATCTTTGGCGCGAATTTCCGCTTGCGGACGAGGGTCGCACGGCGTCTCTTTGTGCGAGTCTGCCGTTACTGCACCATGGCCAGGAAAGTGTTTACCAGTGGTTTTCATTCCGGCTTCATGCATACCATCAATAAACCGGCTGGCGATTGCGAGGGCTTTTTCGGGATCGGCATGGTAAGAACGCTCGCCAATCGCCGCGCTAATGTGCCCTACATCCAGCACGGGTGCAAAGCTGATATCAATATCCATGGCGATCATTTCGCTGGCCATCAACCAGCCTGCCTCTTGTGCCAGTTTGCCGCCTTCTTCCATTCCCAACAGCGCAGCGAATGATTGCGCCGCTGGCAAGCGGGTAAAACCTTCACGAAAACGCTGCACGCGTCCACCTTCCTGATCTACCGCCACCACCAGATGATTGCGCGAAGCTGTGCGAATTTGGCGCACCAGTTCGCGTAACTGCGCAGGATCATGATAGTTACGCGTAAAGAGAATCAGCCCACCCACCAGCGGATGCGCCAGTATTTCGCGCTCTTCCGCGTCCAGTTCGTAACCTTCGACATCCAACATTACTGGACCCACACTGCTCTCCTTATTGTTTTATTGATAGCTGCCGCCAGGTGTCATCGGCAAGCCTGATAAATTGTTGATCGCCGGTTTGTTGCCAGCGGTACTCAAACCACCCTGCTTTGAGCGTCAGCAACCAGGGAAACCAGCGCCTGACCTGACGCCATAATTGCGCCGGATTGATCTTTGCGCGCACGGCATAGTCATTGACCAATTGCCGGTGCTGCTCAGTATTTTCCACCCACACCGCCGCCAGTTCCAGCGCGATATCGCCATCGCCAGCATACTCCCAGTCAATGAGCTTTAACCCAGAAGTACTATGCACTAAGTTTCCGGCATGAACATCCATATGCAATGGGCTTAAGCGTAATGGCTGTGGTTCCCGTATTTTGCGCAGACGTTTTAACAGCCGCAGCCAACCCGCTGTCCGCCGCGCAGGATCGCTTCGCTGCCAGTACCTTTCCAGTAACGGCAGCAGGGTTATTCGCCAGCCAAAGCGCGGTTGTTGATGCAGATAATACAGCAAGCCTGCCAGTTCGTCGGTATCCGGCAATTGCGTTTTTACCTCGCCGGGCAAATAGTCAACCACCATCCAGCCACGGAGATAGAGATGTGGCTTCGGTGCAAGGTATGCCGGTAATCGTGATAACGCCCGATACTGGCGCAGGAACACGGACTGCGGAGCATCAGGATCGTGAGTCTGACGCACAACGAAACGCAGATCCTGATGTTCAATGAGAAAACTCCCGCCGCTAAGTCCATGATTAAACGTCGCGACGGGATGATACTGCGGGAAATAGCGCGACAATAATTCGTCGCGCGTGATAGGTTTATTGTTGCTGAACGGCACCTTTACCTGACCAGATAATTTCACCCGTCTGCACCAGCATGAGTTGCATTTGCAGGGTCGGTGCGTTGACGTTACCAGAGGCACTGGAGTACAGCACATAATGAGCGCCGACGTTACGGGCAATGCCAATCGCTTTACTGCGAGTGCCTAAACTGTCCTGCGGCGACAAACCTAACTGCTGCTTGGCCATTGAAAGCTGTTGGGCAGAAACGAGTGTAAATTTACCGTTATTGGCCAGCGCATTACGTAGCGTTTCGGTCGCTTCTCCGGCATTCAGCGAACCGTTAGTACGGTTGTTAACGCTATCAACCAGCAGAACGCTGCCTGCGGTCACACCATCAGCCCCAAGCATTTTACTGACCATCGGCTGCATTGCACCGTTCCAGTCATAATGACGAATATGCGGCGCAGGCGGTGCGGTTTGATCTTCGTGCTCAATTGGCCCTGGCTGCTGCGGGATCGTCGGCACCGATGGCACGGTTGGTACTGGCTGTTGCGGCTCGGCAGGTTGCTCCGGCGCAGGTTTCACCTCTTCTACCGGTGCAGGTTCTCGTTGCCCCACACACCCGGCGAGAAACATCGCCAGCGCGGTGATTAAGGCGTAGCGACTCATTTTTGTCATCAAGATTCACCCCTTACAAATATAGATAAAGTCTGACTTTGTGCGCCCCAAGATAATTGGCGCTGCCGTACAGAGTTACCGCCGAACGTGCGGGAATGGTAACGCTGCGGGGCGTTTCCAGAGGATGCATCTCCAGCCCTCTGGCGTCATACCAGTAAAAACGATAATGAACGGTAACGGGTTCTTGCCTTTCGTTATAAAGCGTCGAGGATGCAGAAGGCTGAATATCAGACATTGAAAGAACGGGCTTTTCTGCACTGATGCCCGCAGCCAGAAGAGATGACTCCATCACCAGAGATTGTTCTTCATTCACCGGAATTTCCGGATGTGAACGACACCCCACCAGCAGTAACAGCGCCAGAGACATCAGCCCAAAGCATCCTTTTCTCATCGTTACAGACCTTTATGCGCCAGCATTGGGCCCAGAGGACGGCCACCCAGCAAGTGCATATGGATGTGGTACACCTCTTGCCCGCCATGGCGGTTGGTGTTCATGATCAGACGATAGCCATCTTCGGCAATGCCTTCTTGCTCAGCAATTTTTGCCGCTACGGTGATCATGCGTCCCAGCGCCTGCTCATGCTCGACAGAGACGTCGTTTACGGTAGGAATCAGGATATTAGGAATGATTAAAATATGCGTTGGCGCTTGCGGCGAAATATCGCGAAACGCCGTTACCAGATCATCCTGGTAGACGATATCGGAGGGGATCTCACGACGAATAATTTTGCTGAAAATAGTTTCTTCTGCCACGACATTTTCCTTTTTCAAATAGTCATGCGTTGCGCCATGCTACGCCGCGCCACACTGCGAGTATAGAGTATGGTCGAGTTAAACCCGCTCTTTCAACCTTAACCCACGATTTATTAAGCAAAAAACCGTTTTACTGCCGCATACATCGCCATTATTCCTTTTTATGCCTGCGAATGAACCGAAAACACACTTTCTCTTTGGTTTACATGTTAAATATGAATGCGTATATTTCTCATTTGCATTTCCATAAAAAATTATTAGCGCGCTAAATATTACTGCTCATCGCCTTCCTCTGGAATGAGCCTGACTACAACATAAATCAAGAGATTTCAGATGCTTTCGACACAATTTAACAGGGATAATCAGCATCAAGCCGCAGCCACGCCGTCGCTGCTCGCAGCCTGCATTGCTCTGGCTTTATTTCCTTCCGCTACACTGGCCGTGCCAACCGCCGAAGAAACAGTGATTGTTGAAGGGACTGCCAATGCTCCAGTTGATGACGAAAATGATTACAGCGTAACGTCTACTTCTGTAGGTACTAAAATGCAGATGACCCGACGTGATATTCCACAGTCGGTCACTATTGTCAGCCGGCAGCGAATGGAAGATCAGCAACTGCAAACGCTGGGCGAAGTGATGGAAAACACTCTGGGGATAAGCAAAAGCCAGGCCGACTCCGACCGCACCCTCTATTATTCGCGTGGATTCCAGATCGATAACTATATGGTCGATGGCATCCCCACCTATTTTGAATCGCGCTGGAATCTGGGCGACGCACTCACGGATATGGCGCTGTTCGAGCGTGTAGAAGTGGTGCGTGGCGCGACCGGGCTAATGACCGGCACCGGCAATCCTTCTGCGGCGATTAATATGGTCCGCAAACACGCCACCAGCCGTGAATTTAAAGGCGATGTCTCGGCGGAATACGGTAGCTGGAACAAAGAACGTTATGTGGCGGATTTACAAAGTCCGCTCACGGAAGATGGTAAAGTCCGCGCACGAATTGTTGGCGGCTATCAGAACAACGATTTATGGCTGGATCGCTACAATAGCGAAAAAACTTTCTTCTCCGGCATTGTGGATGCTGATTTGGGCGAGCTGACCACATTTTCTGCCGGTTATGAATATCAACGTATTGATGTTAACAGCCCGACCTGGGGCGGCCTGCCACGCTGGAATACCGATGGCAGCAGCAACAGTTACGATCGCGCCCGCAGTACCGCGCCTGACTGGGCGTATAACGACAAAGAGATCAACAAAGTCTTTCTGTCACTGAAGCAGCGATTTGCCCATACCTGGCAGGCGACGCTGAATGCTACCCATTCCGAAGTCGAATTTGACAGCAAAATGATGTATGTCGATGCCTACGTAAATAAAGCAGATGGAACGCTGGTGGGACCATATGGCAGCTATGGCCCCGGATTTGATTATGTTGGCGGCACTGGCTGGAACAGTGGCAAACGTAAAGTTGACGCGCTGGATCTGTTTGCCGACGGCAGTTATGAATTATTTGGTCGCCAGCACAATCTGATGCTCGGCGGTAGCTACAGTAAACAAAACAACCGCTATTTCAGCTCCTGGGCTAACGTTTTCCCCAATGAAATTGGCAGTTTCTACAACTTCAACGGTAACTTCCCGCAGACTAACTGGGCGCCGCAAAGCCTGGCGCAGGACGATACCACACATATGAAATCGTTATATGCCGCCACTCGTGTCACCCTTGCCGATCCGCTGCATCTTATCCTCGGCGCACGTTATACCAACTGGCGGGTTGATACGCTGACTTACAGCATGGAGAAAAACCACACTACGCCTTATGCGGGTCTGGTGTTTGACATCAATGACAACTGGTCGACCTATGCCAGCTATACCTCTATTTTCCAGCCGCAAAATGATCGCGACAGTTCGGGCAAATATCTGGCGCCAATCACCGGTAACAACTACGAACTGGGTCTAAAATCAGACTGGATGAATAGCCGTCTGACCACCACGTTAGCCATCTTCCGTATTGAGCAGGATAATGTCGCCCAGTCCACCGGAATGCCTATCCCCGGCAGTAACGGCGAAACCGCCTATAAAGCGGTGGATGGGACAGTAAGTAAAGGCGTGGAATTTGAACTTAACGGCGCAATTACCGACAACTGGCAGCTGACGTTTGGCGCAACGCGCTATGTGGCGGAAGATAACGAGGGGAATGCCGTTAATCCGAATCTGCCACGTACCACGGTTAAAATGTTTACCAGCTATCGGTTGCCTGTCATGCCAGAGTTGACGGTCGGCGGCGGCGTTAACTGGCAAAATCGGGTGTATACCGACACCGTGACACCGTATGGCACCTTCCGCGCCGAGCAAGGTAGCTACGCGCTGGTGGATCTGTTCACCCGCTACCAGGTGACGAAAAACTTCTCGTTGCAGGGGAACGTCAATAACCTGTTCGACAAAACCTACGATACCAATGTGGAAGGTTCTATCGTCTACGGCGCACCACGTAATTTCAGTATTACCGGCACGTATCAATTCTGATTAACACCTGTAAAAAAGGCAGCCATTCGGCTGCCTTAGTCTCCCCAACATTTTACTGATTAGTTGTTGCGGATGTACTCATCCATCTCGGTTTTCAGGTTATCGGATTTAGTACCGAAAATCGCCTGAACACCAGAACCAGCAACCACTACGCCCGCTGCGCCCAGTTTCTTCAGGCCAGCCTGATCCACTTTGGACACATCAGCAACGCTGACGCGCAGACGAGTAATACATGCGTCGAGGTTAGTGATGTTTTCTTTACCACCAAATGCAGCAACCAGAGCCGGTGCCATTTCGCTAGTACCGGTTGCTTTCGCATCTTCAGTTGCGTCTTCGCGGCCCGGCGTTTTCAGATCCAGGGCTTTAATCAGCACACGGAAAATGGTGTAGTAAACAATCGCATAACCAATACCGACAATCGGGAACAGCCACAGTTTGCTGCTGTTACCAGACAGTACGATGAAGTCGATCAGGCCGTGCGAGAACGACGTACCATCGCGCATTCCCAGCAGAATACAGATTGGGAATGCCAGACCTGCCAGAATAGCGTGGATGATGTACAGGATCGGCGCAACGAACATGAAGGAGAACTCGATCGGCTCGGTGATACCGGTCAGGAACGAGGTCAACGCAGCGGAGATCATGATACCGCCAACTTTAGCGCGGTTTTCTGGTTTAGCAGAGTGCCAGATAGCAATTGCAGCAGCCGGCAGACCGTACATTTTGAACAGGAAGCCGCCAGACAGTTTACCCGCAGTCGGGTCACCCGCCATATAACGCGGAATATCGCCGTGGAAGACCTGACCTGCTGCGTTGGTGTATTCACCAATCTGCATCTGGAAAGGTACGTTCCAGATGTGGTGCAGACCAAACGGCACCAGACAACGTTCGATGAAGCCGTAAATACCAAACGCAACTACCGGGTTCTGGTAAGCAGCCCACTGGGAGAAAGTCTGGATTGCGGAACCAATCGGCGGCCAAATGAAGGACAGCACAACGCCAGTAAAGATGGCAGCCAGACCAGAAATGATCGGTACAAAGCGTTTACCGGCAAAGAAGCCAAGATACTCAGGCAGCTTAATACGGTAGAAACGGTTAAACATGTACGCTGCAATCGCACCGGAGATGATCCCCCCAAGTACGCCAGTATCCGCCAGATGTTTAGCGGCAATTTCTTCAGCAGGTAAATGCAGTACCAGCGGCGCGACCACAGCCATGGTTTTTACCATGATGCCATAGGCAACTACTGCGGCAAGAGCGGATACGCCATCGTTATTGGTAAAGCCAAGGGCGACACCGATCGCAAAAATAAGTGGCATGTTTGCAAAGACGGAACCGCCTGCTTCTGCCATAACATGCGATACAACGGCTGGCAGCCAGCTGAAATTCGCGGAACCGACGCCCAGCAGAATACCTGCGATAGGCAGTACGGATACCGGCAGCATCAGCGATTTACCGACCTTTTGCAGGTTAGCAAATGCATTCTTAAACATAATTGAGAGTGCTCCTGAGTATGGGTGCTTTTTACGTTCTCACGCGTGGCAAGGGGGGAGAACCTTGCCGTGTACAGGGCATCTAAGCGCCCTTTATTTATTACACAGAGTAAAATAATTCAGTGTCGATTTGTTTGACGGCTATCACGTTTCAACTTCAGGTCTTTAGCGAAGTTGCACATTTTGACAAAACATATGTCAAGATGTTTCAAACATGGTTAGCCACCGCCCAATTTGCGGCGGTGAACTTTACTCGTTTTAACCATTAATTACGAGCTTAAAAAAAATTCATTCAACTGATGGACTGCAGGCGGGAAGCGTCGATGTGAAACAGACGGGCGAAGTTATCGGTGGTTACCTGCGCCAGTTCTTCAACGGCAACACCTTTCAACACAGCCATGTATTCTGCAACGTCACGAACCATTGCAGGTTGATTCTCTTTTCCTCGATGCGGCACTGGCGCCAGGTAAGGCGAGTCAGTTTCCACCAGTAGCCGATCCAGCGGGACATAACGCGCGGCATCGCGCAGTTGTTCCGCATTACGGAAGGTCACAATGCCGGAAAAGGAGATGTAAAATCCGAGATCCAGTAACTTGCCCGCCGTTTCTTTGTCCTCTGTAAAACAGTGTAGTACGCCACCACAATCCGTCACTTTTTCTTCGCGCAGAATAGCCAGCGTATCGGCGCGGGCGTCACGCGTATGGACGATAACCGGCTTGTTCAGTTCGCGACCAATCTGGATATGATGAATGAAGGATTCTTGCTGACGGACTTTTGTTTCCGGCGTGTAATAATAATCCAGCCCGGTTTCACCCAGCGCAACAACGCCCTCTTCTGCTGCCAGACGGCGTAAATCTTCCACATCGTAGGGATCATTCTGGTTTAGCGGATGCACACCGCAAGAAAAAACGACGTTGTCACGTTCGCCTACCAGATCCCGCATATGCAGGTAACCGGGCAATGTCGTGGCGACCGCCAGACAAAATTTCACATCGCGCGCGGCGGCTTTCGCCAGAACATCATCCACGTCCTTGTGTAAAGATTCATAATTCAAACCATCAAGATGGCAGTGTGAGTCGACTAAAAACATAATGTCTCTCTTAAAGATGAGGAACCGGTAACACAACGTCCGGTTGCAGGTAATGCTCAATACGCAGTAAAAGATCGGTGATGACAAGCTCGCGGTTTACGCCTGTGACAGAAATTAACTGCTCACGACTTTGGCAAACATCCCCCAGTATAGCCTGCAGGCGAGAGGGAGAAAGCTGGTTTGCCAGCGCGGCGACAACGCCAGGAACATCAACATTGGTGACTTGTGAGGCGCCATAATGGCGTTTGAGCGCATCCATCAACAAAGTTGCCAACCAGTGCAGACGCGCCGGAGCTTGTTCGTGGTTAAGTGCCGACAACATCGAATACCAGTCGCCAGATTGCACGCTGTGTGCCAACGCCTGACAAAGTGTCTCACGTGCCTGCCAGATATCCCCTTGAAACAGCCCCAATGCCGCACCAGGCGAACCGGCGCTCAGGCGCAATGCGGTGAGTATGGCCTCTTGTGACATTGTCACTTCACGCGCAAGCCAGCTCACTGCGTACTGTTCCGGCGGCGGTGCAAGGTAATGCAAGCGACAACGGCTGCGCAGTGTTGCCAGTAAGCGTTCAAGTTCTCGTGTAGCGAGGAAAAACCAGGTTTCCGCTGGCGGCTCTTCCAGTGTTTTCAGCAAGGCATTGGCAGCGGCATCGGTCAGCAAGGCGGCATCGGTGACCCAGACAACTTTCGCACCGCCTAATCGTGCGTGTTCATTAAGCTTTTCGGTGACTTCACGCACGGCATCAATGCCCAGAGCATTCTTCCCTTTTTCGGGAGCAAGAGTGTAATAATCGGGATGCGTCCCCGCCTGCATCAACTGGCATCCGCGACAATGACCACAGCTTTTGTGGCCCTGCGGTTGTTGGCAAAGTAAATAACGGCTCAGAGCGTAGATTAAGGCATCATCGCCCATGCCAGGTAATGCCTGAATCAGTAGCGCATGGTGACCCCTTCCGGCCTGATAGCTGGCTACCAGTTTTTCGAAATCAGGTCGTAACCATGGATACCATCTCATTCGCCCTGCTCCTTAACCCAGTGAGTCACGGTGGTGCGAATCGCGTCCATGACGGCTTCCAGCGATTGTGTTGCATCAATAGTGTGAATGCTTTTATCTTGTGCAGCCAGTTCCAGATAGCGAGCGCGGGTACGATTAAAGAAATCAAAAGACTCTTGCTCAATGCGATCCAGCTCGCCGCGTGCACGCGCGCGCTTTAGGCCGACTTCTGGGGTAACATCGAGATAGAGCGTTAAATCAGGGCGAAAATCCCCAAGAACGGCATCACGCAACGTTGCCAGCATATGCTGGTCAATACCACGACCACCGCCCTGATACGCCTGAGTGGAGAGATCGTGGCGATCACCAATCACCCATGTGCCGTTTGCCAGTGCCGGTTTGATGACGGTTTCTACCAGTTGTACACGCGCGGCATAAAACATCAGCACTTCGGCTTTATCGGTAATGACTTCATCGCCTACCGATTTGATATCCAGCACCAGGCTTCTTAACTTTTCGGCAAGTTGCGTACCGCCGGGTTCCCGAGTGAAAACCATGTCGCGGATACCCAGTTGCTCAAGCGTCTCAACCACCACGTTGCGTGCGGTGGTTTTGCCTGCGCCTTCCAGCCCTTCAATGACGATATACTTACTGCGCATTTTTTTCCTTAAGCACTTTCAGATAATCCTGCACAGACTTGTTATGACTGGCAAGATTGGTATTAAACGTGTGACCACCTTTACCATCGGCCACAAAATAGAGATACGGCGTTTTCGCCGGATGCGCAGCAGCCTTCAGCGAATCTGCCCCCGGCGTAGCAATCGCGCCTGGCGGCAGACCAGTTATGGTGTAGGTGTTATACGCTGTCGGCGTTTCCAGATCTGCACGAGAAAGTTTGCCATTATAACGCTCTCCCATCCCGTAAATCACCGTCGGGTCGGTCTGCAGACGCATACCAATGCGTAAGCGGTTGATAAATACCGAGGCAACCTGATCTCGCTCACTGGCAACGGCGGTTTCTTTTTCGATAATTGATGCCATCGTCACCAGCTGGTTTTTATCTTTATAGGGCAGACCGTCCGCACGCCCTTCCCAGGCGCTTTCTACCGCTTTCACCATTTTCTTGTGCGCTCGCTTGAGTAACGCAACATCGGTGGTATTGGCGGTATACATCCAGGTGTCTGGCCAGAACCAGCCTTCAATCCACTCAGGGTTTTCCAGCTCCAGCGCCTGTGCCACGGTGGCGTATTTATCGTCGCTCAGCGTGTGCTTGACATACGGTGCCTCACGCAATTGTTTGAGGTAATCGCTCAGACGCATCCCCTCCACCAGGCGTAGTGGAAACTGTGCTTCTTTACCGCTTTCCAGCAATTTCAGCATCTCGCGCACGGTCATCTGCGGTGTAAAGCGGTAAGTCCCGGCTTTGAAATGAGAAAGATCCGGCTCGATACGCAGCAGCCATTGAAATACCCGTGGGCGATTGATGATCTTATCGGCATAAAGCTGTTCACCGAGCGCCAGACGTCCGGTCCCCGGTTTCAGAGTAAATATCGTCTCTTCTTTAATAAGTAATTTGCTGTCGGCGAGGTGGCGAACCTTCCAGACGCCCACACCAGCGGCGATACCCAGTACCACCAGCAATAACAAAACAATCAATAACACTTTTTTCATGACTAATTCGGGTGCTCACAAAGTGGGGCTAAATATTCATATAGCGTTGTTGACGAAAAGGAGGCTTCGCCACAGGCACGCACGGGAATCACTGGCATCAACGCATTACAAACTACCATCTCATCTGCCTGCATCACCTCCTCCAGCGAGGCTTGTACTTCGACAAGCTGATAAGAGGATTGTGCCAGTAAACGGATGCAGAATTGTCGCATAATACCGTTGACACCAGCCTGATCCAGGCGCGGCGTATAAACTACGTTGCTCTTGCGCCAGAACAAATTAGCCGCACAGCATTCCGTAACCCACCCTTCGCTGTCAAGAACCAGCGCCTCATCGGCGTTTGTCTGCTCAAGATGAGAGCGGATCAGTACTTGCTCAAGCCGATTAAGATGTTTAATACCTGCGAGATAAGGATTGCGTCCAAGGCGTACTGGACTTAGCGCCAGAGTAATACCCTCCCGCCGCCAGCGGGTGTAATGTTCAGGAAAGGGGGAGACAGATAAAATGCGCCCAGGCGATTCGCAGTGGGCGATGCTATATCCTCGACCACCACTGCCGCGAGTGATAATAACTTTTAAAACGCCACGCTCAGCTTGTCGTGCCAGACTTTGCATCTCATCTTCCAGTATAGGCCAGTCGGAATAAGGAATGCTTAAACGGGAGCAGGCTTCACGTAAACGTGTTAAATGCGCGGTCAAGAGTACTACCTGCCCACGGTTTATCAAAGCCGTTGTAAAACATCCATCACCGAACTGAATGCTCCTGTCACAAGCCGGTAACTCATTGTTACATTTTCCATTAATTAAAAACATTCACTTCCCCAATAAACAAAGAAATACAGTAAATATTTTAGCTTCTATGTTCAAATTTATCTGTTCACTGGCCTCTTTTTGATTGCCCAAAGATATTTATACAACAGCACACATTTAAATCATCAATATTATTGTACAAATCCCCCAGCAATCCTAACAAACCTCACCACCAATCATACACAATACGAATCAATTAAGTATGCCTAAAAACATATTTAAGTAAAAATAAGGTGTTTAACGTTTTGTGCTTTAATATTATATTTTTTCCTGAGGAATTTAAAATTCACTGGAGTGATGGCAGTGCCTTTGTACTGTCAAAGTAAGCATATTTGCTGCAATCTCAAGGATAATGTAAATGAAATTCAAACTAGCCGCTCTGGTTTTAGTAACAACTGCTGGTCTTAGCTCTGTAGCCTCTGCAGATGATGGTAAAATAAACTTTATTGGAGATATCATTGAATCAGGCTGTGAAGTTAACAGTACGCTGTCATCTCCAATGACAGTGAAATTAGGCACAATTGCTAAAACAGCTTTTAACGCTACGGCTGGGACTACTGCTGCAAATACCAAATTTACGCTGGTATTAAAAAATTGCCCGAATGAGCTCAAAAATGTTGCTGTTAAATACGATGGTACTCCGGATCAGATCAATCAGGATGCTTTACAAGTTACTGATTACGGTACAACCGGTGTAGCAAAAGGTGTTGCAATTCAGCTCATGAATTCTTCCGGTAGCGTGCTGCCTCTCGGTACTGAATCCGATAGCACGGCTCTCAATAGCACTGGCGACACTAACCTGGACTTCTTTGCACGTTATATCGCTACAGAAGATACCATAGAGGTTGGTAGTGCAAATGGTACTGTGAACTTTACGTTAGCGTATAACTAAGATACGCCTGATTTTAATATAATTACGTCAGGTAAAACCGAGTTACTCGGTTTTACCTTTTAAAGGTTTTTGAGATGAAATTATCGACTTATTTTCTTGCTACTGCATTGTTATTATCCAACTCTGTTGCACAGGCGGGTGTCATTGTTGGGGGAACACGAGTTATTTATAACGGCGATAAAAAAGAAACGTCTCTGCACCTGAAAAATCCGGATAAATCCTCCTACCTTATTCAGTCATGGGTCGATGGAGATCCGCAAACTAACGCCAAGGCTCCTTTTATTATTACCCCCCCTCTGTTCCGCCTGGGCGCCACTGAAGAAAATGCGTTGCGCATTATTCGCGCTGGAGGCAATCTGCCGACAGATCGCGAAACGATGTACTGGATGAATATTAAAACGATACCCGCAACTGAAAAGCAGGAAAATGTCAACACCTTGCAAATTGCCATTAAAACGCGAATTAAATTGATTTATCGACCAAATGAGATTGCGTCCACTTTACCAGAACAAGTCGCGAAAAATTTGACCTGGCGACGTAGCGGACAGCAAATCACTGTCACCAACCCAACTGCTTACTATATGAACTTCAGTCAGGTCAAGATTGGCGGAAAGGCATTACCTGATGCCACATATGTTGCTCCTATGAGTAGTGCGACATTTCAAATTCCAGCCAACACAACAGGAAATGTAAGCTGGACAATCATCAGTGATTACGGTGCAGCAGGCGACGTACACAACGCTTCTTTGTAAGACGCCATTTAACTGCATAAGGATGTGTAATGAGTTCAAGAATCAATAAAAAGAAAATGATACGGAACAAAATTGCCTGTTTCGTTGCTCTGCAATGCGCCCTGTCTCTCGCCTCATCGGCATATGCACGCGAATATTTTAACCCCGCATTACTGGGAATCGACGGCCCAGGCTCAGGTATTTCAGATCTTAGCGCTTTTGAAGAGGGTGTCGGTCAGATTCCTGGAACCTATCGTGTTGACGTTTACCTAAACAAAATGTCGCTGGGTACACACGATATTACTTTCAGTATGCAGAAAGACCTTCAGGGTCAGAACATATTGCAACCATGTATATCGGTGGAAAAATTAAAGCAATTTGGTGTTCGTACCGAGTTATTCCCGCAACTTATCAATAAAGAAGGCTGCGCCAATCTCGCGGCAATTCCGATGGCCTCGGCAAAACTCATTTTTAACCGTCAGCAGCTAATGGTGGAAATACCTCAAGCGGCAGTCGAAGCGAAACCGCGTGGATACGTGGCACCTGAAAATCTGGATGAAGGAATAAATGCGTTACTGCTGAACTACAATTTCACCGGTGCTAATACAAAATCGCGTGATAGCAATTCATCTGATTCTGACAGCTATTATCTTAATCTCCTTCCTGGATTAAATATCGGGCCATGGCGCTTACGTAATTACAGTACCTGGAGTCGTAACACTTTTGGTAGTGATACCCAGAACAACTGGGATTCTCTGTATACCTATGCCCAGCGAAATATCATTTCGCTCAAGAGCCAGCTCACGCTTGGAGAAAGTTCTTCTCCGTCAGATATGTTTGATAGCGTTCCGTTTCGCGGTGTGCAGCTAGCTTCTGATGACGATATGTTACCTGACAGTATGCGTGGTTATGCGCCTGTTGTACGCGGAATCGCCAGAACCAATGCGCAGGTTATTGTTAAACAAAATGGTTACACCATTTATCAAACTTATGTTTCGCCAGGCGCATTTGAAATCACGGATATGTATCCGACCGGAAGTAGCGGCGATCTGGACGTAACGGTTAAAGAAGCGGATGGCAGTGAACAGCACCAGGTTGTTCCCTTTGCATCGCTCCCCGTGTTGCAACGTGAAGGCCGCCTGAAATATAGCGTGACCAGCGGGAAATACCGCTCTTATGACAGTCGTGTTGATAAAGAGTATTTCACGCAAGCAACAGCCATATATGGCCTGCCCGTTGGATTTACCTTGTATGGCGGTGGGCAATTCTCGCAACATTATCAATCATTAATTTTAGGTATGGGTAAAAACCTGGGTGAAATGGGCGCCTTATCTATCGATACCGCCCAGGCTTGGTCCCAACAGCAGGAACAAGAGAAAACCAGCGGTCAGTCAGTACGGGTACGCTATAGTAAAAACATTCTCGCCACCGGGACTAACGTTTCTATCGCGGGCTATCGCTATTCCACATCGGGTTATTATTCACTGCAAGAAACGCTCGACACCTGGCGTGAAAATAATCAAAACATGCCAGAACGGCGGCGTAACCGAGCGGAGTTCCTGCTTAACCAAAATCTTGGGCAGAATGCTGGTTCAGTATCGCTTAATGCCATTAGCGAAGATTACTGGAACAGCGATCGACAAATGCGTTCTGTTGGCGTTGGCTACAGTAATAGCTGGAGTGGCATGACTTACAGCCTGAATTACAGTTATAACCGTAATACCAACGACAATAGTAATTACCGCGACAATAATACAACGCGTAATAAGTACTACAATAGCGATCAGATTTTCTCATTTAATATCAACATTCCATTAAATCGCTGGTTGAATAACAGTTGGGCAAGCTACAGTCTGAATACCAGTAAACACGGAGATACCAGTCATTCTGTAGGCCTGAATGGTTCTGCGCTTGACGATCAGAACCTCAACTGGAATATTCAGGAAAGTGAAACGGATCACGGTGTAGGTAATGGCGGTTATGCCAGCCTGGACTATCAGGGAACCTATGGTCGCGTCAATGCTGCGTACAGCTATGACCAGAACCAGCACCGGGTGAACTATGGTATTGATGGGGGTATTGTTGTTCATGCCAATGGCATCACCCTAAGCCAGTCCCTGGGAGAAACCACTGCACTGGTTGAAGCGCCAGGTGCCAGCGGTGTAAATATCAGTAACCAGACCGGTGTAAATACCGACTTTCGTGGCTACACGATCGTTCCTTATATCAGCCCCTATCGTGAAAACACTATTTCACTTAACACTGAAGCATTACCTGAAAATGCAGATGTTGAGCTCTCCTCACGTACCGTAACGCCGACACGTGGCGCTATTGCGCGAGCAAACTTTAATATTCGCATAGGTAATCGTGTATTAATGATGCTGGATAAACCATCGGGAGAAGCGATACCTTTCGGAGCCATTGTCACCCTGCTTAACAGTGAAAATGCAAACAGCTTTATCGTCGGCGATAACGGACAAGTCTATATGACAGGTATGCCGGACAGTGGTGTACTCGCCGTTAAATGGGGAAACGATGCGCACCAAAATTGCCGGGTTGAATTCAACGTCACTCAACAGCAATCGACAAATAGTGTATTAGAGAGCCATGGAAGGTGCGAATAAATTGAGCCAGAAAAGAGGAAACAATGCTATGAATAAACAAAGGGTAATCATCTTTCTTATCTCAGGCATTGCATTACTGCCGTTAACAACAACAGCATCGCAATTTCGGACTGATACTGCACAGGTAGTCACTTACTCTCATGATTTTTCAACGTGGAGCATACCAACGAGTGTAGGTGGAACAACCTGGTTTGATGACTGGAATAAATTGTATTGGATCGATATCGCGTCCGGAGGTTCTGGCAGTGCATATGCCGATCTTACAGTAAATGGGACGGTGGTCGGAACAACGGGCGACGGAGCAACCATATATCAAACTAGCAATCCAGGTATTGGCATTGCATATCAACTCAATTTTTCAACTCCAACAGATACCACACCAAATTTGGCGAAAGCAGCACCTCACACGCTGACTTTCCCGGAAGGTTTAAGCAAGAGTGGTTACCTACACATCAAGTATGAATTAGTTCGTCTTACAGAGCAGATACCGCCAGGACCTCTTGTCGCTGTTCCTGACGTCACATTAAATTATCACAACCCGCCGGGAAGCACTTATTCGGATAAATCATTTCTTGCACGCTCGGGAGTTTCTTCGCAGCCTACCATGACGCCATGCACGATAAATGCCCCAAAAGAAGTGAACCTTACAACACTTTATGGCGGTAATGCAGTCAGTGGGGCACAGCTGGCTACGCCAATACCTACGATAACATTAACAAATTGTCCGGGCGCAATTACGGGTATCTCTTACAAATTTAGCGCCTTATACGGAACTCACGGCTCGGTGGATGGCGTGATGAACGGTGAGACCGGAACCGGCTATGCGCAAGGCGTATATGTGCAATTTCAAAACCCCGATGGAAGCGGATTCGATCAGTTTAACAATAACTTTGCATTGAATTATATCGGCTCAGGTGATTATACAATACCCGAATATAAAGTAGCTTATTACATTGACGATGTTAATAACATAACCACCGGCCAGGTAAAATCCGCATTGCAATTTACTGTACAATATAATTAAGGAAAAATGATGAATATAATATGGAAGCGTAAGTTTATAATATTTGTTATCGCCAGCAGTCTTCTGGGGGCTTCCTCCGTTAATGCGGTAGATATCAATATTAATGGATTAGTACTGGCATCTCCGTGCGTCGTTAATGGTGGGAATAATGCCGTGAATGTAAATATTGGCGATAATATTCAGGCGGATTCTCTTTCGGCTGCGGGAAGCGCATCCACCTGGAAAGACTTCACTTTGCAATTAACCAATTGCCCACTCTCAACCTCCAGCTTTAGCGTCGCTTTCTCTGGTACGCCGGACGATGATATTGCCACAAACTACGCCAATACTGGTTCAGCAACCAATCTCTCTCTTGAGCTCACTACGCAGGATGGTTCTACAACGTTAGGTAATGGTTCATCAATCAATAATACCCCTATTCCTGGTTCTCACGCCTATGACCTTCAGCTTCGTACGCGGGCTGTATCGAAAGGAAATGTGATGCCTGGATCAATCACCGGCCTGGTTCAGGCAACATTTACTTATCAGTAACAGGTGCTAGCGCCATGATTACTCAACGAAGTGCCACAATTTTTACCTTACTGGTAACGCTCTGGCCTTTATGTGCATTTCACTCTGCCCAAGCGGCTGATATTAACATTAATGGCACGGTGGTAGCATCAGCATGTGTCATAGACACACAAACGAAGGATCAAACTGTCAGGTTTGAGCAGGCGCGAGCCGTTAATTACGACACGGTCGGCCATACCAGTGAGTGGCAGAACTTTAGTCTGAATTTATCTTCTTGCCCTGCATCAACAAGCAGTGTTACAGCGTTGTTTACCGGGGAAAGCGATCTTGTTGACCAGACGAAGTTCGCGAATACACTTGGGGATGCCACCGGGATGGCGCTGCAGATTATGACGGATGACCACATAACAGAAATTAGCCCGAATGGTAAAATGACGGTAAACGTCGACCAGGCCAGTAGAAAAGCGACCTTCCCACTTGCTGCACGGATGTATACCCCTACCGGTACGGTCACGGCAGGTGAATTCCATACTGTTGTGCAGTTTACGTTTACTTATCAATAAGTTGACGTAAAAAAAGCGAAACACATTGTGTTTCGCTTTTTAACTATCGACTTAAGGATTAAACGCGTTTAAAGATCAACGAACCGTTAGTACCTCCAAAGCCGAAGGAGTTACACAGGGTATACTCCATTCCGCTGACCTGACGCGCTTCGTGCGGTACGAAATCCAGATCGCAACCTTCATCCGGGTTATCCAGGTTGATGGTCGGCGGAACAGCCTGATCGCGCAGTGCCAGGATGGAGTAGATAGACTCTACCGCACCCGCCGCACCTAACAGGTGACCGGTCATGGATTTCGTGGAGCTTACCAGCACACGGCTTGCAGCTTCACCGAAGATGGTTTTCACTGCCTGCGCTTCGGCTTTATCGCCAGCAGGCGTTGAAGTACCGTGCGCGTTAACGTAGCCAATCTGGCTCGCTTCAATACCTGCATCACGCAGAGCATTTGCCATTGCCAGAGCTGCGCCTGCGCCATTTTCCGGCGGCGACGTCATATGATAGGCATCGCTGCTCATACCAAAGCCGACGAGTTCAGCGTAAATTTTCGCACCGCGTTTTTTCGCGTGTTCGTACTCTTCGAGCACCAGCATACCGGCACCATCGCCCAGTACGAAACCATCACGCTCTTTATCCCACGGGCGGCTAGCCGCTTGCGGGTTATCATTGCGGGTAGATAATGCACGTGCCGCGCCGAAACCGCCAACGCCCAGCGGCGTACTGGCTTTCTCTGCGCCACCTGCAACCATCACGTCAGCATCGCCATACGCGATAATACGCGCAGCATGACCAATGTTGTGCACGCCGGAAGTACAGGCGGTCGCGATAGAGATGCTTGGGCCACGCAGGCCATACATGATAGTCAGGTGACCTGCCACCATGTTCACAATCGTTGACGGAACGAAGAATGGGCTGATTTTACGTGGACCACCGTTCATCAAAGATGTGTGGTTTTCTTCGATCAGTCCGAGGCCGCCAATCCCGGAGCCAATTGCGGCACCAATGCGGGTTGCGTTCTCTTCCGTTA
The DNA here is from genome assembly GCF_013368855.2 of Escherichia sp. 93.0816. Lineage (NCBI taxonomy): Bacteria > Pseudomonadati > Pseudomonadota > Gammaproteobacteria > Enterobacterales > Enterobacteriaceae > Escherichia > Escherichia sp. 93.0816. The sequence goes on along the minus strand of NZ_JABWNC020000001.1, from coordinate 162,523 downwards.
TTTCAAGGCCAGAATCCTGCATGGCCTGAACGCCAGCGACAATTCCATATTGAATGAAGGCATCCATCTTGCGCTGTTCTTTGCGCGAGATAATGTCCTCACAGTTAAAATCCTTTACTAAGCCAGCAAATTTCGTTGCATAGGCGCTAGTATCGAAATGGTCGATTAGGCTGATGCCACTCTGACCGGCAAGCAGAGCTTTCCAGGTAGACTCTACGGTATTGCCGACAGGAGACAACATGCCCAGTCCGGTCACAACTACACGACGCTTAGACACGTTTGTCCTCCAGGGAGGGAAAAAAATGATTCTAGTGGGACAAAAAGATAAAACTCAGGCGGTCGAACGACCGCCTGGAGATGTTCACTTACGCCTGGTGGCCGTTGATGTAATCAATGGCAGCCTGAACGGTGGTGATTTTCTCAGCTTCTTCGTCCGGAATCTCAGTATCAAACTCTTCTTCCAGAGCCATTACCAGCTCAACGGTGTCAAGAGAATCCGCGCCCAGGTCTTCAACGAAAGAAGCATTGTTGGTAACTTCTTCCTGCTTAACGCCCAGCTGTTCGCCGATAATTTTCTTAACGCGTTCTTCGATAGTGCTCATACTCTTAAATTTCCTATCAAAACTCGCTTTCGCGATGGTTTTCGTAGTGTATAAAATGTTGAAAAATTTGCAACTAAATCCCGGCAGGTCTTACCACGATTTTACGTTATTTTGAGGCCATACCCCCCAACAACGCAAATCATTTTGCACTAATTATTACTCATAACCACGCAGACTGCGCGCAACATGAGCATTTTGTGCAAATCGCGGTCAGACCATGTACATCCCGCCGTTCACATGCAAAGTTTCACCCGTGATGTAAGCTGCTTCGTCGGATGCCAGGAATGCAACCGCGTTGGCGATTTCCTGTGCGCCGCCGAGGCGACCCGCAGGAACCTGCGCCAGGATACCCGCACGCTGGTCATCGCTCAGCGCACGTGTCATGTCCGTTTCAATAAAGCCCGGAGCAACAACGTTTACAGTAATACCACGTGACGCAACTTCGCGCGCCAGGGATTTACTGAAGCCGATCAAGCCCGCTTTCGCCGCAGCGTAGTTGGCCTGACCGCCATTTCCCATGGTACCAACCACAGAACCGATAGTGATAATACGACCATGACGCTTTTTCATCATAGCGCGCATTACCGCTTTTGACAGACGGAAAACAGATGAAAGGTTGGTTTCGATAATATCGTTCCACTCATCATCTTTCATTCGCATTAACAGGTTATCACGAGTGATACCGGCATTATTGACCAGGATATCGACTTCACCAAATTCTGCGCGAATTTTTTCCAGAACAGATTCGATAGATGCCGGGTCGGTCACATTCAACATCAGACCTTTACCGTTATCACCTAAATAATCGCTGATCGCCTGAGCACCGCTTTCACTGGTCGCAGTACCGATAACTTTCGCGCCACGAGCTGCGAGCGTTTCCGCAATTGCGCGACCAATCCCACGGCTTGCACCGGTTACCAGTGCGATTTTTCCTTCAAAATTCATGTTTTTCCTCTTTTAAAGCTCGAGCGCCGCTGCCATCGCTGAAGGTTCGTTCAGCGCCGAGGCGGTCAGGGTGTCGACAATGCGTTTTGTCAGGCCAGTAAGCACTTTGCCTGGTCCCACTTCATAAAGATGTTCAACGCCTTGCGCTGCCATGTATTCAACAGATTTCGTCCATTGAACCGGATTATACAGCTGACGTACCAGCGCATCACGGATAGCATCGCCATTGGTTTCGCATTTCACATCAACGTTATTCACAACCGGAACGGTTGGGGTATTGAAGGTGATTTTCGCCAATTCAACAGCCAGTTTGTCGGCAGCCGGTTTCATCAGCGCACAGTGAGACGGTACGCTCACTGGCAACGGCAACGCACGTTTTGCGCCCGCAGCTTTACAGACTGCACCTGCACGCTCAACCGCTTCTTTATGACCGGCAATAACGACCTGCCCCGGAGAGTTAAAGTTTACCGGAGAAACCACCTGACCTTCTGCAGCTTCTTCACACGCTTTCGCAATAGACGCATCATCCAGACCGATGATTGCCGCCATAGCGCCCGTTCCTTCCGGTACGGCTTCTTGCATAAACTTGCCGCGCATCTCAACCAGACGCACTGCATCAGCAAAATCAATCACACCAGCGCAAACCAGCGCGGAGTATTCACCCAGGCTGTGACCGGCCATCATCGCCGGTGCTTTACCGCCCTGCTGCTGCCACACACGGTACAGCGCAACAGATGCAGTCAACAGCGCAGGCTGGGTTTGCCAGGTTTTATTCAGTTCTTCGGCAGGCCCCTGCTGAGTCAGCGCCCACAGGTCGTAGCCCAGCGCCGCAGAGGCTTCAGCAAACGTTTCTTCGACAATAGGATAGCTCGCCGCCATATCAGCCAGCATTCCAACGGTTTGAGAGCCCTGTCCAGGGAACACAAATGCAAATTGCGTCATCTTTAAATCCTTATCCTAGAAACGAACCAGCGCGGAGCCCCAGGTGAACCCACCGCCAAAGGCTTCAAGCAGAACCAACTGTCCAGGCTTAATACGCCCGTCGCGTACAGCTTCATCAAGTGCACAAGGCACAGAAGCGGCCGAGGTATTACCGTGTCGATCCAGCGTCACGACAACATTGTCCATAGACATGCCGAGTTTTTTCGCCGTCGCGCTGATAATACGCAAGTTCGCCTGATGCGGAACCAGCCAGTCCAGTTGGGAACGATCAAGGTTATTTGCCGCCAGCGTCTCATCAACGATGTGCGCCAACTCGGTTACCGCAACCTTGAAGACTTCGTTGCCCGCCATGGTCAGATGAATTGAATTTTCTGGATTCACACGGTCGGCGTTAGGCAATGTCAGCAATTCACCATAGCTGCCATCGGCATGAAGATGCGTGGAGATAATTCCAGGCTCTTCAGAGGCAGCAAGTACCGCAGCGCCCGCGCCGTCGCCAAAAATGATAATGGTCCCACGATCTGTTGGATCGCAGGTGCGCGCCAGTACATCGGAACCGACGACCAGAGCATACTTCACCGCACCAGATTTCACATATTGATCGGCTACGCTCAACGCGTAGGTGAAACCTGCACAGGCTGCAGCAACGTCAAACGCCGGGCAACCTTTAATGCCCAACATGCTTTGAATCTGACATGCTGCGCTCGGGAAGGCGTGCGTGGCAGAGGTTGTTGCCACAACGATCAGGCCAATCTGGTCTTTATCAATGCCCGCCATTTCAATTGCACGCGTCGCCGCTTCGAAGCCCATGGTAGAAACGGTTTCGTTTGGCGCGGCAATGTGGCGTTCGCGGATGCCAGTACGAGTGACAATCCACTCGTCAGAGGTATCCACCATTTTTTCCAGATCGGCGTTTGTCCGCACTTGTTCGGGCAGATAGCTGCCAGTACCAATAATCTTCGTATACATGTACGCTCAGTCACTTTTCGGTTATATACCGTCACTTGCAAACTGCGAGTTCGCTGGCAGCGTCCTGCTACCGCAGAGATCCGCTTTTGCCACCGTCCAACAGCTCAAAACCAGCTGGGTATACAGATTCCAGGCGAGCGGCAATTCGCTGAGGAACTTGTCGCTGCACCGCCTGCACTGCCTGTTCAATCGCGACCGCAAAAGCTCGCTGATTGGCTGCACCATGACTTTTTATCACCGTGCCGCGCAATCCTAACAGACAGGCGCCGTTATACTGGTCGGGGTTGAGGTGACTGAATCGCCTCGTCAGGCTCTTTTGTAGCCAACGCTTTAATAACAGTAGCCACCACGACCGTTTTTTCCCTTCTCCCTGAGATTTCAGCAGAGAAAGGAACATCCTGACAACACCTTCCATCGTCTTTAATGTGACATTTCCTGTAAAGCCGTCACAGACCAACACATCTGTCTTGCCAGTTAATAACTCATTGGCTTCAAGATAGCCGATATAATTGATAGAAGGGATTGTTTTAAGCACCGCTGAGGCATCCCGAATGCTGTCGAGACCCTTTACTTCTTCTTCACCAATATTGAGCAACGCCACGCGAGGATTTGGAATTTCCACCACCTCTTCAGCCAAAACTGAGCCCATAATGGCAAATTGCACCAACATTGTGCTGTCACAATCGACGTTGGCTCCTAAATCGAGAACCACCGTTTTGCCCTTTTGTTGATGCGGTAACACCGTCACCAACGCCGGGCGCTCAATCCCCTCCAGGGGCTTGAGTAATAATTTAGCCAGCCCCATCAGCGCCCCGGTATTGCCAGCACTGACACAGGCTTGCGCTCGACCTTCTTTCACCAGCTCCAGCGCCACGCGCATTGAGCTACCGCGACTGGCGCGGATAGCCTGCGAAGGCCGGGCATCACTGGCGATAACTGACTGCGCAGGAATAATCTGCAAACGCGAACGTTGTTCAAAATCAGCTTTAGCAAGTAATGGCGTGATGGCGTCGGGGTTACCGACTAAAAGAAGAGTGAGTTGCGAATTAGAGTTCAGTGCCTGCAAAGCTGCAGGCACTGTCACAGAAGGGCCAAAATCGCCCCCCATGACATCTAACGCCAGGGTTAGACGTGTCAAGGTATCGTCGCCGCCCGGTTTGGTCTTTCCCCAGTTTCCTGGGGAAAATCCTCACTAAGCTTCATCACGCAGATGCGTGATTACTTAGCGATGACCTTGCGGCCACGGTAGTAACCGTCGGCAGTGATGTGGTGACGCAGGTGTTTTTCACCAGAAGTTTTGTCTACAGACAGGCTGGTGACTGCGGTCAGCGCGTCATGGGAACGACGCATGCCACGTTTGGAACGGGTTGGTTTATTCTGTTGTACGGCCATGGACCTTACTCCTCAATTACGGTTTATCCCCGATCCAACGGGGAGCACCAATTACTTACGCTTTAAGCTGGCTAATACGGCAAATGGGTTTGGCTTTTGCGCTTCTTCAGGCAGTTCACCAAAGACCATGTCCGCTTCGGACACTTCACAGTGTTCAGAATCATGCACCGGAACTACCGGCAAGGCGAGGATGATTTCATCTTCAACCATTGCAAGCAGATCGATTTCACCGAATTCGTTAACCTCAATCGGTTCATACGCTTCCGGCAGTGCTTCAGCCTGTTCGTCTGAACGCACAGGACTAAAACAATACGTTGTGTAGACCTGATGAGTAAACGGCTTCCCGCAACGCTGACACTCGAGCGTTACCGTCACCTTCGCATCGCCGTTTAACACTGCGAGACGTTGGTTATCGATAGCGAACGACATGGAGCATTCCACATCACTGTCCACACTGACTACGGATTCGGCGACGCGCTCAACCTGATCAGGAGTATAGATACCCTGGTAATCAAGGCGTTTTTGAGCCGTACGAACCGGATCGAGAGTCAGGGGTAATTTTACCTTTTGCATAGGGCGCGCATATTAACTTTGTAACGTCATAGAGTCAAAGAAAAAGGCAGCCTGTGGTTGCCTTTTGCCAATAATTCGCACACATTGCGGGTTACTGCTTTATTTTCGTTCAGTGCTGATAACGAACATCAACCTGCAAAACGAAGCGCATAGTTTAAAATGGCTATCATCAATACGCTATATCTGATGGAAAAAAATATGTCTAAACTTATTTTAGCCTCCACTTCGCCCTGGCGCCGCGCCCTACTTGAAAAACTACAAATCTCTTTCGAATGTGCCGCCCCGGAGGTCGACGAAACCCCGCATAGCGATGAATCGCCGCGCCAGCTGGTGCTCCGGCTGGCGCAAGAAAAAGCGCAATCCTTAGCATCACGTTATCCCTCTCATTTAATTATTGGTTCAGACCAGGTGTGTGTTCTTGATGGCGAAATCACCGGTAAACCGTTAACGGAAGAAAATGCGCGTCTGCAATTACGCAAAGCCAGCGGCAATATTGTCACCTTCTATACTGGGCTGGCGCTGTTTAATTCGGCGAGCGGGCATCTGCAAACGGAAGTGGAACCTTTTGACGTTCATTTCCGCCACTTAAGCGAGGCGGAGATTGATAATTACGTGCGTAAAGAACATCCCCTGCACTGCGCTGGCAGTTTTAAGAGTGAAGGGTTTGGCATTACGCTATTCGAGCGTTTAGAAGGACGTGACCCTAACACGCTGGTTGGTTTGCCGCTCATCGCGCTCTGTCAGATGTTACGTCGGGAAGGGAAAAACCCACTGATGGGGTAGTTTTGTCTGCCGGATAAAGCATTTACGCCGCATCCGGCAATCGGTTCTGGCAGCCTGATGCAGCGTAAACGTCTTATCAGGCCTATCGCCTTTTATATCTGGCTTATATGCTTGTATTAACGCCCATTACGCAGTTTCTGCAAACAACGCTTCAGACCATCATCCATCGGCGCTTCGATACGCATCACCTCACCCGTTCCCGGATGGGTAAACTTCAATGCTGCCGCGTGCAGGAACAAACGCTTCAGCCCCGTTCCAGTCTCAGTGAGCTGTTGATCAAACTCACGATCGCCGTAACGATCATCAAACGCAATCGGATGACCAGCGTATTGAGTATGCACACGGATCTGGTGTGTACGTCCGGTAACCGGACTGCAACGAACCAGCGTGGCAAACGCATAGCGTTCTTCCACTTTGAAGCGCGTTTCTGACGGTTTACCTTCCTGGCTCACACGCACAATACGTTCGCCGCTTTGCAGAATATTCTTCAGCAGCGGAGCCTGAACACTCTTCACGTGCGACTGCCACTGACCGCGTACCAGCGCCAGGTAATCTTTTTGCATCCCTTTTTCACGTAATTGCTCATGCAGAGAACGTAACGCCGAACGTTTTTTCGCTACCAGCAATACACCTGAAGTGTCCCGGTCGAGTCGATGCACCAGTTCAAGGAATCGCGCTTCCGGGCGCAACGCCCTCAGCCCTTCAATAACGCCGAAACTTAAACCACTGCCGCCATGCACCGCCGTACCTGAGGGTTTATTGAGCACCAGGATATGATCATCTTCATATAAGATGACGTCCGCCAGCGCCGCCACTTTTTGCAGATGCGGCGAAACGGCCTCTTCTTCCCGTTCGGCAACGCGAACCGGCGGAATACGCACTTCATCACCGGCTTCGAGTTTATATTCAGGCTTAATACGTTTTTTGTTCACCCGCACTTCGCCTTTACGCAAAATACGGTAAATCATACTTTTTGGTACGCCTTTCAATTGGGTACGCAAAAAGTTGTCGATACGTTGCCCCGCTTCATCAGCGGTGATAGCAACGATTTTTACGGATGGAGTCTCTGTTTTCATGGTGGGCGATTCTAAATAGCCAACAGGATTCGCGCCACTCATTTTTCTATGCTTATATTTAGTTCTGCACCTTATTACTTCCCAGTGCAATCACTTAATTGATGGTTATTAAACCAATCGCCAGCAAGAAGTGAAAAAACTGTGAGTAAGTGGGTGATAAATGGTAAAAGTCATCTTGCTATAACAAGGCTTGCAGTGGAATAATGAGAACGTTTCCGTGTCCAACCTTGTTAAAACAAGAAATTTTACGGAATACCCCATTTTGCCCGACCGATCATCAACGCAGCAATGGCGTAAGACGTATTGATCTTTCAGGCAGTTAGCGGGCTGCGGGTTGCAGTCCTTACCGGTAGATGGAAATATTTCTGGAGAGTAATACCCAGTCTGTTTCTCTGATAATTGCGCTGTTTTTCCACATGAAAAACGGGCAACCGACACTCTGCGCCTCTTTGAGCTGACGATAACCGTGAGGTTGGCGACGCGACTAGACACGAGGCCATCGGTTCACACCCGGAAAGGCGTTACTTTGCCCGCAGCTTAGTCGTCAATGTAAGAATAATGAGTAAGTTACGATGAAAAGAATGTTAATCAACGCAACTCAGCAGGAAGAGTTGCGCGTTGCCCTTGTAGATGGGCAGCGTCTGTATGATCTGGATATCGAAAGTCCAGGGCATGAACAGAAAAAGGCGAACATCTACAAAGGTAAAATCACCCGCATTGAACCGAGTCTGGAAGCTGCTTTTGTTGATTACGGCGCTGAACGTCATGGTTTCCTCCCACTAAAAGAAATTGCCCGCGAATATTTCCCTGCTAACTACAGTGCTCATGGCCGTCCTAACATTAAAGATGTGTTGCGCGAAGGTCAGGAAGTTATTGTTCAGATCGATAAAGAAGAGCGCGGCAACAAAGGCGCAGCACTGACCACCTTTATCAGCCTGGCAGGTAGCTATCTGGTTCTGATGCCGAACAACCCGCGCGCGGGTGGCATTTCTCGCCGTATCGAAGGCGACGACCGTACCGAATTAAAAGAAGCACTGGCGAGCCTCGAACTGCCTGAAGGCATGGGACTTATCGTGCGCACCGCAGGCGTCGGCAAATCTGCTGAGGCGCTGCAATGGGATTTAAGCTTCCGTCTGAAACACTGGGAAGCAATCAAAAAAGCCGCTGAAAGTCGCCCTGCTCCGTTCCTGATTCATCAGGAGAGCAATGTTATCGTTCGCGCATTCCGCGATTACTTACGCCAGGACATCGGCGAAATCCTTATTGATAACCCGAAAGTACTCGAACTGGCGCGTCAGCATATCGCTGCATTAGGTCGCCCGGATTTCAGCAGCAAAATCAAACTGTACACGGGTGAAATTCCGCTGTTCAGCCACTACCAGATCGAATCGCAGATCGAGTCCGCTTTCCAGCGTGAAGTCCGTCTGCCGTCTGGTGGCTCCATTGTTATCGACAGCACCGAAGCGTTAACCGCCATCGACATCAACTCCGCTCGTGCAACTCGCGGCGGCGATATCGAAGAAACCGCGTTTAACACCAACCTGGAAGCTGCCGATGAAATTGCTCGCCAGCTACGCCTGCGTGACCTCGGCGGTCTGATTGTTATCGACTTCATTGACATGACGCCAGTACGCCATCAGCGCGCGGTGGAAAACCGTCTGCGTGAAGCAGTACGTCAGGATCGTGCGCGTATTCAAATCAGCCATATCTCTCGCTTTGGCCTGCTGGAGATGTCCCGTCAGCGCCTGAGCCCGTCGCTGGGTGAATCCAGCCATCACGTCTGCCCGCGTTGCTCTGGTACTGGCACCGTGCGTGATAATGAGTCCCTGTCGCTCTCTATTCTGCGTCTGATTGAAGAAGAAGCCCTGAAAGAGAACACTCAGGAAGTCCACGCTATTGTTCCTGTCCCTATTGCCTCTTACCTGCTGAACGAAAAACGTTCTGCGGTAAATGCAATTGAAACCCGTCAGGACGGCGTGCGCTGTGTGATTGTACCAAACGATCAGATGGAAACTCCGCACTACCACGTACTGCGCGTGCGTAAAGGGGAAGAGACGCCGACCTTAAGCTACATGCTGCCGAAGCTGCATGAAGAAGCAATGGCGCTGCCGTCAGAAGAAGAGTTTGCGGAGCGTAAACGTCCGGAACAACCTGCACTGGCAACTTTTGCCATGCCGGATGTGCCACCTGCTCCAGCCCTGGCTGAACCTGTAGCACCTGCAGCAGCTCCGGCGCCTAAAGCAGCGCCGACTACGCCTGCGGCTCCTGCCCAACCAGGCCTGTTAAGCCGTCTATTCAGCGCCCTGAAATCGCTGTTCAGCGGTGGTGAAGAAACCAAACCAACCGAGCAGCCTGCACCGAAAGCAGAAGCGAAACCGGAACGTCAGCAGGATCGCCGTAAGCCTCGTCAGAATAATCGCCGTGACCGTAATGAACGCCGCGACACGCGTAGCGAACGTACAGAGGGTAGCGATAATCGCGAAGAAAACCGTCGTAATCGTCGCCAGTCACAGCAGCAGACTGCCGAGACGCGTGAGAGCCGTCAGCAGACTGATGTAACGGAAAAAGCGCGTACCACCGACGAGCAGCAAGCACCGCGTCGTGAGCGTAGTCGTCGCCGCAACGATGATAAACGTCAGGTACAACAAGAAGCGAAGGCACTGAATGTTGAAGAGCAATCTGTTCAGGAAACCGAACAGGAGGAGCGTGTACGTCCGGTTCAGCCGCGTCGTAAACAGCGCCAGCTAAATCAGAAAGTGCGTTACGAGCAAAGCGTTGCGGAAGAAGTAGTAGCTGCACCGGTGGTTGAAGAAACCGTCGCCGCCGAACCTGTTATGCAGGAAGCGCCTGCCCAGCGTACTGAACTGGTGAAAGTACCATTGCCAGTCGTTGCACAAACTGCGCCGGAACAACAACAAGAAGAGAACAATGCCGATAACCGTGACAACGGTGGTATGCCGCGTCGTTCTCGCCGCTCGCCGCGCCACCTGCGCGTGAGTGGTCAGCGTCGCCGCCGCTATCGTGATGAGCGTTATCCGGTTCAGTCACCAATGCCGTTAACCGTAGCGTGCGCGTCTCCGGAACTAGCCTCTGGCAAAGTCTGGATTCGCTATCCGGTTGTACGTCCGCAAGATGTACAGGTTGAAGAGCAACGCGAACAGGAAGAAGTACAGATTCAGCCGATGGTAACTGAAGTCCCTGTCGCCGCCGCTGTCGAACCCGTCGTTGCCGCGCCGGTTATTGAAGAAGTGACCGAAACCGTAGAAGCACCGGCTCAGGTTGTACAAGCGCAACCGGAAGTGGTTGAAACGACGCATCCTGAAGTGATTGCCGCAGCGGTAACTGAACAGCCACAGGTGATTGCCGAGGCTGATGTTGCTGTAGCGCAGGACGTTGCAGAACATGCGGAGCCGGTAGTTGAACCACAGGAAGAGACGGCAGATATTGAAGAAGTGGCTGAAACTGCCGAGGTTGTGGTTGCCGAACCTGAAGTTGTCGCTCAACCTGCCGCACCTGTGGTCGCTGAAGTCGCAGCAGAAGTTGAAACGGTAGCCGCTGTTGAACCTGAGGTCGCAGCTGAGCATAACCACGCTACCGCGCCGATGACACGCGCTCCGGCACCGGAATATGTTCCGGAAGCACCGCGTCACAGTGACTGGCAGCGCCCTACTTTTGCCTTCGAAGGTAAAGGTGCCGCAGGTGGTCATACGGCAACGCATCATGCCTCTGCCGCTCCTGCGCGTCCGCAACCTGTTGAGTAATCATTAGCTCAAAGTAATCAAGCCCTGGCAACCGCCGGGGCTTTTTATTTCATCTTTGAATCAACAGATTCAAATTCATCAAATGGCATTCTTACTAGCCAACTACTCAAATCAGGCAAAAAAAATGCCCGCCCCGGCGATCCCAGAGCAGGCAGACAAAACATACCCAGTTTCATGATATGTTTGAAAAAGTGCTTATTTGTTGAGCTGGAAAAGCGATAACCCCTGCATATCAGTAAACGCTTTGTACGACGCCTGCAATGCCGTTTGCTGCATGATGTAAGATGAAATAGTCGCGTTCCAGTCCACATCAACCAAATCACTCATCTGCTGCGTTTGGCCTAAAGCGCGATCGCTACCTAAAGAATCCAGCGACTCCAGCTCGTTCAGCTGCGTGCCTAATTCCGCGCGTACGGTGAGCACATTATTCAACGAGTTTTTCAGGCCACGGTTGGTTTTATCTAACGCCGCAGCGGAGGTTTCTTGATCCGCTTCACTATCCGCAACAGGTGTTTTAAGCGCCGCAATGGCGCTATCCAGCATGGCAAAAAGATTGGTTTCAGAATCGCTACCGTCTGGTTCCGCTACAGCATTACTGGTAATGCTATTAAAAATTTTGTCGCCGGTATGCCCTATCACCATCGAACGCGAAGCATCGACCTGTTGCTTAATACTTTCTGTTCCGCCGACATATTTACCTTTCTCTTCGCTAAACGGCGCGGTTTCTGTTTTATAACCCGCAAAAATGTAGCGCCCGTTACCGTCAGTGGTATTCGCCAGATTCAACAACTGGTCACGTAGCCCCTGAATATCCGTTGCCAGCGATGCCCGGTCATCGTCACTCAAGGTGCCGTTGCTGGCATAGACAATTTTCTCCTGAGCATTCTGGATAGCAGTGGTCACCTGGCTAAGCACGCTCTCTTCCAGTGACACTTTTTGAGTGGCAAAAGTACGCGCCAGCGTGTACTGGCTGTTTTGCGCCTGCGCTTGTGAGAGCACTACGGCTTGTGATGCAGCAATGGGATCATCTGAAGGGTTAATGACTCGCTTACCCGTCGACATCTGTTCGCCGTACTTCATCCATTCCGCCTGAGAACTGGTGATACCGCGCATATTCTGCTGGTACATCATTTGAGTACTGAAACGCATTTTTTCTCTCCCTTAGCGAATGTTAATCAGCGCATCAAAAATGGCGTTCGCCGCCTGCAAAACCTGCGCATTCGCCAGGTAATACTGCTGAAAACGTTGCAGGTTGCCGTACTCTTCGTCGAGGTTGACGCCGGAAATAGATTGCTGCTGATTAGAAAGCTGCGTCACCACATTACCCTGCGTAGTACTGCTGGTTTTCAACGTAGCGGTTTTATTACCGATGTCGCTGACCAACGAGGCATAGGCGTCGTTAAAGGATTTCGCCCCGCCCACCGTTTTACTGTTGCTTTGCAAATCCAGCAGCGCCTGACCATTGCGGTTGTCGCTCTCACCAGCCGTTTTATCACTCGCCATGGCGATTTCTGCTTCATCGGTGATTAAAACATCCATGTTGACGATGGCATCGCTTACCGGTTTCAGCGTAAAGCTGTCGTTAGCGTCTGGTGTGCCAGTAAACGTCAACTCCAGACCATCAAACGTGACTTTACCGTCAGCATCAGGCGTCACCGGAAAAGTGGTATTGCTGGCAAGGCGGGTGACTTGCCACTGATCGTTGCTAAAGGAAATTTTATAATCTGTCGCCAGCACGGCGGAGCCATCGGTCACGGTGGCGCTAATCGCGCTGTTACCCTGGTTTTTAGTATTCTCCAGTACAACCGGCTTCCCGACGGCAAAGAAATCCTGCCCTTCCTTACCATTGGCATCAAATCCCTTGTTATGTTGGGTATTGAAAGCCTCGGCAAATGCCAGCGCCAGTTGTCCAAGCGTATTACGCGTCTGGTCCAGATCCTGAGAACGGAATGTCAGAATGCCGCCCAGCGACCCGGTATTCAGCAATTTCTCCGGGATCTCAATATTGCCCGCTGTCCCATCAACATAAGCGACCGTGGTACGAGAAGGATCTGCGCTGGACGGTACTGCCGCAAGCTGGCGCGCCGTGCTACCTTGTACCAGCGAGTAACCATTGGCCATCGTGATGTTATAAGTGCCGCCATCCTGAACGCTGACTTCTACACCAACAATCTGGTTTAATTCACTCACCAGTTGATCGCGTTGATCCAGGAGATCGTTGGGTGACGCCCCTGCCCCCACACCTGTCAGGCGTGAGATTTGATCGTTCAGGCTGGCGATTTGTTTAGCGTAATTGTTGATCTGGTCAACGCTGGCACCTATCGCGATATTGACCTGTTTGTCCTGGTCGCGCAGATACTGATCGGTGGTTTTAAACTGATTCACCAGCCCTTCTGATTTACCAATCAGCGCCTGACGTGCTGCTGGATCTTCCGCGTTGCTGACCAGCGTTTGCAGACTGGTGAAGAAGTCCTGCATCTGTGTTGCCAGCGACGTGGTGCTGCCAGAGAGCATATTGTCGATTTTCGACATCTGTTCATAGCGGGAAGTCAGGCCGCTACTCTGGGTCTGCGCCGCACGTAACTGGTTGGTAATAAAGGCGTCGTACTCACGCTGCACGCCAGAAACGTAGACGCCATTGCCAACCCAGCCGCCTGCACCCAGAGTGCTATTGGCCTGCGCCATAATGGTCGTTTGACGGGTATATCCGGCAACGTTATAGCTGGAAATATTATTACTCGCCGTATTTAACGCCGCCTGAGCCGCATTAAGTCCGCTCATGGCGTTATTGATCAAGCTGGACATGGAGGTTCCTTATAAGCTTTCAATTACAGAGCATTATCGGCAGACACCCGCCGGACTTGAGTTGTTCAGAACAGATTATCGATACTCATGTTGTAGGTTTTACTCACCTTGTCGCTTACCGATTTCATCTGTTGAATCATATTGGTGAGTTTGCGGGCATAGTGAGGATCGGTAGCATATCCCGCGTCCTGTAATGCCTGCGCCCCCTGCTCGGCGCTTGCGGCGGTCGTCACGGCAGCGTAACGCGGATTACGCGTTAACAGTCCAACATAATCCGACAATGCTTCAAGATAAGAGCTGTAAACCCGAAACTTCGCCTTCACTTTTTTCGCTTCGCCGTTTTCATATTCGGTGGTGGTAATTTCAGTCACCGGTCCTTTCCAGTTGCCGGAGGCTTTGACGCCAAACAGGTTATAGCTTGGTTCACCATTTTCACGACGAATTTGCCGTTGACCCCAGCCTGATTCCAGCGCAGCCTGGGCGAGGATCAGATGATGTGGCACACCGCTTTGCTGGCTTGCCAGTTGGGCGGGCAATGAGAGTTGGGCGAGAAATGCTTTACTGTCACCAGGCAGCGAATCATCGTAGTTGCGTGGCACGGCTTTTTGCACCAGCTGCGTAATCGTCTGATTTTGATAACGCATCACGGTTTCGAGCGGGAATTTCATCGGTGCCGCTGGCGTCGCTTCATCTGGCAGTGGTTGTTCTGGCGTCATCTGCTTAACCATCATCTCCGCCAGTCCCAGACCTTTTCCCGCCGTCATCTGTTGGGCAATCTGCTGGTCATACATACTGGTGTAGAGACGAGTGTGCTCGCTGCTGAACAGACCCTCTTTCGGTAGGGCTTCACGCATACTTTTCAGCATCATCTGCACGAACATCCCTTCCACCTGGCGGGCAACCGGGCGAATATTTGCCGCAGGATCTTCGCCCGCTTTCGCTTTCAGATCGTTAAGCGATTGCGCATCCCAGGCGGCACTCGCCAGTAGTTTGCTGTCGCTAATCATCAGATGATTTCCAGTTTTGCCCGCAGACATCCCGCGCTTTGCATTGATTGCAGTATGGACATCAGATCCATCGGCGTAGCGCCCAGCGCATTGAGCGCGCGCACCACGTTATTGAGGCTGGCGCTGGAACGTACGCTTTGCAGCGAACCGCCGCTCTGGCGTAAGTCGATCTGGGTTTGTGGCGTTACCACGGTCTGCCCGCCACCAAACGGTGTGTCTGGTTGGCTCACGTTAGCCTGACGATTTACCGTAACCGAGAGATTCCCCTGCGCTACCGCGCAACTGTCCAGCGTCACTTCACGGTTCATCACCACTGAACCAGTACGCGAGTTAATAATCACTTTGGCGTCCTGCGGGATGACATTAACCTGCATATTCTGGATATCGGCAAGGAAACGCACCTGGGAACTGTTGCCACTCGGCACGCGTACCTGAATAGTCCGCGCATCTAACGCCGTAGCGTTACCGTATCCACGTGTGCGGTTGATGGTATCGGCAATTTCCTGCGCCATGGTGAAATCTTCCTCATTTAGCTGCAAATTGAGGGTATTGCCAGCGCCAAACTGGCTGGGCAATTCGCGCTCAATAATCGCACCATTAGTGATCCGTCCACCGTTCAGTTGGTTAACCTGGACACTGCTGCCTCCCGCCGATGCGCCCGCACCGCCAACCAGAATGTTGCCCTGCGCCAGCGCATACACCTGGCTATCAACGCCCTTAAGCGGGGTCATCAACAACGTGCCGCCACGCAGACTTTTGGCGTTCCCCATAGAAGAAACCACCACGTCGATGGTTTGCCCCTGGCGACCAAATGGTGGAAGCGACGCCGTCACCATTACCGCAGCCACGTTTTTGAGTTGCATATTGGTGCCAGTCGGAACGGTAATTCCCAACTGCGAGAGCATGTTATTAAGCGTTTGAGTGGTAAACGGCGTCTGGGTCGTCTGGTCGCCTGTACCATCCAGGCCAACGACCAGGCCATAACCGATCAGCGAGTTTTGCCGTACGCCCTGAACGCTGGTGAGATCGCGAATACGGTCGGCCTGCGCCACCGTCGCAACCAGCAGAAGAATGAACGCAGAGAGAAATTTAATCACCACAGCCTCACTTACATTGGCGACAGGTTAAGGAAGAAACGCTGTAACCAGCCCATATTTTGCGCTTCGTTAATGTAGCCGTTACCCACGTACTCAATGCGCGCATCCGCCACCTGAGTAGACGGTACGGTATTGCTGCCGCTGATGGTGCGTGGATTGACCACGCCGGAGAAGCGAATAAATTCAGTGCCCTGATTAATGGCGATCTGTTTTTCACCCACCACATGCAGGTTACCGTTGACCAGCACCTGATCGACCGTCACTGTTAATGTGCCGCTAAAGGTATTGCTGGCATTAGCACCGCCTTTACCGTTGAAACTATTGCCGCCAGAGGCATCGACATCGGCGCGGGCGTTACCAAACAGTCCCTGCAAATAGCGCGGCACGGTATCAAAACCGAAGCTGGTTTTGCCATCGCGGCTGGCATTAGCGGAGGAACTCTTGCTGGCGCTGACGTTCTCCTGCAACACAATGGTCAGCGTGTCACCAATATTGCGCGGCCGGCGATCTTCAAACAGCGGTTGATAGCCATAGTTAATCGGCTGGGCAGACTGAAAAATAGAACCGTTGGCAACAGGCGTCGGTCCGGGAACCGGCTGTGCACTGGTCGCCCCCTGCACCAATGGGGTGGAGGGTATCCAGGCACAGCCGGATAGTGAAAGCACCAACAAGCTGGAAATGGCGTAAGTGTGCACAGCGTTTTTTTGCATGGCTATCATCTTCAAAAATCAGTAAACCGGTGAACCTGCCACCGGTTATGCCTTAGAGTTGCGTTAGTTTTTGCAGCATCTGATCGGTGGTGGATACCGCTTTACTGTTGATTTCGTAGGCACGCTGTACCTGGATCATGTTGACCAGTTCTTCCGCCACGTTGACGTTAGATGTTTCAACATACCCTTGATACAACAGCCCTGCACCGTTCAGACCCGGTGTGCTTTCATTCGGCGCGCCGGAGGATTGCGTTTCGGTGTAGAGGTTTTCACCAATACTCTCCAGCCCGGTGTCGTTCATAAAGGTAGTGAGATTGAGTTGCCCAACCTGAACCGGCGCCGCCTGACCTTGCTGGGTAACGCTTACCACGCCATCACGACCAATGGTGATAGTTAACGCATTCGCCGGAATGGTGATTGCTGGCTGCACCTGAAAGCCACCGGCCGTCACCAGTTGCCCGTTCTGATCCACCTGGAAAGAGCCGTCACGGGTATAGGCTGATGAACCATCCGGCAGCATGACCTGGAAAAAACCCTGCCCTTTGATGGCAACATCTTTGCTGTTATTGGTTTGCGACAGATTGCCCTGACTGTGTAAACGTTCAGTGGCGACCGGACGCACACCGGTGCCGATTTGCAACCCGGATGGTAAGGTAGTTTGTTCGGAAGACTGCGCGCCAGGCTGGCGAATGGTTTGATAAAGCAGATCTTCAAACACCGCCCGCTGGCGCTTAAAACCGTTGGTGCTGACGTTTGCCAGGTTGTTGGCAATAACGTCCATATTGGTTTGCTGGGCGTCGAGACCCGTTTTGGCGATCCATAATGAACTGATCATAAAATGTCCTGTGGTGGATTGCTGACAAGCAGAGCAAAAGCACGCGACGGTGCGAATTTCCCCTCTCCCTAACCCTCTCCCCAAAGGGGCGAGGGAACAGTCCGCGCGCTTTTATTGCAATGTCATCAATCGTTCAATTAACTCATCGACAGCAGTTGGTTGGCACGGCCTGCGTTATCATCGACGCTGCTGATCACCTTCATCTGCATTTCAAAACGCCGCGCGCTGGCAATCATGTCGCTCATCGCCGCAACGGCATTGACGTTACTGCCTTCCAGTACGCCCGACATCACGCGCAACGTCGGGTCAGCCTGCAGCACCGTGCCACGCGTGGCCTGGCTTTCCGCACTTAAACGAAAAATACCGTCATCACCACGCTGTACTTCACTGCCCGTGGCTTTCACCAGTTTCAGACGACCCACTGGCGCGACGGTATTTGCCGGATCGCCGGGATTCAGCGCCGAAATAGTGCCATCGGCGGCAATAGTGATTTCTGCCCCTTCCGGCACGGCAATCGGTCCCGCCTCGCCAATCACCGGATGCCCCTGAATCGTCAGTTGCCCGGTGGGATCAACCTGAATGCTGCCATTACGCGTATACCCTTCGCTGCCGTCAGTAGTCTGCACGGCCAGCCAGCCGTCCTGCTGTAATGCGACATCCAGCGGGCGCGAGGTGTAATCCATCTTGCCAGGCGTCATGTCTGCACCCGGCGTTGACGCCGTTACCAACGTGCGCGTGGGCAGAGAAAGCCCTTCCACCGGCACTGCGCGCAAGGCGTTTAACTGCGCGCGAAAGCCCGGTGTCGAGGCATTTGCCAGATTACTGGCGGTCACCGCCTGTTGATTCAGCGTCTGGCTGGCGGCGCCCATTGCGGTATAGATTGCGTGATCCATTGAGCTATCCCGTCAGCGATTAGCGTAAGTTAACCAGCGTGTTAAGGATCTGATCCTGGGTTTTGATGGTCTGGGCGTTAGACTGATAGTTACGCTGGGCGACAATCATATTGACCAGTTCTTTGCTGAGATCGACGTTGGACGCTTCCAGCGCGCCGTTGGTCAGACTGCCAAAATTCCCCGTTCCGGCAGTGCCTAACAGCGCCACGCCAGAAGATTGCGTCGCAGACCAGACGTTATCGCCTTCGGATGCCAGACCTTCGTTGTTGGCAAAGTTCGCCAGTACAATCTGCCCCAGCAACTGGGTTTGTTCGTTGGAATAGTTACCGACTACCGTGCCGTCATCGTTGATTTGATAGCTCACCAAATCGCCAGGTTTGTAGCCGTCCTGGGTGGTTGCCACAATGTTGTTCGCGCCGGTATTTTGCTGCATAGAATTGAGGAAACTTAACGAGAATAAGGCAGGATCTGCGCCATTGATTGCGCCGGTGGTAATGTTCGCTGTCCCCCCCGAAGTCAATATGCCATTGGCATTAAACGCTAGCGTCGTTGCGTGGTTCGCTGTGCCTGTTGGATCACTGCTGTCCTGAGTGTAAACATCCCAGTTATTATCCCCGGTCTTCACAAAAAAGACGTTCATGTCGTGAGCATTGCCCTGACTATCGAAAACAGTCACCGAGCCTTTTTTGTTATAGCTATCCGCATTACTGGCATCGAAGGTAGTCACAGACGGAAGCGGATCACTGGAGTTCAGGTTGATCTGCATCGACGCCGTGGTGGTGGTTTTTGCCGCCATCAGGGTATTTGGAATCGAAATATTGGTCGGATTCGCCCCTTGCTGAATGGTCGGTGGCGTGCCGGTTGCCGGATAGCCCGTCAATTGCAAACCTTGCATATTCACCAGGTTGCGGTTTTCATCGAGTTTGAATTGCCCGTTACGGCTGTAAAACACCGAGCCGTTGCTGTCTACCAGGCGAAAAAAACCGTTCTGGCTGATAGCAACGTCAAGACCACGTCCGGTATTGGTGGTCGTGCCATCGGTAAAATCCTGGGTGATACCGGCAACTTTTACCCCCAGTCCCACTTTAGAACCCGCGAACATATCAGCAAATGAAGCCGTGCCGGATTTAAAGCCATAGGTGGCGGAGTTGGCGATATTGTTGCCAATGACATCGAGGTTGGTGGCGGCAGCGTTTAATCCGCTTACCGCTTGAGAAAAGGCCATGACTGACTCCTGAAATGTGAAGGCTTAGATTATCTGCCGTACTTCGTCGAGCGTGGTGGTGCCGTAAGTACCAAGATCCAGCGTGTTCCCGTTGTTGCCGCGAATCACGCCCTGCACCAGAGCAAACTGCAGCGGTTGAGCCACCAACTGCGTACCACCGTTACTGGCGCTAATCGCCACGTTATAAGAACCATTTGGAGCGGTTGTGCCGTCAGTTAACGTACCATCCCAAGTGAAACTGTGGACGCCGGCGGTCAGTTCACCGATATCAATAGTGCGCACAACCGCGCCGTTTTTATCAGTGATAGTGGCAGTGACTTTATCTGCCGCCTGTTGCAGTTCAACACCGAACGGTGTGGTCGTGGTTACCGCGCCTTCTTCACTGCCGGTTCCGGCAAGAATGGTGGTGCCGGGGATCATCACACCGTGACCAATCAGGTTACTGGCCTGTAGCGACTGACTGTTGTCTATCTGCCCGGAAATCGAACCGAGCGTTGTATTGAGTTTTTCAATCCCGCTGACCGTGCTGATTTGCGCCAGTTGCGACGTCAGCTCGTTGTTTTCCATTGGATTGGTCGGATCCTGGTTTTTCAGCTGTGCCACCAGCAAAGTCAGAAAACTGCTTTGTAAATCTGCGGCGTTGCTGCCCGTGATCGAACTACTACTGCTGGTAGTGCTGACGCCGGTATTTGTCGGATCGGTGGTGGTTACCGCAATGGACATGGCTTTCTCCTTTATTGACCGAGCGTGAGGGTTTTCAGCATCATGCTTTTCACCGTGTTGAGCACTTCCACGTTGGCCTGATAGCTGCGCGACGCCGACATGGTGTTAACCATCTCCCCGACAACATCAACGTTTGGCATTTTCACGTAGCCCTTCGCGTCCGCCAGAGGATTACCCGGCTCATAAACCAGTTTGTCCGGAGCCTGACTTTCAATGACATCGGCAACCTTTACGCCGCCCGTGGCAGCGCCTGGCGCGGCGTTCACCTGGAACACCACCTGTTTTGCCCGATAAGGTTGTCCGTCTGGGCCAGTCACACTGTCGGCATTCGCCAGATTACTGGCCGCCACGTTCAGACGCTGGGACTGAGCAGTTAACGCCGATCCGGCGATATCAAAAATATTCAGCAGTGCCATCCGTTAATTTCCGCTCTGTAAAACATTCATCATGCCTTTGATTTGCCCGCTCAACGCACTAAGGCTCATCTGGTATTGCAGGCTGTTATCGGCAAACTGGGTACGTTCGCGATCCATATCGACGGTATTACCGTCCAGCGAAGGCTGGTCCGGAATACGGTATTGCAGTTCTGCGGTAGGAGGCGTCAGCGCCTGCGCCGGAATGTGTTGCGTTGAGGTCATAGTCAGGGCGACCACGCTGGTTTCATCCCGTCCACGCTGCATCACTTTTTTAAGTTCGCTGGCAAAATCTATATCGCGCGCCTGATAACCAGGGGTATCGGCATTGGCGATGTTTGCCGCCAGCACTTCCTGACGCTGGGCGCGCAGATTGAGCGCCTCTTGTTGAAAACGTAAGGCGGCGTCGAGCTTATCGAGCATATCTCCTCCGCAGGTATCAAAATTCTGCCGTCAGCTTAAAGGCTTTACGCGCGCGTTATCGGCGGAATAAACGCAAAATGGTTCGCTATTTATGCCGTTGATGGTCACAGCGCGCGGGTACAATTTGGCCTGTAGAAATGGCTGGAGGCGAAAATGCTGGCAATGAAGCGTTGTATGGCGATCATCGCGATACTGTTCAGTCCGCTGAGTGCGGCTGGCGATCTCACATCACAATTGCAAACCTTTTTTGCCGCACAACTGGCAGGGTTGAGTGATGAAGTCCGGGTCTCTATTCGTACTGCGCCCCATTTACTGCCTCCGTGTGAACAGCCGTTGCTGTCGATGACCAGCAATTCTCGCCTGTGGGGCAATGTGAATGTGCTGGCACGCTGCGGCAACGACAAACGATATTTGCAGGTTAATGTGCAGGCCACGGGAAATTATGTGGTTGCTGCGATGCCCGTTGTGCGGGGAGGAAAGCTGGAATCTGGCAGTGTCAAACTAAAGCGCGGACGGCTGGACACCTTACCGCCGCGTACTGTGCTGGATGTCAATCAACTTGTTGATGCCGTCAGCCTGCGCGATCTGGCGCCCGAGCAGCCTGTACAGCTAACCATGCTGCGCCAAGCCTGGCGAGTCAAAGCCGGTCAACGCGTCAATGTGATTGCCAGCGGCGATGGATTCAGCGCCAATGCTGAAGGTCAGGCACTGAACAATGCCGCCGTCGCGCAAAATGCTCGTGTCCGCATGATGTCGGGTCAGGTGGTCAGTGGCGTGGTGGATGCTGATGGGAATATTCTTATAAACCTGTAAGCTATTAAAGATTGACCGACTATTGCCGATAAATAAGCAACAAATGATAAAAGCGCCCTCAATGAGGAATAAACCATGAGTATTGACCGCACTTCACCTCTGAAGCCCGTAAGCACCGTTCAGCCACGCGAAAACACTGACGCGCCGGTAGCCAATACCCGCTCGACTAAAACGACCGCAGCCACCAGCACCAGCGTCACGTTAAGCGATGCGCAGGCAAAACTGATGCAACCAGGCAGCAGTGATATCAATCTTGAACGCGTAGAAGCGTTGAGACAGGCGATTCGTAACGGCGAGCTAAAAATGGATATCGGTAAAATTGCCGACGCACTGATCAGCGAAGTACAACAAGACTTACTGAGTAAATAGGCTTATGACGCGTCTTGCAGAGATCCTCGACCAGATGTCCGCAGTGCTTAACGAGCTTAAAATGGTGATGGATCAAGAGCAACAACATCTCTCTATGGGGCAGATCAACGGCAGCCAGTTGCAATGGATTACAGAACAAAAAAGCTCACTGCTGGCAACGCTGGATTACCTTGAGCAGTTACGTCGGCAAACACTGGATACTGCAAACAGCGACGATATCGCGCAGCGTTGGCGGGAAATTACCGTGAAAACGCAGCAACTGCGCCAGTTAAATCAACATAACGGCTGGTTACTGGAAGGACAGATTGAGCGCAATCAACAGGCGCTTGAGATGCTGAAACCGCATCAGGAACCGACGCTGTACGGGGCTAACGGTCAAACCTCAACGTCCCATCGCGGCAGTAAAAAGATATCTATCTGAAGATTTTCTCCGGCCTGCAATGCAGGCCGGAACGCATTATTACACCGTCCGACGGGCAAACTCTTTAACTTTGAAGCCCAGCACCGCCAGCGCGGCAAAGTATGCCGCGATCCCCGCGACAACAACCGCCATCAAGCGTAGTAAGCGCCAGGGCATAGTGCCCAATGACCACTCTGGCATGATGTGTAACATGCCTAACAGCACGCCAGACATCACCAATACGGCTACCAACAAACGCAGCAGAAACGCAGTCCAGCCGGGCTGCGGGGTGAAGATTTTCTGCTTACGCAACTGCCAGTACAGCAGCGAAGCATTCAGACAAGCAGCCAGACCAATGGAAAGCGACAATCCGGCATGTTTCAACGGGCCGATAAACGCCAGGTTCATCAATTGCGTCAGGATCAGCGTGACGATGGCTATTTTTACCGGTGTTTTAATGTCCTGTCGGGAATAAAAGCCCGGAGCCAGCACTTTCACCACAATCAGGCCAATCAAACCCACCGAGTAAGCAATTAACGCCCGCTGGGTCATCAGCGCATCAAAGGCGGTAAATTTACCGTATTGAAACAGTGAAACGGTCAACGGCCCGGAAAGGATACCCAGCGCCACCGCGCTTGGCAGCGCCAGCAAGAAACAAAGACGCAGCCCCCAGTCCATCAAGCGGTTGTATTCATCGTGATTGCCGCTGGCAAAACTTTTCGACAGCGATGGTAGCAAAATGGTGCCAAGCGCCACGCCCAGTACGCCAGACGGGAACTCCATTAAACGGTCAGCGTAATACATCCAGGAGACTGAACCGGATGCCAAAAACGAAGCAAAAATGGTGTTGATGATCAAGGAGATCTGACTGACAGAGACGCCAAGAATCGCCGGTCCCATCTGTTTCACCACGCGCATCGCACCCGCATCGTGGAAGTTAATGCGTGGCAAAACCAACATGCCTATCTTCTTCAGGTGCGGTAGCTGATAAACCAGTTGCAGGATCCCGCCCACCGTTACAGCCCACGCCAGCGCCAGCACAGGCGGATTAAAGTACGGCGCGGCAAACAGCGCAAAACCAATCATGCTGATGTTAAGTAACGTCGGGGCAAATGCCGGAATCGAAAAACGGTTCCAGGTATTGAGAATCGCCCCCACCAGCGACGCCAGAGAGATCAGCAAAATATAGGGAAAAGTAATCTGTAATAGCTGGGTAGTCAGGGCAAATTTGTCGGCAGTATCAGCAAAGCCCGGCGCGGTCACCATGATTACCCACGGCGCGGCGAGCATCCCGGCAACCGTCACAACCGCCAGCGCGAGTGTCAGCAGACCAGAAACATAAGAGACAAAGACCCGCGTGGCGTCTTCACCCTGCTTGCTTTTATATTCCGCCAGAATCGGTACAAATGCCTGGGAAAATGCCCCTTCAGCAAAAATACGGCGCAACAAGTTAGGAAGTTTAAAAGCGACAAAAAAGGCGTCGGTTGCCATCCCTGCGCCAAAGATTCTGGCGACAATTGCGTCACGTGCGAAGCCAAGCACACGCGAAAACATGGTCATCGAGCTGACGGCGGCCAGCGATTTTAATAAATTCATCGGTGTTCTAATCCAGACCCACGGGCAAAACGCCTGCAAGGCAGGCGCTGAAAGAGGCGAATAGTCTACCTGGATTATGGTGAATTGCTACCGCCAGATGTTACAGGGTTTATTCACTCATCGCGTCGCGCCAGATCTTGTCAACGATGCGCTGCGCCAGCACCGCCTGTTCACCGGCGGTTTGCGGAACTGTCTGATTTTGCACGCATTCAATGAAGTGACGTGCGCAACCAACAAATCCACGCTGCTCGAGAGTACTCTGCCAGCCTGGAATCGGTTTATGCACTACCCCCTGCCCGCGCTCCTCACGCCATTCACGCATATCCGTAATGTCGATGAGCGCACCGTCAGTCACGGCCTGCACGGCTTCACGCTGACTTCCGGCACGGCGATGCATACTGGTGGTAATCTGCAAAGAACCCGCAGAAAAATGGTGCTCGGCAAACAGCATTTCGCCAGCGTCGTTAGTCAGTAGCGTGCCGCCATCCAGAGAGGCTTTGCCGCCAGACAACCACAGCGCGGTATCCACCACATGCAGATAATCATCCAGCAACGTGAAATAAAGATCGTGCGGGCCGACGCTATTGCTACGATGCTTATCCATTCTTAGCGAGGCCGCCGTAGCGAGTTGCGTTTTTAACTCACAGTAGAGCGGTGCGAAACGGCGGTTAAAACCGACCATCAGGGTGAGTTTTTTCCGCGCTGCCAGCTCCACCAGCCGCTCGGCATCACGCAGATTTTCCGCCAGCGGTTTATCAACACAAACATGCACCCCCGCGTTTAACAGCGCACTGACCACCTCAAAGTGGCTGGCAGTGCTTGAATGCACGAAAACTGCATCGCAACTGGCGGCGAGGCTGGATAACGAATCAGCGTAGGGAATGCGCCAGCTTTCACAAACTGGCAGAGCTTTCTCACGCGTTGGCGACCACGCGCCTTGTAACGTCCAGTCAGATGCTGCCGCCAGCACCGGTAACCACGCTTTTTGCGCGATGCCGCCTAATCCCACTACGCCGATACGTAATTTTTTCACTTTAATCTCCCAGATGGGCCAGCAATGAATCAAGACGCTGTTTCAGTTCTGCCACTTCGATTTCCAGTGCTTCGACACGAGCCTGTAAATCGCCGTCAACCGCGTTCGACGACTCCGTTAACACCGGCTGATCCTCAACCTCACCGCTGAAAAGATGCATATAACGGCTTTCACGTTTACCCGGTTCACGAGCCAGGCGAACCACAAAAGGCCCGTCTTCACGATTAGCCAGTTGTTCCAGCGTGGACTCCACTTCCGCCATATCGCTAAATTCATACATCCGCGCCGCGCGGCTGCGCAATTCGCCTGGCGTCTGGGCACCGCGTAACAACAAAGTGGTTATCAACGCCACTTCTGCGGCACCCAGTTTCAGATCGCCAAATTCTGAATTACAAAAGCGTTGCTCATATTTGGTGACCCGATTACCAAAACCGCTCACCGTGCGTAAATAATGACGTTTGACCAGATTATCCAGCTGCTCCTGCACCTCGGATTCACTCAGATTCATTACCGGTTCACGGTTCGTTTTCTGATTACAGGCCGTTACTACACCATTTACAGAAAGCGGATATTGCTCCGGCGTTGTCACCTGTTTTTCCAGCAAGCAGCCAATCACGCGGGCTTCCAGTGCAGTAAGTTGATATTTCATGAGATTCTCCTTAGCGGCCGGGCGCCCAGTCTGGGGTGGTTAATGCCGTCAGTACGTGATCGCGCCATTGTCCATCAATCAACAAATAGTCTTTCGCATAGCCTTCTTTTTCAAAACCCAATCTCGCCAGTAAATCACCGCTGCGTTTATTGTGCGGCATATAGTTGGCCATAATGCGATGAATATGTTGGGTGCGCTGCATATAACGAATGGCGGCGGTCAGGGCTTCAAACATTAGCCCTTTGCCTTGCCATTTTTGCCCGATCGAATAACCGAGATAGCAAGCATGAAAAGATCCCCGCACCACATTAGAAAAATTGGCAACGCCAATAATCTCTTTCTCATCCGGGTCGAACAACCCAAAATAGAATGCAGAACCTTGTTTATGAAATTCATTAATCATGCTTAACCTGGCCTGCCAGCCTGAAGGATAGCAGTGGCTTTCGTCGCGCACTGGCTCCCAGGGCTTGAGGAAATGGCGATTCTCTGCGTAATAATCCGCCAGCCGCCAGGCATCACGATCATGCACCAGACGCACGACCAGTCGGTCCGTGGTTAAGCGCACTTTTGGCACGTTACTGCGATAGCCAAACATTCTATACCTACTCCTTCCCGTAACGTCTTTAATACGCTGTAAGTATTACTATACCTGCGCAACCAGAGCCTGTGAAAAGTCCCAAATGCCATTTCCTGCATTATTCACATATTTGATAAAAACTCTCTATCAAAGAGGACTTTCGATAAAAAAATATTGTCCCGGGAATTGTGGGAAAAGTATTAGCGACCATGCAGAATAGAAAGTGCTCATCTTTTATTTCCCGGGAGGGGAAATGTCGCGCGTGTCGCAGGCGAGGAACCTGGGTAAATATTTCCTGCTCATCGATAATATGCTGGTCGTGCTGGGGTTCTTTGTTGTCTTTCCGCTGATCTCCATCCGCTTCGTTGATCAAATGGGCTGGGCCGCCGTGATGGTCGGTATTGCCCTCGGTCTGCGTCAGTTCATTCAGCAGGGGTTGGGTATTTTTGGCGGCGCAATTGCCGACCGCTTTGGCGCTAAACCGATGATTGTCACCGGTATGCTGATGCGCGCAGCCGGATTCGCCACCATGGGCATCGCTCAGGAGCCCTGGCTACTGTGGTTTTCCTGCCTTCTCTCAGGTCTTGGCGGCACTCTTTTCGATCCGCCGCGTTCGGCGCTGGTGGTCAAATTGATTCGCCCGCAGCAGCGTGGCCGCTTTTTCTCGTTGTTGATGATGCAGGACAGTGCCGGTGCGGTCATTGGCGCATTGTTGGGGAGCTGGCTGTTGCAATATGATTTCCGCCTGGTCTGCGCCACAGGGGCGATTCTGTTTGTACTGTGTGCAGCGTTTAATGCCTGGTTGTTACCGGCATGGAAACTCTCTACCGTGCGCACGCCAGTCCGCGAAGGCATGGCTCGCGTGATGCGTGATAAACGTTTTGTCACTTACGTCCTGACGCTGGCGGGCTACTATATGCTGGCCGTTCAGGTGATGCTGATGCTGCCGATTATGGTCAACGACGTCGCTGGCGCACCCTCTGCCGTTAAATGGATGTATGCCATTGAAGCATGTCTCTCCTTAACCTTGCTCTACCCTATCGCTCGCTGGAGCGAAAAGCGTTTTCGTCTGGAACATCGGTTGATGGCTGGGCTGCTGGTCATGTCGTTAAGCATGATGCCCGTTGGAATGGTCAGCAGTCTGCAACAACTCTTCACCCTGATTTGTCTGTTTTATATCGGTTCGATCATTGCCGAACCTGCGCGTGAAACATTAAGTGCCTCGCTGGCGGATGCACGAGCGCGCGGCAGCTATATGGGGTTTAGTCGTCTGGGTCTGGCGATTGGCGGCGCTATCGGTTATATCGGCGGTGGTTGGCTGTTTGATCTGGGTAAGTCGGCACAACAACCAGAGCTACCGTGGATGATGTTGGGCATTATTGGCATAATCACCTTTCTTGCTCTGGGTTGGCAATTTAGCCAGAAGCGCGCTGCGCGTCGGTTGCTGGAACGCGATGCCTGAAAACGCGATGCGTTCTGTTACCAGTGGTCGCCCTGTCAACCTGACGCGCCTTAACAGCTTGTTATTACCTGCCGCCGCAGAATTCAGTTTTTTCTGCTGGCGAGTTTAACGCTGGTGGCACATGCTGCGTTGTGTCAGGATATTGACGCAGATTTCATGTCGAGGACTACCATGAACAAGTTTTTATTTGCCGCTGCATTGTTCGTCAGCGGCCTGCTCGTTGGCTGTAATCAACTCACCCAGTACACGATTAGCGAACAAGAAATTAACCAGTCGCTTGAAAAACATAATAATTTCTCAAAAGATATCGGTTTGCCCGGCGTAGCTGACGCCCATATTGTTCTGACAAACCTGACCAGCCAAATTGGTCGCGAAGAGCCGAATAAGATAACCTTAACCGGGGATGCAAATCTGGATATGAACTCCCTGTTCGGCAGCCAGAAAGCGACCATGAAACTAAAACTGAAAGCACTGCCGGTTTTCGATAAAGAAAAAGGCGCTATCTTCCTGAAGGAAATGGAAGTGGTCGATGCGACGGTACAACCGGAAAAAATGCAGACAGTGATGCAAACGTTGCTGCCCTATTTGAATCAGGCATTACGCAACTACTTTAACCAGCAACCGGCTTATATTCTGCGCGACGATGGCAGCAAAGGTGAAGCAATGGCGAAAAAACTGGCAAAAGGTATTGAGGTGAAACCTGGCGAAATTGTCATTCCGTTTACTGATTAAACACGAGGGCGCATTCGCGCCCTTTATTTTTCGTGCAAAGGAAAACGTTTCCGCTTATCCTTTGTGTCCGGCAAAAACATCCCTTCAGCCGGAGCATAGAGATTAATGACTGCACCATCCCAGGTATTAAAGATCCGCCGCCCAGACGACTGGCACCTTCACCTCCGCGATGGCGACATGTTAAAAACTGTCGTGCCGTATACCAGCCAAACCTATGGTCGGGCCATCGTTATGCCCAATCTGGCACCGCCCGTGACGACCGTTGAAGCTGCCGTGGCTTATCGTCAACGTATTCTTGACGCCGTCCCTGCCGGGCACGACTTCACCCCGCTGATGACCTGCTACTTAACTGATTCACTGGATGCAGACGAACTGGAGCGAGGGTTTAACGAAGGCGTGTTCACCGCTGCAAAACTTTACCCGGCAAACGCGACCACCAACTCCAGCCACGGCGTGACGTCGGTTGACGCTATCATGCCCGTACTGGAGCGAATGGAAAAAATGGGTATGCCACTGCTGGTACACGGAGAAGTGACACACGCCGACATCGACATTTTTGACCGTGAAGCCCGCTTTATTGAGACTGTTATGGAACCGCTACGCCAACGCCTGGCTGGGCTGAAAGTGGTTTTTGAGCACATCACGACTAAAGATGCCGCTGAATATGTTCGTGATGGTAATGAACTACTGGCTGCTACCATTACCCCTCAACATTTGATGTTTAACCGTAACCACATGCTGGTTGGTGGTGTACGTCCGCACCTGTACTGCCTGCCCATTCTCAAACGTAATGTGCATCAACAGGCGCTGCGTGAACTGGTCGCCAGTGGCTTTAGTCGCGTTTTCCTTGGGACTGACTCCGCGCCACATGCGCGTCATCGCAAAGAGAGTAGTTGCGGTTGTGCCGGCTGTTTTAATGCACCAACGGCGCTGGGCAGTTACGCCACTGTCTTTGAAGAAATGAATGCGTTACAGCACTTTGAAGCGTTCTGTTCTTTAAACGGCCCGCAGTTCTATGGTTTACCGGTCAACGAATCGTTTATTGAACTGGTACGCGAAGAGCAGAAAGTGGCTGAAAGCATCGCTCTGACTGACGACACGTTGGTGCCATTCCTGGCCGGAGAAACGGTACGCTGGACAGTTAAACAATAAAAAACGTAGTTCCCTGTTGTCATTAGGTTATTTTACCTGTATAAATAACCAGTATGTAAAACAGGGGGCTATTATGAGAATTGAAGTCACCATAGCGAAAACTTCTCCATTACCTGCCGGAGCCATTGACGCCCTGGCCGGTGAACTTTCCCGCCGTATTCAATATGCGTTTCCTGATAACGAAGGTCATGTTTCTGTTCGTTATGCCGCAGCCAATAATTTATCGGTTATTGGTGCAACAAAAGAAGATAAACAGCGCATTAGCGAAATTCTGCAAGAAACATGGGAAAGCGCAGATGACTGGTTCGTTAGCGAATAATATGCAGTAATGTTTGTTTTTGCCGGGTCGCCCCGGCTTTTTTATTTTCAGCACAAAATTTCTACACTTCCTCAAAATAATTGCACGATATGCTAAAAAAATATGAATGACATGCTGTTTTATTGTTCATATAAATCTTAAAAACAAAAAAATATCTCTTTCCCCCTTTAAAAATTCTGTGGATACCCTTACTTATTGGTATACTGAAGTTGCTTCAGATAAAAATGCATTGAACCTCGAATAACGTTGTCTAGTAACACGAATTAGGGGGCCATGATGGAAAAAAACAATGAAGTCATTCAGACTCATCCGCTCGTAGGGTGGGACATCAGCACCGTTGATAGCTATGATGCTCTGATGTTGCGTTTGCACTACCAGACCCCAAATAAGTCCGAGCAGGAAGGGACTGAAGTTGGTCAGACACTCTGGTTAACTACTGATGTTGCCAGACAATTTATTTCGATATTAGAAGCAGGAATAGCCAAAATTGAATCTGGTGATTTCCATGTAAATGAGTATCGTCGTCATTAACTTGACATGACCATCCACCCAAAAGGCACCAGATTGGTGCCTTTACTATTTCTGGGTTGTATATCTGCATTCACTTAATTACTCTGCTTAAACCATGAGAGCAGAGAGAAAAAAATGAAATACGATCTCATCATTATTGGCAGCGGTTCCGTAGGCGCTGCAGCCGGGTATTATGCCACTCGGGCCGGTTTGAAAGTGCTGATGACCGACGCCCATATGCCGCCGCACCAACACGGCAGCCACCACGGTGATACACGATTAATTCGCCATGCTTATGGTGAAGGCGAAAAGTATGTTCCGTTGGTGCTTCGCGCGCAAACCCTGTGGGATGAACTCACCCGTTACAACGAAGAAGACCCCGTTTTTGTGCGCTCTGGCGTCATCAACCTCGGCCCTGCCGACTCCGAATTCCTCGCCAATGTCGCCCACAGCGCGGAACAATGGCAACTCAACGTCGAAAAACTGGATGCGCAGGCCATTATGGCTCGCTGGCCTGAAATACGCGTTCCTGACAATTACATCGGCTTGTTTGAGGCTGATTCTGGCTTTCTACGCAGCGAACTGGCGATTAAAACCTGGATCAAACTGGCGAATGAAGCTGGCTGTGCTCAACTGTTTAATTGCCCGGTTACCGCTATTCACCATGATGACAACGGCGTAACCATTACAACAGCCGACGGCGAGTATCAGGCTAAAAAAGCGATCGTCTGCGCGGGAACCTGGGTAAAAGACCTGCTGCCAGAACTCCCTGTCCAGCCAGTACGCAAAGTGTTCGCCTGGTATCAGGCCGATGGTCGTTATAGTATGAAAAATAAATTTCCGGCCTTTACCGGAGAACTGCCCAATGGCGATCAATATTACGGCTTTCCCGCCGAAAATGACGCCCTGAAAATTGGCAAACACAATGGTGGACAGGTGATTCATTCAGCAGATGAACGCGTTCCGTTTGCTGAAATCGCCAGTGACGGTTCTGAAGCCTTTCCCTTCTTACGTAGCATACTGCCGGGCATTGGTTGCTGCCTGTACGGCGCTTCCTGCACCTACGATAATTCACCTGATGAAGATTTTATTATCGACACCCTGCCCGGTCACGATAATACGCTGCTGATTACCGGTCTGAGTGGACACGGATTTAAATTTGCATCGGTATTAGGGGAAATAGCCGCCGATTTTGCGCAAGGCATAAATAGCGATTTTGATTTGACGCCATTCAGACTTGCCCGCTTCAAATAATCATCATCACGGCCTCAAAAATGAGGCCGTTTTTACAGGAGTTTTTAATGCGTCGGCTGGTGAACTATCTCATTAATAATATCCGCGAGCATCTCATGCTATATCTTTTTCTCTGGGGATTATTGGCAATTATGGATCTGATCTACGTGTTTTATTTTTAACCGCACCCCACTGACATAAATTGACAAAACCTTAATCTCTCTTTCATTTGGCGTGAAAAATTGAATAACTTTATTTCTGTCCTGGTAGCATTCCCCAGACATACCTCATCCTGAAACCACTAAACTTATGAAGATTCTTTCATTATTAAATCAAAATTATTGAAATAAAAATAAATATCATTCGAATTGTTATTTTTCAGTTGCAATTCATTCTCCAACGCGCCATTTTCATTCTTTCGCAAATAAGTTTCGGATGCATTTATGCCCCTTACAAATACCCCCAAACGCTATGGTGTTATATCGATGGCCTTTCATTGGCTGAGTGCAATCATTATCTACGGCATGTTTGCTTTAGGACTATGGATGGTAACGCTCAGTTATTACGATGGTTGGTATCACAAAGCACCAGAGCTGCATAAAAGCGTCGGTATTCTGTTAATGATGGGGCTGGTTATACGCATTCTGTGGCGCGTTATATCCCCACCGCCTGGTCCGTTGCAAAGTTATTCGACCATGACGCGTCTCGGCGCACAAATTGGACATCTCACGCTGTACTTTTTGCTCTTCGCCATTGGCATCAGCGGCTATCTCATCTCGACCGCCGATGGCAAACCGATCAGCGTTTTTGGCTGGTTTGACATCCCCGCGACCCTTGCCGATGCTGGCGCACAGGCTGACCTTGCCGGTGCCCTGCATTTTTGGCTCGCGTGGAGCGTCGTCGTACTGTCCGTTATGCACGGATTTATGGCCCTGAAGCATCATTTCATCGATAAAGACGACACCCTGAAGCGTATGCTGGGAAAATCGTCATCTGACTATGGAGTATAAAATGAAAAAAAGCCTGCTTGGTTTAACCTTTGCTTCCCTGATGTTCTCCGCCGGTTCAGCTATCGCCGCCGATTACAAAATTGACAAAGAAGGTCAGCACGCCTTTGTCAATTTCCGCATCCAGCATCTTGGCTATAGCTGGTTATATGGCACCTTTAAAGATTTCGACGGTACTTTTACCTTTGATGAAAAGAATCCAGCGGCTGATAAAGTGAATGTGACAATTAACACCACCAGCGTCGATACCAATCACGCCGAACGTGATAAGCATCTTCGCAGCGCAGATTTCCTCAATACCGCAAAATATCCGCAGGCGACGTTCACTTCTACCAGCGTGAAGAAAGACGGTGATGAGCTGGATATTACGGGTGATCTGACACTAAATGGCGTAACCAAACCAGTAACGCTGGAAGCAAAATTGATTGGTCAGGGCGACGATCCGTGGGGCGGTAAACGTGCGGGCTTCGAGGCAGAAGGCAAAATTAAGCTGAAAGACTTCGACATTAAGACTGATTTAGGTCCAGCTTCGCAGGAGGTTGATCTGATTATTTCGGTAGAAGGCGTACAGCAGAAGTAATGCATAGATGTTGCCGGATGACGCACATCCGGCACGAATGTTTATTTTGTTGGATCAGGAATGACCAGCGTCGTGTTCAGGCGTCCACGCGATTTATTAAAGATCTTATTGCCATTTTCTCGCCCGGCACGACGGCGGCGCTGTTCTTCTGGCGGTAATGCACTTTCTTCACAGCAAATCTCACTACAACAGCCCTTGAATTTCTCGGCACATGCCGGACACTGGATAAACAACAGATGACAGCCATCATTTCTACAATTGGTATGGCTGTCGCAAGGTGTGCCGCACTGATGACAATGCGCAATAATTTCGTCAGAGATCCGCTCGCCCATCCGCTCGTCAAAAACAAAATTTTTACCAATAAAGCGGACAGGCAAACCTTGTTCACGCGCCTTACGAGCGTATTCAATAATCCCACCTTCAATATGCCAGACTTTATTGAATCCGTTATGTTTCATCCAGGCACTGGCCTTTTCGCAACGAATACCACCGGTGCAGTACATCACGATTTTTTTATCTTTATGCGCCTGCATCATCTCAACCGCTTTTGGCAGTTGTTCGCGAAAGGTATCTGCCGGAATTTCCAGCGCGTTTTCAAAATGCCCCACTTCATATTCATAGTGGTTGCGCATGTCGATAAACAGCGCATCGGGATCATCAAGCATGGCGTTCACTTCCGCTGCTTGCAGGTATTCCCCGACGTTACTGGCATCAAATTGAGGATCGTCAATACCATCGGCAACAATTCGGTCGCGAACCTTCATGCGCAGCACCCAGAAGGATTTCCCGTCATCATCCAGCGCAATATTCAGACGTAAACCGTTTAAAGCAGAGTCAAAAGCATAAAGCTGTGCGCGAAATGTCTCTACGTTGCTCGCCGGTACGCTGATTTGTGCGTTGATCCCTTCATGCGCCAGATAGACCCGCCCAAAGACATTCAACGCGGTAAATAGCTGATATAAAGCATCACGGGTCGTTTTGGGATCGGTAATGTGGAAATATTTATAGAACGAAATGGTGGTGCGTGGTTCGCTCTCGGCCAGCATTTTGGCTTTCAGCGCGTCATTAGAAATGCGGTTGTGTAACACTGGCATGGTGTACGGTTCCTGCGGGGTGGGAAAGTAAAAATCCGCAGCATGATATAGCAATTATCAACAATTAACATCCATACATTTTACGCTACATTTGCGCATTAAAAATTATTAATGATTTACATACGCGGTAATTTCGCCCAGTCTTCGGTCACAAATTTTGGTTGCGGACGAAAAAATGCGACAATACATACAATTGCCCGTATAGGTTGAAAGACAGGATTGATATGACGAATCTACCCAAGTTCTCCACCGCACTGCTTCATCCGCGTTATTGGTTAACCTGGTTGGGTATTGGCGTACTTTGGTTAGTCGTTCAGTTACCCTACCCGATTATCTACCGCCTTGGCATTGCGGCAGGACGACTGGCGTTACATGTTATGAAACGTCGCGCCAAAATTGTACATCGCAACCTGGAACTGTGCTTCCCGGAGATGAGCGAACAAGAACGCCATGAAATGATGGTGAAGAATTTCGAATCCGTTGGTATGGGGTTGATGGAAACCGGCATGGCGTGGTTCTGGTCGGATCGTCGAATTGCCCGCTGGACGGAAGTGATTGGCATGGAACATATCCGTGACGTGCAGGCGCAAAAGCGCGGCATTCTGTTGGTCGGCATCCATTTTCTGACGCTGGAGCTGGGCGCAAGGCAATTTGGTATGCAGGAACCTGGTATCGGCGTCTATCGCCCAAACGATAATCCGTTGCTCGACTGGCTGCAAACCTGGGGGCGCCTGCGTTCGAATAAATCGATGCTTGATCGCAAAGATTTAAAAGGAATGATCCGGGCACTAAAGAAAGGCGAAGTGGTCTGGTATGCGCCGGATCACGATTATGGTCCGCGCTCGAGCGTTTTCGTGCCGCTGTTTGCTGTTGAGCAGGCGGCGACCACCAGTGGCACCTGGATGCTGGCGAAAATGTCTGGTGCGTGCCTGGTGCCGTTTGTTCCGCGTCGTAAGCCAGACGGCAAAGGCTATCAGTTGATCATGCTGCCGCCAGAGTGTTCACCGCCGCTGGATAACGCCGAAGTCACCGCTGCGTGGATGAATAAAGTGGTCGAGAAATGCATCATGATGGCACCGGAACAGTACATGTGGCTGCATCGTCGCTTTAAAACGCGCCCGGAAGGCGTACCTTCACGCTATTAAATCTCCCTTGCCGGATGTTTCGAACTGCATCCGGCATTACCGCTGCAAATCCCCCTGATTTAGCGATAAAAGCTCTGTACATTGCGTCACCTATAAGTCAGGCGCATAATTAGTGTGCTTACTTTTTCTTCTTTTATTCACCGCGCCTGGCGCACCAACAGCGGATTGCTATGTCACTCTGTGAAAATGACACCCCCATAAACTGGAAACGAAACCTGATCGTTGCCTGGCTAGGTTGTTTTCTTACCGGTGCCGCCTTCAGTCTGGTGATGCCATTTTTACCCCTCTACGTTGAGCAACTTGGCGTCACTGGCCACAGCGCGCTGAATATGTGGTCGGGAATTGTCTTCAGTATTACCTTTTTATTTTCCGCTATCGCCTCCCCTTTCTGGGGTGGACTTGCCGACCGCAAAGGCCGAAAAATCATGCTATTGCGCTCTGCTCTTGGCATGGGCATCGTGATGGTGCTGATGGGGCTGGCGCAAAATATCTGGCAGTTTTTGATCCTGCGGGCGCTGCTTGGTTTGCTTGGCGGATTTGTCCCCAACGCCAATGCTCTTATCGCCACACAAGTACCGCGTAATAAAAGCGGCTGGGCGCTGGGTACGCTCTCCACCGGCGGCGTTAGTGGCGCGTTGCTCGGCCCGATGGCTGGCGGCTTACTCGCTGATAACTACGGCTTACGTCCGGTATTCTTTATTACCGCCAGTGTGCTCATACTCTGCTTTTTCGTCACCCTGTTTTGTATCAGAGAAAAATTCCAGCCAGTCAGCAAAAAAGAGATGCTGCACATGCGGGAAGTCGTGACATCGCTTAAAAACCCGAAACTGGTACTTAGCCTGTTTGTCACAACATTGATTATCCAGATTGCTACTGGATCTATCGCGCCAATCCTGACGCTGTATGTCCGCGAACTGGCAGGAAATGTCAGTAATATCGCCTTTATTAGCGGCATGATCGCCTCCGTGCCC
Organism: Escherichia sp. 93.0816; assembly: GCF_013368855.2. Classification (NCBI taxonomy): domain Bacteria; kingdom Pseudomonadati; phylum Pseudomonadota; class Gammaproteobacteria; order Enterobacterales; family Enterobacteriaceae; genus Escherichia; species Escherichia sp. 93.0816. The sequence goes on along the minus strand of NZ_JABWNC020000001.1, from coordinate 125,707 downwards.
GGCGTGGCTGCACTGCTAAGTGCCCCACGACTCGGTAAACTTGGCGATCGTATCGGGCCAGAAAAGATCCTGATAACTGCGCTGATCTTTTCTGTGCTGCTGTTGATCCCAATGTCTTATGTCCAGACACCACTGCAACTGGGGATTTTACGCTTTTTGCTCGGCGCCGCAGACGGCGCTCTGCTCCCCGCCGTACAAACGTTGCTGGTTTATAATTCGACTAACCAAATCGCCGGGCGCATTTTCAGCTACAACCAGTCGTTTCGCGATATTGGCAACGTTACGGGGCCGTTGATGGGCGCAGCTATTTCAGCACACTACGGCTTTCGTGCTGTATTTCTGGTTACCGCCGGAGTCGTTTTGTTTAACGCGGTCTATTCGTGGAACAGCCTGCGCCGTCGCCGACTCACCCAGGTATCGAACTGATTTTTCGCCTTTCATACTTGCAAAAGCGGAGAATCAGCTATTCTTTCCCTGAACACCTCAGCAAATCAAAGGGAGAGTCGTGATGACTATGTACGCAACGCTTGAAGAAGCCATTGATGCCGCACGCGAAGAATTTCTTGCTGACAACCCCGGCATCGACGCCGAAGAAGCGAATGTGCAACAGTTCAATGTCCAGAAATATATTCTGCAAGATGGCGACATTATGTGGCAGGTTGAGTTTCTCGCCGATGAAGGCGAAGAAGGTGAATGCCTGCCCATGTTTAGTGGAGAAGCCGCACAAAGCATCTTTGATGGCGACTATGATGAGATTGAAATCCGCCAGGAATGGCAGGAAGAAAATACTCTGCATGAATGGGACGAAGGTGAATTCCAGCTTGAGCCACCGCTGGATACCGAAGAAGGACGCGCAGCAGCCGATGAGTGGGATGAGCGTTAATTACTCATATGCTCCGTGATGAATGTCGATCGGCAACAGTAATGTATCAAAGACTAAAGAGAATGGGAGATCAAGGATCGTGACATAGCGCCATGCCGAGTCACGTACATCCCATTGCACGCCGGGATAATATTGGTTGCCATGCCCCTGTCCCGGTATGGTGCGGCTAATGATGCTGCCACAACCACTCAGCAAAGCAACCATGATGCCTACTACAATTAAGCGCATTTGAACCCTCTTCTGTAAAAAAATACCGGCATTACGCCGGTATTTTTATTGCTGACAAAGTGCTTATTGTTTTTGCCGGATGCGGCGTGAACGCCCTATCCGAACTACGAAGCCTTGCAAATTCAATATATTGCAGGCATCTACACTTTTATTGCGAAGCCGTATCCGGTTTACGCAATGCCTGTGGATTCAGCTTTATCCCTTCGTAGTAACTCACCCATGAAGAATATCTCTCCGGTGAATTCCAGACGCGGAAATGCAAACGAGCCATTGTCACCGGATCGCTTAGCAGTACCAGACGACGATCGCGATTCAGTTTCTCTGGCGTCTCGTTCAGCGCCTGTTCAACATGGCGGTCACGGGCGATTTCCAGCACCTTACTGGCGCGGTGACGCGCGGTGGCCATTGCCGTTGCCAGAGCGTTAAACGACGGATTAAACACTGCGTGCATAAAGCCATCGTCGAGAGAACGTTGACGGTTCATCTCAAGGAAACGATCGGTATCGATCAGTACCTGAGGCGGTGAATACTCTTCCGGGATCAGGAACAGTTTCCAGCGTTTCGTGCGCAGCCCAACGGTTGTACGGCTGGAGATCACCGAAACAAACGGTGACAGAATCAGCGAGAAGACAATCGGTGCCAGCCAGAACAGGAAACGCAGATCCAGCCACGCCATACCGACCGCCCACACTAACCCCAGCAGCAGCTGTGAGCCGTGGCGTTTAAACGCTTCGCCCCAGGAGGTAGAGTCGTCATCACGTTGCGGGGAATTCCACACCACTTCCCAGCCGAGGAAGGCGCTAACCACGAATACCGTATGGAACAGCATACGCACCGGCGCCAACAGCACGGAGAACAGCACTTCTAACAGCAGCGATAACGTAACTCGCCAGAAGCCGCCATACTCTTTCGTTCCTTTGCACCAGATAAGCAAAATACTCAACAACTTCGGCAGGAACAGCAGCACCATCGTCGAGGCAAACAGCGCAATCGCCAGTTCAGGACGCCACTGTGGCCAGACCGGGAATAACTGCCGTGGTTGCAGGAAGTATTGCGGTTCGGTCAGTGCGTGTACGACCTGCAATGCGGTAGAGAGCGCGAGGAACATAAACCACAGCGGTGCGGAAAGATAAGACATCACGCCCGTCAGGAACACCGCGCGGTGAACCGGGTGCATCCCTTTAACCAGGAACAAACGGAAGTTCATCAGGTTACCATGGCACCAGCGGCGGTCACGTTTTAACTCGTCAAGCAGGTTAGGCGGCAGCTCTTCATAAGAGCCCGGGAGATCGTAAGCAATCCATACCCCCCAGCCTGCACGACGCATCAATGCGGCTTCCACGAAGTCGTGCGAAAGAATTGAACCCGCAAATGATCCTTCACCAGGCAGCGGCGCCAGCGCACAGTGCTCGATAAACGGTTTCACGCGGATAATCGCGTTATGCCCCCAGTAGTGTGACTCGCCGAGCTGCCAGAAATGCAAACCGGCAGTGAACAATGGCCCATAGACACGGGTCGCAAACTGTTGGCAACGTGCATACAGCGTATCCATACCAGACGCTTTCGGCGACGACTGGATAATCCCGGCGTTCGGGTTGGCTTCCATCAGGCGCACCAGACCGCACAAACAATCACCGGTCATCACCGAGTCCGCATCCAGCACCACCATGTAGCTGTACTGGCTACCCCAGCGACGGCAGAAATCGTCAATGTTACCGCTTTTACGCTTCACGCGACGGCGACGGCGGCGATAGAAAATCTGGCCTTCGCCCTGCACTTCGGCGATCAGCTCCATCCAGGCTTTTTGTTCTGCCACACAGATGTCCGGGTTGTAGCTGTCACTCAGGATATAAACATCAAAGTGTTTGGCATTACCGGTCGCTTTCACTGATTCCCACGTTGCACGCAGACCTGCAAAAACGCGATTCACGTCTTCGTTACAGATAGGCATGATCAATGCTGTGCGATGCTCCGGATTTAACGGTTCATCGCCAACGGTTGAAGCGGAAATACTGTATTTATCGCGACCAATAAGCAGTTGCAGGAAGCCCATCAACGCCGTCCAGAAACCGGCAGACACCCAGCAGAAAAGAACAGCGAAGAGGATCAGAATACCGGTTTGCAGCATGTAAGGCAGAAGCTGCATAAAGGAAACCCACAGATCCTGATCGACCATATCAACTGGATTAATCAGCGCCCACCCCTGATAAGGCAGGATGGTCTTCATATACCAGGTAGCGACGACGGTTTGCGCCAGAGTGAGGAGAAGCAGGATGTAACGACGGATGGTGCCGACGGTACGCCACTTTTGCTCGCTCTCCTGCTCTTCTTTGGTCAACCGCGCCAGATAGCGCGGCGTCACATCGCGCCCACGCAGACGATCCCAGAAACGCCCAACCGGGTTAGTACGCCACGGATCGGGGAACATAGAAGAACGTTTTGCTTTCGGCATTGCCTTAAGCTGATCGCGCCCTTCGTCGTCTTGAATTAACTGTCCATCAGCGAGTGAATCTGGCCAGGCTTGTTCCAGACGTGCTTTTACCGACCCTTGCGGGGAGTCATCCTCTCGCGCATAGGTCCGGTGTTCAGCATCCAGCGCCTGATGAACGGCGCGGATATCAGTCTTCGGCAATGCCGCTTTCTCACTTGCGGAGATGGGCATTGCGTCAATGTACTCGGTTGTCTTATTCATTGGCAGGTAACTGGTAGCTCCAGGTTTCACTCAACGTTTGATCGGCATTCACCAGGGCAGCACGCATTTCAGTGGTTTTCTTGGCATCTTTCACTTTCACGCGCATTACCAGACGCCAGCCTTTGGTGACCGGGTTATAACGCACCGTGCTTTCTACGATCTCACCATTATCGCCAATGCTGGTTTGTGCAGTGACCGGAGTATCCTCTGGCAGTTTTTTCATCTCTGCGCCGGTAAAATCGACCACAAAGGCGATAGTGCCGTCAGGCTGGCGAATCAGGTTCGACTGTTTCACATCCCCCGTTGAACGACGCGTCTGCTGCACCCAGGCGTTATCAGGCGCGTGAAGTTTGTCTTCATCACGGCTGAAAGTAATGGTGTATTTAAAGTTCATCTCTTTACCTGGTTCCGGTAACTGATCCGGCGTCCAGTAAGCGACGATGTTATCGTTGGTTTCATCGTTGGTTGGAATTTCCACCAGCTCAACGCTGCCTTTGCCCCACTCCCCTTTCGGTGTCACCCACGCGCTTGGACGGAGATCGTAACGATCGTCGAGATCTTCAAAGCGGGAGAAATCGCGGCCACGCTGCAACAGGCCGAAGCCTTGCGGGTTTTCCATCGAGAAGCTGCTGATCGCCAGATGTTTCGGGTTGTTTAGCGGACGCCAGATCCACTCACCGTTACCAGCATGGATAGACAGACCATTAGAGTCGTGCAATTCCGGACGATAATTATTTGCCGGAGATGGCTGGTTCGGCCCGAACAGGAACATACTGGTTAACGGCGCAACACCCAGTTTGCCGACTTTATCGCGCAGGTAGATTTTCGATTGCACATCAACAACCGTGTCACGTCCCGGCATAACAACAAACTTATAAGCGCCTGTCGCACGCGGCGAATCAAGCAACGCATAAATCGTTAAACGCTTGTCGGTTGGTTTTGGACGCTCGATCCAGAACTCTTTAAAGCGTGGGAATTCTTCACCTGATGGCAACGCGGTATCAATTGCCAGGCCTCGGGCAGAAAGACCGTAAACCTGACCTGCGCCAATCACGCGAAAATAGCTGGCCCCGAGCATACTGACGATTTCATCATTTTTATCTTTGCTGTTGATCGGGTAAAGCACTTTAAAACCGGCAAAACCAAGGTCTTTTACCGTGTCTTTGTCATGCTGAACATCGCCGAAAGTGAAATAATCCGGGCTGTATTTGATTCTTTTTACTGCCGTTGCAGTGACTTCATTTATTTTGACCGGTGTGTCGAAGTACATACCCTGATGGTAGAACTCGAGCTTGAATGGGGTCTTCAGATTGTTCCAGTATGCTTTGTCATGATTAAACTGGATCTGTTGATAGTCCGCGTATTTCATGTCGCGGAAAACGGAGGGCAAGTTACTTTTAGGCGCCTCATAGCCTTTCCCGGCTAAGGATTGAGCTTGCTTTGCGACATCGTCAATGCTGAAGGCCCAGCTTGATGATGTATACAGGGTTAACATTACTGCAGCACTCAACCAACGCATTTTCATCATTTGTAGTTTATGTTTCATAATAAGTAAGCACTTCCCCCTTTGTGTGCTTATATCGATCCGATCTATTTTAATGGATAACCAGCCATTCCGACAACAGAATCCCGGTATTATTCAGCGTGCCGGCTCATGGATTAAGCACCTGATTGCAACCGTTTTCACTTTCCGTGCTTCTCCTAAAGACAGAAGGAGCGAGTTCGTGTAGGGTTTGCCAGCAAATTTATTTATCAACCGTCTTACAGGCGCTTCCATTTTGGTTAGTGATTGCGGCTATGCCGCGCAAAAACACATTTGAAGCCGGCACCACATGCGGCAGGTCAGTGTCGTTATGGCAAAAGCCTAAAGGCATTACCCGGCAGGGATAAGACGAAAAATCCGAGATTAGTTAACCATATATGAATCCAGTACCCGCGCAGCGTGAATATTTCCTCGACTCCATCCGCGCATGGTTGATGTTGTTAGGGATCCCTTTTCATATTTCTTTAATCTATTCAAGCCACACCTGGCATGTGAATAGCGCAGAACCGTCATGGTGGCTGACGCTTTTTAACGATTTCATCCACGCCTTCCGTATGCAGGTATTTTTCGTTATTTCCGGATATTTTTCCTACATGCTGTTCTTGCGCTACCCATTGAAAAAATGGTGGAAAGTGCGCGTTGAACGTGTAGGGATCCCGATGTTAACGGCTATTCCCCTACTCACCTTGCCGCAATTTATTATGCTGCAATATGTCAAAGGCAAAGCGGAAAGCTGGCCTGGGCTATCATTGTATGACAAATATAACACGCTGGCCTGGGAATTAATTTCGCACCTGTGGTTTTTACTGGTGTTGGTCGTTATGACGACACTTTGCGTATGGATATTTAAACGAATAAGAAATAATTTAGAAAATTCAGATAAAACGAATAAAAATTTCTCGATGGTTAAGCTATCGATACTATTTTTCTGTCTGGGAATTGGCTATGCAGCAATAAGAAGAACGTTATTTATCGTTTATCCACCCATATTAAGCGATGGCATGTTCAATTTTATTTTCATGCAGACGCTGTTTTATATGCCGTTCTTTATTCTCGGTGCGCTGGCTTTCATTTTCCCTAATCTTAAAGCCTTGTTTACCACACCGTCTCGTGGATGCACTCTCGCAGCAGCACTGGCATTTGTTGCTTATTTGCTCAATCAACGCTACGGCAGCGGCGATGCCTGGATGTATGAAACCGAGTCAGTGATCACGATGGTGCTCGGCCTGTGGATGGTGAATGTGGTCTTCTCCTTCGGCCACCGTTTGCTTAATTTTCAGTCGGCGCGGGTAACCTATTTTGTAAACGCATCGCTATTTATTTATCTGGTTCATCACCCGTTAACGCTCTTTTTCGGTGCTTACATCACTCCGCACATCACATCAAATCTGCTGGGTTTCCTCTGCGGTCTGATATTTGTGGTAGGGATTGCGATAATTCTGTACGAAATTCATTTACGCATTCCGTTGTTGAAGTTTTTGTTCTCCGGCAAACCGATCGTAAAACGCGAGAATGACAAAGCGCCAGCTCGCTAAACCATACTTACAATAACCATTCAACGGGCAATATTGACGCTAGTCTGACCATAACCCGCTTCCAGAAACTGGTGGCGGGTTCTTTTTTGAGGATAATTTCCTCCTTCCCATGGCGATCGACCCAGTTGATTCGTCCCCACCGATCCAGACGGAGCTGCCAGGCCGCATCATACTGGCTCTGAATAAAGCGTTTATCGATTAATTGTGCCAGCGTTTCGCTCTCTATCACGAAGCCCATTTCAGTATTGAGCAATGTTGAACGCGGATCGAAATTGAATGAGCCAATAAACACTATTTTGCCATCGACACTGAATGTTTTAGCATGAAGGCTTGCGCCGGAATTACCGGTTATACCGCGATCGTGCAACGTGCTGCTTTGTTCCCGCGTCGGTTTCAGTTCATATAACTCAACGCCATAGCGGAGCAATTTTTTGCGCCAGCGAGCATACCCGGCATGAACGACAGAGACATCGTTAGCGGCAAGTGAATTGGTTAAGATAGCTATCCTGACCCCTTTTCTGACCATTCGTAAAAGCTGCGCCACTCCCGCGCGCGTTGGCACAAAATAGGAAGAGATAATATCAATACGTTCGCTGGGTGAGCCCATGATATCAAACAGGCGCTGCGGTAACAGCGAATGCCGTTTTGCCTTGCCCTCCCCTTTTGCCGGATCATCACTTAATAAACGCGTTCTTGCCCAGATAAGCGGCAACGTTCCGTCAACCAGTTGATTTATAAATGGACTTAACTCCATTTGGCGCAAATAGCGATGTGTCTCGGTGTCGTTGTACCAGGACGCAGGTAGCTCAATACGGTCAGCCATTTCGCCATCGGGAACATCCAGCACCTGCTGCAATGGTGACACTGATTTGCAATACCAGTAGCGGGCGAAATCATCGGCAACGTCCTCAACAACCGGCCCTATTGCCAGAACATCTAAATCTGAAAAAAGTGGCTCTTCTCCCGCACCGAAATAGGCATCGCCAACGTTGCGCCCGCCCACCAACGTCACCACGCCATCAATAGTAAAACTTTTATTGTGCATACGACGGTTGAGGCGGGAAAAATCGGTGATATAACCAAGCGGACGTAACAGGCGAAAAGAGAAAGGATTGAAAAGTCGAACTTCAATACGCGGGTGACTATCGAGCAAGCGTAAAATATCATCAAGACCGGGAGTATTATTGTCATCCAGCAACAAACGGACGCGAACGCCACGCTTCGCTGCGGCTAACAGAGCCGAAAACAGCAATCGCCCCGACATATCGTCCTGCCAGATGTAATACTGAACATCCAGAGTATGCTCCGCCATTTCTGCCAGACGATATCGTGCAGCAAACGCATCCAGACTTTTATCCAGGGGGAAAATGCCGCACTGTCCAGGATGTTGCGAGCACAGTGGCAGCACCGCGCTCGCCAGCCGGGGCAAGTCATTCATCTCCTTGTTGGGTAAGGAGTCTTTCGTAGAGGTGGGCATTTTCTGCATCATAACAGACAAAGTATACCTGCTCAGGTAAAGCGTGACGGGTAATAAATTCTGAAACGGTTTTTACTGCGATTTCAGCCGCTGCAGCACGCGGGTAGCCATAAACGCCGGTACTGATGGCAGGAAAAGCCACTGTCGCATAGCCGTTTGCCGCTACCAGTCGTAGACTATTGAGATAGGCATCCTGCAATAACTGGTCTTCGTTTTGTTCGCCACCGCGCCACACAGGCCCAACGGTATGCACAACAGCTTTGGCGGGGAGATCGCCCGCAAGAGTAATAACTGCATGTCCCGTGGGGCAATCGCCCTGTTGCTGGCGAACTTTCAAACAGGCATCAAGCAGCGCCGGGCCGGCTGCGCGATGAATAGCACCATCAACGCCGCCGCCCCCCATTAGTGACGGATTAGCCGCATTAACAATAACATCAACGGCTAGTTTAGTAATATCACCCTGCACAACATGAATACGCGATTTCATAACGCCTCCTTACACCTCTTGTTTCTTAAGTGTACAGCAGTGTTTTTAGGTAAATCGCATTTTTCTTGTCAGCAACGTGAGTAGTTCAGAAACTTAGTTATATTCGATGTTCATCACAGCCAGCTTTTTCTGCTCATCAAGATACTGCACTTTTACTGAGGCAATTTGCGCATTTTTTACTTTGCCACTCATTAGCTCTTTGCTGGAATACGTTTTGCCCTGTACTGGACCATTTTGCATACAGGTCATTTCAACTGGCGTTTGCATCACGTCACACGCGGGTTCCACGATTTGACCATAAAAATGAATCACGCCACCTTGCGCATTGCTTTCCGCTGTTGCAAAGAAAGGAAAAACCAGGCTGCCGAGCATCAGGGAGTTTAACAACGGTCTGAACATCTATTCTGTTTCCTCAATGATTAATCATCCTTGAGGGGGTTATCCATGCTTTCAGGTTGGTCGATTCGCATCAGACCGTTCTCTTCCGGCTCGTTTTATGCTCAACTATCAATACATTAAGACTTTCCTGAAGAGGGCGGCCATTGTTGTGATAAATGAAGTGACTGTCCATCAGAAACCGTAACAACTATTTTCACCCGATCGTCCGGGGAAATATTTAAACTCAACTTCGTCAAGGCAATGGGTTGATTAGCGGGTAATGAAAGGGTCTTTTCTTGCTTCGTCTGACTTTGTCCCGAACTGCCTTCGCGTAGTGACAATATCTGAACCCGGCACAAGCATGATTGCGTCAGAGTAACTTCAGGAATAATGGTGTACATGTCACCTTGCTGAGTTGTATTAAAGGTTATCTGGCTGGAAAGCGCCGCGAGAAGTAATAACGCGTTCATACTATTCTCCCGAAAAAAAACAGGGCTTACGCCCTGTTTCTGTCATACAAATTCTGTATTAGTACTGATGAGCGGTCGCGTTGTTACCAAAGCCAACCTGAGTTACGTTGACGCTGGAGTTAGATGCAGTCTGGTCAACTGCTGCACCGTTGCCGCCACCGAACTGTTTAACAGTCATTTCAGAGTTTTTACCGTTCCACTGATCAAGAGTGGCGCTGTTACCGAAGCCACGCTGGGTCAGTTCAATTGAGCTGTCATCAGAACCTTGTCCAACGTCTGCACCGTTACCGCCGCCGTGCTGGGTAATAGTCAGATCAGAGTTGCGGGCATCAGCCTGCAATGCAACAGCAGAGTTACCGCCACCGTACTGGTAAATATTCAGCTCTGAATTCGGGCCGCTGTTATTGCCACCACCACCGTGGTTACCGCCGCCACCGCCGTACTGAGGAATAGAACCTGCCAGAGCGCTACCGGAGAATACGATTGCTGCAATTGCTGCTACTTTTAAAAGTTTCATGTAAAACCCCCATCGGATTGATTTAAAAGTCGAATGGAAATTAACGTTGTGTCACGCGAATAGCCATTTGCGACTGTCTCTGCACTACAATTGCCGTTTTTTGAGTACCATGCTGCGTAATATTTGCTTTATTACCAGAACCTTTCTGGATAATCATTGCAGTATTACCATATGCGCCTTGCGAAATACTGGCATCGTTGGCATTGCCCGCCTGATCAATATATGCAAGGTTATAATCTCCTGTCTGGTCAATCTTTGCCCGGTTGCTATTACCTTCTTGCGAAACAACCGACAAAAGTTTTGAGCCTCCCTGCCGTAACTGTGCACTATTATTAGTACCAGCTTGACCAACTATGGCTGCCTGATTAAATGAAGACTTACTCAATTCATTTACCGCTAAGTTATATTCTGAATTAGCTAAATCATAACCTGCTGCGGCTGCAATCCCAGGCGCACCCAGTATTGTTAACATCACAAATAACAATTTGTTTTTCATGTTGTCACCCTGGACCTGGTCGTACATTTAAGAAATTAAATCATTTCAACTTGGTTGTTAACGCAAACCGTTTTTTGTTAACGCTGCGTTACGATGGAAAGTATGTCTGCGGAAATATTTTTAATAACTCACCCGCGCGTTGTATTTTGCTTTTTTTGTTCATACCAAAGTATTAAAACTCCCGCAAATACGCTGTTATTTACGCAAAAATTATTTTGTTTTCTTTTAAAGTACCGTTTTTTGACAGCAAAAAATCAACTGTCGGCCTTCCTTCATGATTCGCGAAGATTACGTCGATATGTCTGTTTGACAAGCCGTGACAAACAGCGTCTTTTTACGGCAAAAATTTGTCCAAGGGCAACATCAGCGAAAGTAAGAAATTTTCACACGACAAAAGAACTATGTGGAAATAATTTTTATATGCATAATTATAGACTTAGCGTCATTTGTATGACTTTTTAAAATTGTGCAATAAAAGCCATATGTACAACTTTTCTATCAATTCTAAACTCCACAACCACGCTGCGTTAACATTTTAAAATTCCAGCTTACATTTTGTTACACGCTTAACACTTGATTTAAGATTTGTAATGGCTAGATTGAAATCAGATGTAATCCATTAGTTTTATATTTTACCCATTTAGGGTTGATTTATTACTACACACAGCAGTGCAACATCTGTCAGTACTTCTGGTGCCTCTATTTTATAAAGGCAGCTGTCAGGTGTGCGATTAATAAAAAAAGCGGGGTTTCATCATGTTTAATGAAGTCCATAGTATTCATGGTCATACATTACTGTTGATCACTAAACCTTCTTTGCAGGCGACCGCGTTATTGCAGCATTTAAAACAATCGCTGGCAATCACAGGAAAACTGCATAATATTCAACGTTCTCTGGACGATATATCTTCTGGCTGCATTATTCTGTTGGATATGATGGAAGCAGATAAAAAGCTCATTCATTACTGGCAGGATACATTAAGCAGAAAACACAACAACATTAAAACGCTGTTGTTAAATACTCCAGATGATTACCCGTACCGCGACATTGAAAACTGGCCGCATATCAATGGTGTTTTTTACGCCATGGAGGATCAAGAACGCGTAGTCAATGGGTTGCAAGGCGTCTTACGTGGTGAATGCTACTTTACGCAAAAGCTTGCCAGTTACTTGATTACACATTCCGGTAACTATCGTTATAACAGCACGGAATCAGCCCTCCTTACTCATAGGGAAAAAGAGATCCTTAATAAGCTGCGTATCGGCGCCTCCAATAACGAGATTGCTCGTTCGCTGTTCATCAGCGAAAACACGGTAAAAACGCATCTTTATAATCTTTTCAAAAAGATAGCAGTTAAAAACCGAACACAAGCGGTCTCATGGGCAAACGATAACCTCAGGCGATAAAGCCATGAAACGTTATTTATGCTGGATTGTAGCAGTAGAACTTCTCTTCGCTGCGGGAAATGTTCACGCCGTTGAAGTAGAAGTACCGGGATTGTTAACTGACCATACTGTTTCCTCTATTGGCCATGATTTTTACCGTGCCTTTAGTGATAAATGGGAAAGTGACTACACCGGTAACTTAACAATTAATGAAAGACCCAGTGCACGATGGGGAAGCTGGATCACAATAACGGTGAATCAGGACGTTATTTTCCAGACATTTTTATTCCCATTGAAAAGAGACTTCGAGAAAACTGTTGTCTTTGCACTGATTCAAACTGAAGAAGCACTAAATCGTCGCCAGATAAATCAGGCGTTATTGAGTACGGGCGATTTGGCGCATGATGAATTTTAAATAAAAATTTGTTCGGAGGCTGCAATGCGTGTCAAACATGCAGTAGTTCTACTCATGCTTATTTCACCATTAAGTTGGGCAGGAAATATGACTTTCCAGTTCCGCAATCCAAACTTTGGTGGTAACCCGAATAACGGCGCTTTTTTATTAAATAGTGCCCAGGCGCAGAACTCGTATAAAGATCCGAGCTATGACGATGACTTTGGTATTGAAACGCCATCGGCGTTAGATAACTTTACTCAAGCCATCCAGTCCCAAATTTTAGGTGGGTTGCTGACAAATATTAATACGGGTCAGCCAGGAAGAATGGTGACCAATGAATATATTGTTGATATTGCCAACCGCGATGGTCAATTGCAGTTGAATGTGACGGATCGCAAGACAGGACAAACCTCGACCATCCAGGTTTCGGGTTTACAAAATAACTCAACCGATTTTTAAGCCCCAGCTTCATAAGGAAAATAATCATGCAGCGCTTATTTGTTTTGGTTGCCGTCATGTTGCTGAGCGGATGCTTAACCGCCCCACCTAAAGAAGCCGCCAGACCGACATTAATGCCTCGTGCCCAGAGCTACAAAGATTTGACCCACCTGCCAGCGCCAACGGGTAAGATCTTTGTTTCGGTATACAACATTCAGGACGAAACCGGGCAATTTAAACCCTACCCGGCGAGTAACTTCTCCACTGCTGTTCCGCAAAGCGCCACCGCGATGCTGGTCACGGCATTGAAAGATTCTCGCTGGTTTATACCGCTGGAACGTCAGGGCTTACAAAACCTGCTCAACGAACGCAAGATTATTCGTGCGGCACAGGAAAACGGCACTGTCGCGGTAAACAACCGAATCCCGCTTCAATCGTTGACCGCAGCCAATATCATGGTTGAAGGCTCTATTATTGGTTATGAAAGCAACGTCAAATCGGGCGGTGTTGGGGCGAGATATTTTGGTATTGGTGCAGATACGCAATACCAACTTGATCAGATTGCCGTGAACCTGCGCGTCGTCAATGTGAGTACCGGTGAGATCCTCTCTTCGGTGAACACCAGTAAGACGATCCTTTCCTATGAAGTCCAGGCGGGTGTCTTCCGCTTTATTGACTACCAGCGGTTACTGGAAGGGGAAGTGGGTTATACCTCTAACGAACCGGTTATGCTCTGTCTAATGTCCGCCATCGAAACAGGCGTTATCTTCCTGATTAACGACGGCATCGACCGTGGCTTGTGGGATTTGCAGAATAAATCAGAGCGGCAGAATGACATTCTGGTGAAATACCGTCACTTATCAGTACCACCGGAATCCTGATACATAAAAAAGCCGGAGTTTATTCCGGCCCTTTACGATTCAATCTAAAGCGTGAGTGCTCCTCACGCTTTATTTTTGACTTGTTGCTCACGGTGAGCGGACTTAGCACTGCGCGCCGCCAGCCAAAGACCGCTGTTTTTCATTGCGTAACCAAACACCAGCCCAAGCGCCAGCGAAGGTAGTACCAGCTTCCAGTTCCCTTGCCCGGCAAACGTCGCACATGCGCCAATAAACGTCCCCGGAACAAACGACAACAATACCTGTTTCGCCTGAATGCACATCAGAAAAGCGACAATACCGGTTATGACATAACCGAGAATTTCCAGATGTGGTGCCAGAGCACTGCCGTAAATAATAACCATCGCCCACACCACGCCGCTAAGCAGTGTTGCAGCGGAAATAGCCAGCCCTTTTAGCCCACCTTGCGGACAGGCAAAGTAGGCCGTGCAGCCCAGGAAACCTGCCCAGCTAAGTAAGCCAAGGGAAACAGCCACCCAGCCCCAGATACCGGAGAGAATGCCTGTTGTGATTGCAATAGAGAGAAGTATGTTCATGCCGCGCATAATAGCAGAAAACGCGACTATGAATGAGATCGAGCACACATTTTATGCAACGGCTATATATAGATTGCAGTAATGAGTGACTCAGGTCACATTTATTCCTCTGATTCTTCCTCAAGTTCATCCCACATTGCGCTGATTGCATCGCGGGTCAGCGGTGCCATGGTGCGCCAGAAAGGTGTAGTCGCATGAGCCTCTACTTTTCCGAGAAATGCGCCGCACCAGGGCAACAGATACTCGCTAAACAGTGTTTCCAGAGCTTCGCTTTCATCCTCTGTTGACTGATCTTCCAGCCAGGAAGCGGCCAGCAGCAAAGTACCAATGTGATCGGCTGGCGTATCCGCTAACGGCATCCCGCGTTCAGAAAGGAAAGTACGGACTTCCGCTTCTGTGGCTCCCTCAACCCAGGTGCTGCGATAAGGTGAAACTGCGCATTCATCACCGACGAATAATGCATTGTAATCGGCAGAAACTTGCGCCATATCACAGCTTTTCTGCAAACGCGCCAGCAATTCATCCTGTTCCAGCGGCCAGTTCGCCGCCAGTTTCCCTTCACGAATTAAGGTAAACAGCGGAACCAGTAAAGGATCCTGCGGTTGACGGTAATAGAGCGAACCCAGCACACGACACAGGATAGAAAACTCGTTCATTAATTTATTTCCGTTAATAGCAATTAAAGATCAGCAAATTCCGCAATCGGCGCCATACCGCGAGATTCAAGGAAATTCAGCAAACGGCGTGGCGAAACATTCAATATTCTCTCTTCCGGAAAATCCACTGCGTCGAGGATCTTACGGCATTCTTCAAAATCGCCCATGGTAAAAGCGGTATGAGAATCCGATCCTAACGCGACCCAACCTCCGGCATCGCGCACCGCAGCGGCAACCGCACGGCAGTTATCTTCACTGCCCTTACGCGAATGTAAGAATGAGGAGTTATTGATTTCCAGCGCCACCTGATACTTAGCAGCAGCTTCAGCAACAGCTTTAAAATCAATTGGATATCGTGGATTTCCGGGATGGCTAACCACGTGCACATGCCCACTCGCCATCGCGGCAATCATGGCCTGAGTATTCGTAGCTTCATCATGCGGCGCAAAAACCGGTTCATGAAAACCAGCAATAATCAGATCCAGCGAGTCAAACATTTTGCCGCTGCAGTCAATTTCACCATCAATATTTTTGATATTGGCTTCGATGCCACGCAGGATCCCCACCCCATCGACGACTCGTGGCCAGATACGCATATTAATAAAGTGCCAGTGATGCGGTGCATCTTCCATATCAGGGCCATGATCGGTGATCGCAAAAAGTTTAATGCCTTTCTGTTTGGCCTGGGCAATGTAATCACTTAATGTGCTATATGCATGTGTACTGGCAACGGTATGCATATGAAGGTCGACGGGATACATAACTCTCTCCTGTATTCAATTCCCGCCAAGGATAGCAGGAATCCGTATGGTTTATTAGTAGCCTCGTACACGGTCGACTTGTCCGCTGACCGTCTTCCCTTTTTCGAGTTGTGTAATGGCGTGTGCAATGTACTCCACTGCTTCAACGGATCGGGTAATGGCTGCGACATGTGGTGTTATTGTCACGCGTGGATGTTGCCAGAGCGGGCTTTCCGGCGGTAAAGGTTCACGATTAAAAACATCCAGCATCGCCGCTTTAACTTTACCGCTATCCAGCGCCGCGAGCAGGTCATCTTCCACCACATGAACGCCACGCGCCAGGTTGAGGAGATATGCGCCATCCGGTAATTTTTCTAATAATTGTTGATTAATGATGCCGACGGTTTCAGGCGTATTCGGTAATAAATTAATTAATACACGGCATTGGCTCAAAAATTTGCCTAACTCTTCAGTTCCGGCAAAACTTTGTACGCCGGGCCAGCTTTTATGGCTACGGCTCCAGCAACGCAGTGGAAAACGCCAGGTCTGCAAGCTCTGTGCGACTTTACTGCCCAATACACCGGCCCCCAGGATGCCGATAGTAAAATCTTCCCGTTGATACTCAGGCAGAGGTTGCCAAAGCGAAGTATTTTGCTGCGCTCGATAATCGTCAAAACGTCTGAACCAATGGAGCACCTGACTGACAGCATATTCCTGCATTTGCTCGCCCATACCCGTATCTTCCAGGCGAAAAAGTGGAATAGACGGTTTCAGCATTTCAGGGTATGTCTGTAATTTACTCAAAATCGAATCAACGCCGGCACCTAATGCGAACACGGCCTTAAGATCACGACCTGCCAGCATTTCAACAGGTGGGTGCCAGACCAAAACATAATCCGCAGGATGATTATCACCGGTTTTCCATGCTCTGACTCTGGCCTGAGGAATAGCTTTACCCAGCGCATCAATCCACCAGGCGGTATCGAACACAGGATGATAAAAAATGATATCCATACTGACTCCCGAAAGCGGTTTTGCGGAATTTACCCGCGCTTATCATTATGATCTACAAAGCTCCTCAGCATAACAAATCCACTGCTGGTGGTAAAAAAAGCAAACTTTGCTTATTAAAGTTGCAGATTGATTGAAGTTTGAATAAACGCGCTATTTTTTTAAAAAGTTTGTTGACCTCAGGCCGTGATTTCCCTAAATTAGCGCCCGTTCCAGCAAGACAGGAACGACAATTTGGTGAGGTGTCCGAGTGGCTGAAGGAGCACGCCTGGAAAGTGTGTATACGGCAACGTATCGGGGGTTCGAATCCCCCCCTCACCGCCATCTCTTAAGAAGAGCTCGTACGAAAGTACGGGCTTTTTTTTCGCATATTGCACAACACCGGGGGATGAGAAACCCCGACCGGGGTTCGACAACTGGCGACAGCCAGTTGGACAGTCCGCGAACGCAGTGAGTGGACTGCCCGCAGGGCGAGCGAAGCGAGTCAATCCCCCCCCTCACCGCCATATTTTGAGAAGAGCTCGTATGAAAGTGGACTGCACCTTACTCAGCTGAGTGTCCAACTTTTGGGGTGCACTCCACGACAGAGCTCTGTACCATTAAAAATCTCAACTATAGGCATGTAGTGTACGTTGGCAAAGTGCCGAACGTACGCAATCCTCTTTACCGAATCGGACAATCCCGACCATTTCATCTTCTTCGAAACGTTCCAGCGCGTCACTTAATCCGGAGCGCACACCGCGAGGTAAATCGCACTGTGTAATATCTCCGTTAACAATAACCGTCACGTTCTCCCCGAGGCGGGTTAAAAACATTTTCATTTGCGCGGCAGTCACATTCTGCGCCTCATCAAGGATGACGACTGCATTTTCAAAGGTACGTCCACGCATATAGGCGAACGGCGCGATTTCGACCTTCCCTATCTCCGGTCGCAGGCAGTACTGCATAAAGGAAGCGCCCAACCGCCGGACCAGCACGTCGTAGACCGGACGAAAATAAGGAGCAAACTTTTCTGCGATATCTCCAGGTAAGAAGCCGAGATCTTCATCGGCTTGCAGAACCGGACGGGTGACGATAATCCTGTCTACATCCTTATGTATCAGGGCTTCTGCCGCTTTTGCCGCACTGATCCAGGTTTTACCACACCCGGCTTCGCCCGTGGCGAATATCAGTTGCTTACTCTCAATAGCCTTCAGATAGTGCAATTGCGCTTCATTTCGCGCGAGGATTGGCGAGGTATCACGACTGTCGCGAGCCATGCCAATGGCTTCTACGCCGCTCATCTGCACAAGCGAGGTGACCGATTCTTCTTCACGCTGTTTATGGCTGCGCGAATCCCGTCTCAGCACACGTTTTGCCTCGCGACGAGCTTTGATCACTGCTTTTTGTCTTCCCATGGAGAGCACCTTGAGTTGTTTGTATTCATCACACGCGCCGTTGGCAGCGCGATTATGCGCACGAACATCAGAGGGTTGGCTTCCTTGTAAGCCATAGTTTGCTTTTGGAGATAACACCGAAAACGGCTACGCGCACCGTTAAAGGCGTCGGTAACACGAATAAAGAAAGGAAGTGGGTAAAAATACAGAGTGACGAGGTGACTACCGGAGGAGAAATCTCCGCGAGTGGTGAAACGTTGCTTAACAAAACATTGTCCAGTACAGGACGTTACCATCCGCGATCTCCATAGTGACTGACTATCACTGCCGGGAACTACCGCTGTTACTTAATAAGTACAACAGTTTTTGCCTTTATTGCAACAATAAGTTTACTTATATTTAACCATAAACCACCATTTTGATGACATTAGTTTCTACTGGAAAGATGACAGAGTGATGACAGTGATGGAAAAAGCTGTGTGCTTTCAGCAGGATTCGCGGTGCTGGTAAAATGTGCCTTGTGCTTACCGGATGCGGCGTGAACGCCTTATCCTGCCTACCGATCCGCCACCGATTGTAGGCCTGATAAGATGCGCCAGCATCGCATCAGGCACCAGCGCACGAATGCCGAATGCGGCTAAACGCCTTATCCGCCTACCGATCCGCCACCGATTGTAGGCATGATAAGACGCGCAAGCGTCGCATCAGGCATCAGCGCACGAACGTCGGATGCGGCGTAAACGCCTATCCGCCTAAAAACATTAAACCCGCAATAATGCACTTCCGAGATAATCGTTCGCGTCCTTCACCCCTGGCAATGTAAAGAAATAACCGCCACCGATAGGTTTGACGTATTCCTCCAGCGCCTCGCCATTCAGTCTTTTTTGTACTGTCAGAAAGCCCTTTTCCAGATCGTGTTGGTAGCAAACGAACAGTAGCCCCATATCCAGTTGCCCGGAGTTGGTGACGCCCAGTGAATAACTGTAGCCACGGCGCAACATCAGGCTGGACTCACTCTCTGGCGTGCGTGGATTCGCCAGCCGGATATGGCTATCCAGCGCAATCACCTTCCCTTCAGGATCGCTGGCGTAATCGGGCACATCATGCTCGTGCTGCATTCCCAGCGGAGCACCGGTTTGCTTATCACGACCAAAAATCGTCTGCTGTTCTTTCAGTGGCGTTCTGTCCCAAAACTCCACCCGAAACTGAATCAACCGCACCGCCTGGTAGCTACCACCGATAGCCCAGGCAGGTTCCTGCTGATCTGCCGTGACCCACACCACTTTTTGCATCAACTTCGCATTATGGCTGTCGGGATTAGCAGTGCCGTCTTTAAAGCCCAGCAAATTAATCGGCGTCTCTTTGCCTTTACTACGCGCCGCATGATCGGAAATAAACCCTTCCCGCTTCCAGCGCACGCTGAGCAAATCTGGCGTGTGTTTAATAATATCGCGCAGCGCATGGATCACCGTGTCCTGGGTATTGGCGCAAATCTGTAGCAACACATCTCCATGACATAACGCTGCATCAAGCGAGTCGTTGGGGAAACGCGTCATCTTCTGCAACTTTTTCGGCATCTGTGGCGCAAGACCAAACCGTTCATCAAACAACGAGTGACCAACTGACAACGTGATGGTGAGATTATCAGGCGCAATGTAGCCGCCGAGAATGCCGGAATCGAGTGGCGGCAGGCGCGGATTTGGCGTTTCTGGTGCCGTTCCGCCCTGAGTCAGAAAAGCAAAACGCTGAGTCAACAAGCGAAACAATCGTTCAAGTTCAGCTTTATTGCTGGCAAGCACATCAAACGCCACCAGCATCATTGCGGCCTGCTGTGGCGTCACAATCCCCGCCTGATGTTCGCCATAAAACGGCTGTTTCTCATTGCGCGCATCCGGTGAAAGCGTACCCGGCGCACTTTGCGTTTTTTGTGCATGAGCGACCGGGCAACTCCCCGCCAGCGCCAGCGCGCCAATCCCTTTCAGTAAACGTCGGCGTGACGGTTCATTCACGCCGTTTTCATCTTCATACTGCATAACGCTTAGTCCAGCCCCAGCACACCGCGAAGTTGCGCCAGATCTTCCGCCAGCGCGGTAATCGGGCCTTTTAGCGCATTACGGTCAGCATCGGTCAGCTTGTCGTAAGTTTCAAAACCGTCTTTGGTACGGTATTTCGCCAGAATGGTATCGACCTTTTTGAAGTTGGTATCGACTTTTGCCAGCAGTTCCGGGTTAGCTTTTTGCAATTGTGGACGCAGCAGATCGACAATTTTCTGCGAGCCTTCAACGTTGGCCTGGAAGTCCCACAGATCGGTGTGGCTGTAACGATCTTCTTCACCGCTGATTTTGCTGGCTGCCACTTCCTCAATCAGTCCCGCTGCTCCGCCGACCACTTTTGAAGGTGGGAAAGCCAGTTCACTGATGCGCTTTTGCAAATCAACCACATCGGTATAAAGCTGGTCAGCGTACTGATCCATTCCTTTGGTGGTGTTGTCGCCAAACAAGGCTTTTTCCAGACGGTGGAAACCGGTGAATTTTGGGTCGGCGGCTTTTTGCTCGTAATCATCCTCACGGGCGTCAATGCTGCCATCCAGATCGGAGAACAGTTCAGCGATCGGTTCAATGCGCTCATAGTGCTGGCGCGTCGGCGCATACAGTGCTTTCGCTTTTTCGATATCGCCCGCTTTAATGGCGTCGGTAAAGGCTTTAGTGTCGGTCACCAGCTGCGTAGTTTCCGCCATGACATACGTCTTATATGCGGTAATTGCACCGCCGAGGCTTAACAGTGCATCACTTTGCGCCGCATCCGCCGTCGCCTCGCCTTTGACGATCAACTTCCCTTTCGGGTTAGTCAGCAGACCGCAGGTCATATCGTATTCACCAGGCTGTAAATTCGCCGTCATTTTTTGGCTAAAACCAGGGGCGATATTTTCCCGCTCTTCCACCACCATCACGCCTTTGAGGATCTCCCACTCCAGCGCCTTCTGACTGTGGTTCTGAATGATAAACTGCGTTTTCCCGGCGTTAACCGTAATAGTCATTGGTTCGCACTGCTTATCCGTCACGGTCACTTTGACCTGCGGAACATCAGCGGCATTTGCCATAAAAGCAGAAGAGAACAGCGCAGCCACGCTTAATTGCAGTGCGCTACGGCGGAAGTTAATGGTCATGACGAGACTATCCCTTTAAAGTATGTTGTAACTAAGCAAGAGTTTGCGTCGTATTTGTTACGCGGAGCGAGACGCTGTCGTTCCTGCACGTGGCGGCAGAGCAAACGCCACCAGCGCCGGGATGAGATAAATAAACCAGACGGCGACTTCGCTGACGCTCGGCGCTTCCTGATAACCAAAAATACCTTCCATCAGCGTGCCGAACAGCGAGTGAGTTGAGAGCACCGCGCTCATATCGAAGGCAATTTCCTGAAAGTGGTTCCACAATCCGGCTTCATGAAATGCGCGAATGGCACCTGCTGCCAGCCCTGCGGCGACGAAGAGAATAAACAGGCTGGTCCATTTGAAAAATGCGCCAAGATTGAGGCGAATACCGCCCCAGTAGAGCAGGAAACCAAGCACCACGGCAGTAGCAAGACCGAGCATTGCACCCAGCGGCGGCCAAATCCCGACATCTTGTTGAAATGCCGCCAGCAGGAAAAAGACCGACTCCAGCCCTTCCCGTGCAACGGCAAAAAAGACCATCATCACCAGCGCCCAGCCGTGATGATTCCCGCGCTGCAATGCGCTGTCGACCGCCTGCTCCAGTTGCACTTTGACGTTGCGCGACACCTTGCGCATCCAGAAAACCATCCAGGTGAGGATCACCACGGCGATCACTGCCACGATACCTTCAAACAGCTCCTGCTCTTTTTGCGGAAATTCGCCGGTGGTCTCATTAATGAAGATACCCAAACCCAGGCACAACGCAGCGGCAAGCAACACACCAATCCACATGACACCAATCCATCGGCCTCGCTGGGTACGCTTAAGATAGCTGGCAATCAAACTGACAATCAGCGCGGCTTCAAGTCCTTCGCGCAACATAATGAGAAACGGAACAAACATGCCACCCACCCTTAAACGTTTTTCTGAGTCAATCTATGCAAAGAAAAGTAAATCGCAGTGATAGCGATTATCATTACGGTGAAGAAAAACACAAGCGGAATGTAGTGATAATGATGAGGAAATGTAAAAATATTTTGAGAGAAAACACAGAGGGCAATCACTGATTGCCCTCTGTCTGCTTCCCATTATGACGTGGAATTTTCGGTAAAACGCCTTCCCTTAACCTTCCTGCAACCGTGACGGCGGCGCCGAATGATAGTGCGCATCTGCTTCGGCAAAGCGTTTTTGCATCGCCGCTGACGGCGCTTTACCCAGCAAACTAAACACCACAATCCCAATGCTGCCGAAGATAAAGCCCGGAATAATTTCGTACAGACCCAGCCAGCCGAACTGTTTCCAGACGATAACCGTCAGCGCACCGATGATCATCCCCGCCAGCGCGCCGTTGCGCGTCATGCGTGACCACATCACCGAGAACAGCACCACCGGACCAAACGCCGCGCCAAAGCCTGCCCACGCGTAGCTCACCAGCCCCAGCACGCGGTTTTCCGGGTTCGCTGCCAACGCAATGGCCACCAGCGCCACCACCAGCACCATAACACGCCCTACCCACACCAGTTCTTTCTGGCTGGCATGTTTACGCAGAAATGCTTTGTACAGATCTTCGGTAATCGCACTGGAACATACCAGCAACTGACAGCTTAACGTTGACATCACCGCAGCCAGAATCGCCGACAGCAGGATCCCGGCAATCCACGGGTTAAACAGAATTTGCGCCAGTTCGATAAACACGCGTTCAGCGTTCTGGTTTACCGCACCTGCTACCGCAGGATGATCATTAAAGTAAGCAATCCCAAAGAAGCCGACAGCCACCGCCCCAGCGAGGCAGAGGATCATCCAGGTCATACTGATACGACGCGCATGGACGATGCTGTGGTGAGAATCCGCCGCCATAAAACGCGCCAGAATATGCGGCTGCCCGAAGTAACCCAGCCCCCAGCCCATCAGCGAGATAATGGCGACAAAGTTCAACCCTTTGAGCATATCAACGTTTTCAATGCTCTTTTGTTTGATCACTTCCAGCGAATCGCCAAAACCACCGACGCTGATAATGACAATAACCGGCGTCAGGATCAGGGCAAAAATCATCAGGCTGGCCTGTACGGTATCGGTCCAGCTCACCGCGAGGAAGCCGCCAATAAAGGTATAAAGGATGGTCGCCGCTGCACCTGCCCACAGAGCCGTTTCGTAGCTCATGCCAAAGGTGCTTTCAAACAGACGCGCGCCTGCCACAATGCCCGAAGCGCAATAAATGGTGAAGAACAGCAAAATAACCAGCGCGGAGATAATACGCAAAATACGGCTTTTATCTTCAAAGCGCCCGGTGAAATAATCCGGCAGGGTTAAGGCGTTATTGTTGTATTCGGTATGCACACGCAACCGCCCGGCCACCAGTTTCCAGTTAATCCATGCGCCTAATGTCAGGCCAATAGCGATCCAGCTTTCGGAAATCCCGGAAAGAAACACTGCGCCTGGCAGTCCCATTAACAGCCAGCCGCTCATATCCGACGCACCCGCCGATAACGCCGTCACAAACGGCCCAAGGCTGCGACCACCCAGAATATAGTCGTCAAAGTTTTTAGTTGATCGCCAGGCGATAAACCCAATCAATATCATGCCAAAGATATAGACACAAAATGTCACCAACATCGGTGTGCTAATAGCCATCTAAAGTCTCCAAAAAATTATTATCGGCAATGTCGAAACTTGCCGTTATATCTGCCACCGGAACGGGGTAACAGAGTTTATGTTTACCAGGGCGACCGTATCCTGCCGGAAGCGGTGGTTATTCACAATCGATTTAACACATCATTTACATTAAATTTTAGTGCCCAGCGATACTATTTTTCATCAGGTTGCATTCCCTCACATTTTTTGCGGTTGCACCTTTCAAAAATGTTAACTGCCGCAGAGAAAAAGTCTGCGTTAATTTTTTATTCCCTGTCATATCGATTTCTTTTATTAACATTTCATTCATTTTTAAGCTTGCTACGTAAGTCACATTTAACATGGTTGCACAAAGTTGCAACATAATGGATATTTCACAATAACGTTAAGTTGCACCTTTCAGAACAACAGGAGTAATGGCATGGGAACCACCACCATGGGGGTTAAGCTGGACGACTCGACGCGTGAGCGTATTAAGTCAGCCGCGACACGTATCGATCGCACGCCACACTGGTTAATTAAGCAGGCGATTTTTTCTTATCTTGAACAACTGGAGAACAGCGATACCCTGCCGGAGCTGCCTGCGCTGCTTTCTGGCGCTGCCAATGAGAGCGATGAAGCACCGACTCCGGCAGAGGAACCACACCAGCCATTCCTCGACTTTGCCGAGCAAATTTTGCCGCAGTCAGTTTCCCGTGCTGCCATCACCGCTGCCTATCGCCGCCCGGAAACCGAAGCGGTTTCTATGCTGCTGGAACAAGCTCGTCTGCCGCAGCCGATTGCGGAACAGGCGCACAAACTGGCATATCAACTGGCCGATAAACTGCGTAATCAAAAAAACGCCAGTGGTCGCGCAGGCATGGTTCAGGGATTATTGCAGGAGTTTTCGCTGTCATCGCAGGAAGGCGTGGCGCTGATGTGTCTGGCGGAAGCGTTGTTGCGTATTCCCGACAAAGCCACCCGTGATGCGTTAATTCGCGACAAAATCAGCAATGGTAACTGGCAGTCACACATTGGTCGTAGCCCGTCTTTGTTTGTTAATGCCGCCACCTGGGGGCTGCTGTTTACCGGCAAACTGGTTTCTACCCATAACGAAGCCAGCCTCTCCCGTTCGCTAAATCGCATTATCGGTAAGAGCGGTGAACCGCTGATCCGCAAAGGTGTAGATATGGCGATGCGCCTGATGGGCGAACAGTTTGTCACTGGTGAGACCATCGCGGAAGCGTTAGCTAATGCCCGCAAGCTGGAAGAGAAAGGTTTCCGTTACTCTTACGATATGCTCGGCGAAGCCGCGCTGACCGCCGCAGATGCGCAGGCGTATATGGTGTCCTATCAGCAGGCGATTCACGCCATTGGTAAAGCATCCAACGGTCGTGGCATCTATGAAGGGCCGGGCATTTCAATCAAGCTGTCGGCGCTGCATCCGCGTTACAGCCGCGCCCAGTATGACCGGGTAATGGACGAGCTTTACCCACGTCTGAAATCATTAACCCTGCTGGCGCGTCAGTACGATATTGGTATCAACATTGACGCCGAAGAGGCCGATCGTCTGGAGATCTCCCTCGATTTGCTGGAAAAACTCTGTTTCGAGCCTGAACTGGCAGGCTGGAACGGCATCGGTTTTGTTATTCAGGCTTATCAAAAACGCTGCCCGCTGGTAATTGATTACCTGATTGATCTCGCTACCCGCAGCCGTCGCCGTCTGATGATTCGCCTGGTGAAAGGCGCGTACTGGGACAGCGAAATCAAGCGTGCGCAGATGGACGGCCTTGAAGGTTATCCGGTTTATACCCGCAAGGTGTATACCGACGTTTCTTATCTCGCCTGTGCTAAAAAGCTGCTGGCGGTGCCGAATTTAATTTATCCGCAGTTCGCGACGCACAACGCCCATACGCTGGCGGCGATTTATCAACTGGCAGGGCAGAACTATTATCCTGGTCAGTACGAGTTCCAGTGCCTGCACGGCATGGGCGAGCCACTGTATGAGCAGGTCACCGGGAAAGTTGCCGACGGCAAACTTAACCGCCCGTGTCGTATTTACGCGCCGGTCGGTACGCATGAAACGCTGCTGGCGTATCTGGTGCGTCGCCTGCTGGAAAACGGTGCCAACACATCGTTTGTTAACCGTATTGCCGATACCTCTTTGCCGCTGGATGAACTGGTTGCCGATCCGGTCACTGCTGTAGAAAAATTGGCGCAACAGGAAGGGCAAACAGGATTACCGCATCCGAAAATTCCGCTACCGCGCGATCTTTACGGTCAGGGGCGCGACAACTCGGCGGGGTTAGATCTTGCCAACGAACACCGTCTGGCATCGCTCTCCTCTGCCCTGCTCAACAGCGCACTGCAAAAATGGCAAGCCTTGCCAATGCTGGAACAGCCGGTAGCTGCAGGTGAGATGTCACCCGTTATTAACCCTGCGGAACCGAAAGATATTGTGGGCTATGTGCGTGAAGCCTCGCCGCGTGAAGTGGAACAGGCACTGGAAAATGCGGTTAATAATGCGCCAATCTGGTTTGCCACTCCTCCGGCTGAACGCGCGGCGATTTTGCATCGAGCTGCCGTGCTGATGGAAAGCCAGATGCAGCAACTGATTGGTATTCTGGTGCGTGAAGCCGGGAAAACCTTCAGTAACGCCATCGCCGAAGTGCGCGAAGCTGTCGATTTTCTCCACTACTACGCCGGACAGGTGCGGGACGATTTCGCTAACGAAACTCATCGTCCATTAGGGCCAGTGGTGTGTATTAGCCCGTGGAACTTCCCGCTGGCGATTTTCACCGGGCAGATCGCCGCCGCACTGGCGGCAGGTAACAGCGTACTGGCAAAACCGGCAGAACAAACGCCGCTGATTGCCGCGCAAGGCATCTCTATTTTACTGGAAGCCGGTGTACCGCCGGGCGTGGTGCAGTTGCTACCAGGACAGGGTGAAACCGTGGGCGCACAACTGACGGGTGATGATCGCGTGCGCGGGGTGATGTTTACCGGTTCAACCGAAGTCGCCACGTTACTGCAACGCAATATCGCCAGCCGCCTGGACGCTCAGGGTCGTCCTATTCCGCTTATTGCTGAAACCGGCGGTATGAACGCGATGATTGTCGATTCCTCCGCTCTGACTGAACAAGTAGTCATAGATGTACTGGCCTCGGCGTTCGACAGTGCAGGTCAGCGTTGTTCGGCGCTGCGTATGCTGTGCCTGCAAGATGAAATTGCCGACCACACGCTGAAAATGCTGCGCGGCGCAATGGCTGAGTGCCGGATGGGTAATCCGGGTCGCCTGACCACCGATATCGGGCCGGTAATTGATAGCGAAGCGAAAACCAATATTGAGCGCCATATTCAGACTATGCGCGGCAAAGGCCGTCCGGTGTTCCAGGCGGTGCGGGAAAACAGCGAAGATGCCCGTGAATGGCAAAGCGGCACTTTTGTTGCTCCGACGCTGATCGAACTGGATGACTTTGCCGAATTGCAAAAAGAGGTCTTTGGTCCGGTGCTGCATGTGGTGCGCTACAACCGTAATCAATTGCCGGAGCTGATCGAGCAGATTAACGCTTCCGGTTATGGTCTGACACTTGGTGTCCATACGCGTATTGATGAAACCATTGCCCAGGTCACTGGCTCGGCCCATGTTGGTAACCTGTATGTTAACCGTAATATGGTGGGCGCAGTGGTGGGTGTGCAGCCGTTCGGCGGCGAAGGGTTGTCCGGTACTGGGCCGAAAGCAGGCGGTCCGCTCTATCTCTACCGTCTGCTGGCGAATCGCCCGGAAAGTGCGCTGGCAGTGACGCTCGCGCGTCAGGATGCAGAGTATCCGGTCGATGCGCAGTTGAAAGCCGCATTGACTCAGCCGCTAAATGCACTGCGGGAATGGGCAGCAAATCGTCCAGAATTGCAGACGTTATGTGCGCAATATGGTGAGCTGGCGCAGGCAGGAACACAGCAATTGCTGCCTGGACCGACGGGTGAACGTAATACCTGGACACTGCTGCCGCGTGAGCGCGTGTTGTGTATTGCCGATGATGAACAGGATGCATTAACTCAGCTTGCCGCCGTGTTGGCCGTTGGCAGTCAGGTGCTGTGGACGGATGACGCGCTGCATCGTCAGCTAGTGAAGGCATTGCCATCGGCAGTCAGCGAACGTATTCAACTGGCGAAAGCGGAAAATATTACCGCTCAACCGTTTGATGCGGTGATCTTCCACGGTGATTCGGATCAGCTTCGTGCACTGTGTGAAGCGGTTGCCGCGCGGGATGGCGCAATTGTTTCGGTGCAGGGTTTTGCCCGTGGCGAAAGCAATATCCTGCTGGAACGGCTGTATATCGAACGTTCGCTGAGTGTAAATACCGCTGCCGCTGGCGGTAACGCCAGTTTAATGACGATCGGTTAAAGAGCTTGCCGGAGGATGTTGCAACTTCCTCCGGCATCATTAACGTGGTCGAATCCCTTCAATAATAATCCGCTGCACGTTCTCAACCGTTTGATTGAAAAATACCTCATCGCGCAACGTCGCGCCTGTCACCGCCTCCACCTGAGGGGCGAAATCGGCGTAATGTTGAGTGGAAGCCCAAATCATAAAAATCAGATGCTGCGGGTCAATCGGCGCGAGTTTGCCGCTTTTGACCCAACCGGCAATCAGCGCCGATTTCTCATCAATTAACGCCTTCAAATCGCCCGTCAGTTCATCCATTAACAGCGGCGCGCCTGCCAGCATCTCCATACAGAACAGGCGCGAAGCCTGCGGATAATCGCGTGAGACTTCCAGCTTCAGACGGATGTACTCTTTGATCGCCGCCAGCGGGGCAAAATCTTCACGAAACGCTTTTAACGGTGCCAGCCAGATATCGAGAATTTGCCGCAGCACGGCAATATACAGCGCCTCTTTTGACGGAAAGTAATACAGCAGATTGGTTTTTGACACGCCCGCCAACTCTGCGATCTGTTCCAGCCTTGTGCCGTGAAAACCGAATTGTGAAAAAGTGTCCAGCGCCGCACCAAGAATCGCTTTTTTCTTCGCGCTCACTGCGCGCGAACGTTTACCCGTTGTTTTCACTGCGCCTTGTGTCATGCGCTCACCCCTCTTGTAGACTGGCAACAGGATAGCAAAATCAGCAAGATGCCTCGACCATCAATATTCACGGTACAAATGAATAATGGTGGAATGAGCGAGAAAGGTATTAACACGAGGATATTAAGAAGAGTACCAGAACGAAAAACCGCCGGAATTACCGGCGGCAGTGGCGTAATGACGTGCGTCAGACAAAACGCATTCGTCATGGAGTAGCCCGGCTAGTTGTTGCTTTTGCCGTGACTGCTTTTGCCCCCTTTTTTTCCAGCTTCAGATGCGCGCTGCGGGTCATTTTTGAAATTCCCCCCGCTGTGCTGTCCACCTTTTTTACCTGCTTCTGATGCTCTTTCGCGGTCTTCTGCAAAATTGCCGGAACCGCCTCGATGGTTTGCCATTACTGACCTCCGTCATCATAGTGCCCAGGATTAACGCGGCGTATGGCGGGTGCCATATTTTCGCTACGTGGGACTAAGCTTAGTGAACTGACGCGGGTAAGCCTGCGTTTGGTAATATCCTGCAACAGCTTCTTAGCGAGAATAGATATCATTTCCGGTAATCAGCCATAAGCCGCTCTTATGATTAAAAAAACACTATGGGATAAAAATGTATCATTTTGCGACAAAATTACATGCTTGTGAAAATTGTTATAAATCAAATAAGTGGTTGTGAAATTTGCACTCTGAATAGGACGTCTTATCTTTAAATGAGTGGTAGCGAATCGCTACGGAATAGAGATAACACGAGGAGTGGTTAGAAATGGCTAAAGTTCTGGTGCTTTATTATTCCATGTACGGACATATCGAAACGATGGCACGAGCTGTCGCCGAAGGCGCAAGCAAAGTCGATGGCGCAGAAGTTGTCGTTAAGCGTGTACCGGAAACCATGCAGCCGCAATTATTCGAAAAAGCAGGCGGTAAAACGCAAACTGCGCCCGTTGCAACCCCGCAAGAACTGGCCGATTACGACGCGATTATTTTTGGTACACCAACCCGTTTTGGCAATATGTCAGGCCAGATGCGTACTTTCCTGGATCAGACTGGCGGCCTGTGGGCTTCCGGCGCTCTGTACGGCAAACTGGCAAGCGTCTTTAGTTCGACCGGCACCGGCGGCGGTCAGGAACAGACTATCACTTCAACCTGGACGACCCTTGCACATCACGGCATGGTGATTGTCCCTATTGGCTACGCAGCACAAGAGTTATTTGACGTCTCGCAGGTTCGCGGCGGAACGCCTTATGGCGCGACCACCATTGCAGGCGGTGACGGTTCGCGCCAGCCCAGTCAGGAAGAGTTGTCTATCGCACGTTACCAGGGGGAATATGTTGCTGGTCTGGCAGTCAAACTTAATGGCTAATCTTCAACAGGAGGATACACATGCCAACTCAAGAAGCGAAAGCTCATCACGTGGGTGAATGGGCATCTCTGCGCAATACGTCGCCGGAAATAGCCGAGGCCATTTTTGAAGTCGCCGGATACGATGAGAAAATGGCGGAAAAAATTTGGGAAGAAGGTAGCGATGAAGTGTTAGTCAAAGCCTTTGCCAAAACCGATAAAGATTCGCTTTTTTGGGGCGAACAGACCATCGAACGTAAAAACGTTTAACCAGTGACTCCCCCGCAGCTGGCGGGGGAGTTTTCTGTTATTTCACCGCCTCGTTCAACACGCTATCAAACTTATCCATCGGACAAAAACCATTAGCGTCTATCGGGCAACCGGTTAATTCCAGCGTCACCCGCTGAGCCGGAGCCTGCAACGTTAACGCGTCGGCATTACGCAACTGTTCCGCGCTCTGGTATACATACTCGATTTTCATCAAATCACGATTGGCTTTGCTGTCATGCCAACGCTGGAAAACGATTTTGCCGCCAATTGGCGTGCGTTCGTTCTGGTCATGCAACTGATAGGGTTTAAAATCCAGCGCGGTGAGCAGCGAGGCAATATTAGAGTCATGCCCTACCAACACAGTGATTTTCGGTGCGCTGGCGCGATCGGTGACCAGGGCTTTGTCGATATAACTGACCAGCGGTTTCGCAACATTGCGCGCTACTTCCGGTGAGGTAAACAGGCTGTCCTGGTAGCCGTTTTTCAGCTTCGACAACACCTTCCACTGTTGGTCAGATTTAATTTCCCCCCACGCCACCTGATCCATCGGGAAACCTTCGTAGTATTGCAAAGTGAAAGCATCCACCAGCGAGTTGCCGACTTTCAACGGTCCAGAAACGCCCGGCTCTTGTTGATACTTCGCACTAAAAGTATTTTTGCCATCCACCAGCGAACATTGCTGCTTCTCTTTACAGGCTGGAGAGTCTTTATAGTTAACGATTTTTTCCAGTAGCTGATAGCTGTCCATCAGTTGTAGTTTGCTGAACTCTTTCTCCATTGCCGCCACCGCCTGCTCACTGAATGCGGCGGAATCATCGGTGATTACCGGGTTAAAGGTTGGATCCATGGTGCCCATTTTTTCCTGGTGATGAACAGGAATATCACATCCAGGGAATGCACCAGTAATAAAGAACTGCGCGGTAGCGACGGTACGTTGCAGGCTGTTTGCGTAAGCATAAACGGTGTCCGGCGGCGGGCATTCACCCGACTTTACCATCCCCTGCTCTGCCAGCCACTCACGCATGTAATGCCCCATATACACTTCCAGCACGCCACCTTTAGTGGTGAGCTGCCCGCCAGGAACATCCCATTCCGGCCATTTATTCGGCGTCGACTGCTCAAGCACACTGCCATTATTTGCCAGCGGCGCACGTAAGTTATGGCGACTCATCATCAGCACTTGCTGTAGCTGATAGCCTTCCGGTACAGCCTGTGCCTGAGCATTTGAAGAAAGCAAAGCCATCCCTGCCACGGCTGTGGCGATTAGCGTTTTTTTCATTCCTCACACCTCTTTTGTTATCAATGATTAAAGAGTGTGACAGAAATATGACTTTTTTCCGGGAACAGGTTCGCAAATTAGCAGATAACGAGGCGGGAAACTTGCAGAGCACCAGGCGATAGCGGACAGTCGCTGCGCTATCGCCTGGTTTGTATCATTAAACTAATATCTGAAACAGCACGGCAAAAAGAATGATATTGGCAATGACAATGGTCCAACCGTTATAAAGCATATATTTCAGGTGAGTTGATTGTGCCAGCCCCATTTGACCAAACATATCCGATGAAGGGAAAGGCCCAAACCAGTCCACTTGCGATGAGGCTAACAATACCGCCGTTGTCCCCTGTGGCGGCACTCCCGCAGCCATCAACATCGGACCAAATATTTTGTGCGTAAAGGTCATCTGAGCAACAGCGGCACCTGGCACATGACCAATAATGTTAAAAGCAAAAATACAGAAGCAAAGCCATGCCGGTGATATCCCGGTTAACAGAGGTTGGGTGTATTCGAGCAACCCCTGATACGCCTGCAGGCTATCCATAAGTTCCAGAATCGGGTTATACAGCCAGTAGAGCAGAAACATCCACACCAGTCTGCCACACCCCTTATACAGCGCCTGCAGTATCCCGGCAGGGCTTAATCCTCCCACCAGTCCGGTGATCAAAGCCACCAGTAACATCACGATAATGGCAAAACTAAAACCTGCTTTTATCACTACACCGATAACCGCCATAACAATAATGGTTGCGGCAAATGCCAGCGCGCTGAGCTTGCGACGACGAACGCGGGCGGGTTCCTCTTCTTCCTGAGTTTTCTCAGAGAGATCCACTTCGTAGTGTAATTTTCCTTCCGTCATCTTCTGAATTCGCCCGGCCATGATCCAGCCAGCGAATAACGTCACGGCGCTCATTGGTAATCCAACGTACATCAGGTATTGCGGATAAGTCAGGCCGCCGAGTTGTAAAATCGTCACGGTACTGGGGGTAAATGGCCCGGTAAACAATCCCACTGAGCCTGCCGTCATCATCAGTGCAGCCACCGTGGGAGGCGTCAGCCGTACTGCCGCCGCCACAGGAATAATCACCGCAACAATAATGGCATTGCCGCCTGCCATAGTGCCCAGCGCGCCACAGATGAGAATGGAAGATACAACGATGCCAAATTTGACCCGCGTCTGGCTGGAAAGCCCGATACGATGTACCACAAATTTGACCAGTTCAACGGCGGCTCCGGTACGTGTTGCAACTTCCCCGACACCGGCACCAAGCATAATGATCAGACCTACAGTGGCGATAAACGATCCCGTCGATTTTGCCAGCATGGTGCCCATTTCAGGTAAGCCGGTGGAGGTCATGATCATCGCAATAATAATCGATGAAATAACCGCCAGAACAATATCGACGCCTATCAACGAGAGCGCCGCTAACGCTACCAGCGGTGTAAAACCAAGCAGTCCGAGTTCATTACCTGGACGCCCCTGACACCAGAACGCTGTCAGTAAAAAAACAACCAACAGTAAACCAATAATGACATTCTTTTTGGTGATATTTTGTCTGGTTAGCGAACCACCAGCGAGCATTGAGTCACTCATATAACTCCTTAACCCCATCGAATCGACCATCAATATCAGCCGATGTATTTGGACAGCTCAGAAAATATCCCCCCTCGTTATTATTGTTAGCAAAATGCACTGAGGG
Organism: Escherichia sp. 93.0816; assembly: GCF_013368855.2. NCBI lineage: Bacteria > Pseudomonadati > Pseudomonadota > Gammaproteobacteria > Enterobacterales > Enterobacteriaceae > Escherichia > Escherichia sp. 93.0816. The sequence continues at coordinate 92,141 of NZ_JABWNC020000001.1, read as the reverse complement.
TTTGTCCGGGTACTACAGGTATTATTCTGAGTTCGTAATTAACCCCTTTAGGTGGGCAAATAACGCATTGTTACCAGAACAGGCGTTACAGATTAAATTTATGTTAACTTGGTGTTACCATGAAATGACTTTTTATCTATCGTCTATAACTCTGGGTTAACTCTTAATGAAACTGCGCCACCTGGAAATCTTCTATGCCGTGATGACATGCGGGACACTTTCCCGGGCTGCGGAATCGCTGAATATTTCCCAGCCGGCCGCCAGTAAAGCGTTAAAAAACGCTGAACAAAAACTCGGTTTTCAGCTCTTTCAGCGAGTTCGTGGCAAGCTTCTTCCAACCAGCGAAGCGATCACACTTTTTGAAAAAGCGCAGTCGATTTATCACGAACTCGATAACCTGCGACTGCTGGCCGATAACCTGACGCGAGATCCGCGAGCCAAAATAGCCCTGGGATGCCTGCCAAGTCTGGGGTTAAGTCTGGTGCCAGAAATAGTCACCGCGTTTTACCAGCAGAATGCAAATCTGGTAATGACACTGACGACAGAGCACACCGAAACGTTGGTTAAAAAGCTTGATCTGCGCGAGATTGATCTGGCTCTGACGCTACAGCCGATTCAACAGGGGGAGATTATGACGACGCTGATAGCCGAAGTTCCGCTGGTTTATATCGACCGGGACTATCGACAGGGCGCGGTAGAAATAGACAAGATTGACCAACAACGCTGGATTTCTCCCGGCCCCTATTCCCTTTCCGATGCAATAGCCAAACGGCGTGATTTTTTGACGACGCGCCTGAATGTCCAGACGTATTACATGGCGACTGAATTTGTAAAACGAGGAATGGGATGCAGTATTACCGATATTTTCTCTGCCCGTCATAACCTCCCGGCAGAGACAATTCACCCCATCGAACCACCAATAAAAATTGATCTTTGCTTACTACGCCGTGCCGATGTTTCGCTTAGTCCTATTACACAAAAATTTGTCGATTTCCTCTGTCAGCAATTACGTCAGCAACTGCGAGCCATTAACCTTGAGTTATACCCTGAAAATAAAAAGTCAATTGCTCCTCAGGCCTAAATGTTTTGACATATCCCCAACGCATTTATTAGCGGTGGATATCTCAGGTGATGAAAAAACGCATTGTAGTTATTGGCGGCGGGGTAATTGGTCTGGCGACAGCATGGGTTCTGGTAAAACAGGGCCATCAGGTGCAATTGTTAGAACGCAACAGTCAGGCAGGTATCGCCACCAGTTTCGCTAATGGCGGGCAACTCAGCTATCGCTACGTTGCTCCTCTGGCGGATAAAGGCGTACCGATGCAGGGGCTTAAGTGGATGGGGAAAAGTGACTCCCCTCTGAATATGCGTTTGCGCATGTCATTTAGCCAGTGGCGCTGGTTGCTGGCGTTTTTAATGTCCTGTAATAGCCGGACAAATAAACTCAATGGCGACCATATTTTACGCTTATCACTGTTAAGTCGTCAGGTCATGGAAGAGTGGCTGCTGGAGGATAATCTTGATGATTTTCACTGGTGCCGTTCTGGAAAACTGATTATTCATCGCCGCCAGCAAGATTTAGCCAAAGCAGCAAAAGGCATTGATCCGCAATTTCAACAGGCTTTATCACGCGAAGAGTGTGTTCATCTTGAACCAGCACTAAAACATATTGGTCATTCCCTGTGCGGTGGTATTTACTCCCCCGGCGATGAAACGGCGGATTGCTATAAGTTCTGTCAGGCATTACTTGCCAAACTTAATGCCAGTGCGAATTTTTCGCTACAGACCGATTGCGAAGTTTTGCAGTTGAACAAAAAAGGTGAGCGCATTGAGTCTATTACCACCCGCACTGGAACGCTGGTTGCGGATGATTATGTCGTTGCCGCCGGTAATGGCAGCACGCATTTGCTTGCCGGAACCGGGACTCACGTACCGCTCTGCGGTCTGAAAGGTTACAGTCTGACGCTCCCCTTCCCACAAAAAATGGGGATCGCACCACAAATCAGTGTCACCGACTATGGTCATAAAATTGTCTATGCCCGACTCGGTAACCGGTTGCGCATCGCCGCCATGGTCGATATTGGCTATGACGGTACTGAACTGCGCCCTGAACGCATTGGCGCCTTAAAACAGATCGTGGCTGCCAGTTTTCCGCAACTGCAAGGTATTGATGAGGCCGAATTATGGACGGGTATGCGTCCATCCACCCCTGCGGGTCCGCCACTATTAGGACGGACGAAGTATCAAAATCTATGGATGAATCTTGGTCAGGGCAGTCTGGGCTTTACGCTGGCGGCGGGTAGTGCCGTGGTGTTAGGCGCTCTGCTGTCGGGCGAAGATCCTGCAATTTCACTTGATGGACTGACATGGAGCCAATCAGCTTGAATATCAAACGTAATAACCCACAACCGCGTCTTGCTGCCAGTGTGGAATATGGCAATCTTGTTTTTCTCTCCGGTCAGACACCGAAGAGCAATACTCCGTCCATCGCGCAACAAACGCGCGAAGTGCTGGAGAAAATCGACGCATTACTTGCTGAAGCTGGCAGTGATAAATTTCATCTCTTGTCCGCTCAGATATGGTTAAAAGATATCAGCCGCGATTTTGCCGAGTTCAACGACGTATGGGTTAGCTGGATGCCAGAAGGATATAGCCCGGCACGTGCTGCCGTTCAAGCGGAGATGGCCCGCCCGGAGATTCTGGTTGAAGTGATGGTCACTGCGGTAAAAGCGGGATAAGTCCCCATTTTCTGCCCCCTGGCAAGATAGTCATGGGGCATCCCTGAAGGTTAAACGTCCCCTCTTTCACCTGCCAACATTCAGGCTGAAAATATCATTTTTAGTTATGTTGTTGTCTCTGGCCTACGATTTTTTCTGATTTCCCCTACACTTAACATTGATACCTTGTCAGGGGTTTCCCTTTGTCTGTATTGATTTACGCGAGATAACGCTATGGAATTAAAGGATTATTACGCCATCATGGGCGTGAAACCGACGGACGATCTCAAGACAATCAAGACCGCCTATCGTCGACTGGCCCGTAAATACCATCCCGATGTCAGTAAAGAACCCGATGCCGAAGCCCGCTTCAAAGAGGTCGCTGAAGCGTGGGAAGTATTGAGTGATGAGCAACGTCGCGCTGAGTATGATCAGATGTGGCAGCATCGCAACGATCCGCAATTTAACCGCCAGTTCCATCATGGCGACGGTCAGAGTTTTAACGCCGAAGATTTTGACGATATCTTCTCGTCAATTTTCGGTCAACATGCCCGCCAGAGTCGCCAGCGCCCCGCCACACGCGGCCACGATATTGAAATTGAAGTGGCGGTATTCCTTGAAGAAACGCTTACTGAGCACAAACGTACCATCAGTTATAACCTGCCGGTTTATAACGCCTTTGGCATGATCGAACAGGAAATCCCCAAAACGCTGAATGTGAAGATCCCGGCGGGCGTCGGCAATGGTCAACGCATCCGCCTGAAAGGCCAGGGGACGCCGGGCGAAAACGGTGGTCCAAATGGCGACCTGTGGCTGGTGATTCATATTGCGCCGCATCCGTTGTTTGATATTGTCGGTCAGGATCTGGAAATTGTGGTGCCGGTTAGCCCGTGGGAAGCGGCACTGGGTGCAAAAGTCACTGTACCAACACTGAAAGAAAGCATTTTGCTGACTATCCCGCCAGGCAGTCAGGCCGGGCAACGATTACGCGTTAAAGGCAAAGGTCTGGTGAGCAAAAAACAGACCGGCGACCTGTATGCAGTGCTGAAAATCGTCATGCCACCGAAACCGGATGAGAACACTACCGCGCTGTGGCAACAACTGGCAGACGCCCAGTCGTCTTTTGATCCACGTAAAGATTGGGGGAAAGCATGATGGCTAATGTTACGGTGACTTTTACCATTACCGAATTTTGCCTGCATACCGGCATCTCTGAAGAGGAGTTGAATGAAATTGTCGGTTTGGGGGTGGTTGAACCGCGTGAGATCCAGGAAACAACCTGGGTGTTTGATGACCATGCCGCCATTGTGGTGCAACGCGCGGTACGTCTGCGTCAGGAGCTGGCGCTGGACTGGCCGGGGATCGCGGTGGCGCTGACGTTAATGGATGATATTGCGCACCTGAGGCAGGAAAACCGCCTGCTGCGCCAGCGGCTTTCCCGGTTTGTGGCTCATCCGTGAGTTTGTTGCCTGATGCGACGCTTAACGCGTCGTATCAGGCTTACAAATCGGCATTATCTCTATTGGTTATCGCAAGCAACAACTGGCTTAGTGCTGCGTAAAAACCAAAGCTATCATACTGACGGCAACGCGCAGCAAACTCAGGTAACCATTGCCACAGTGCCGTTAGCGTTTTTTGCCGCAAACTGTCGATTCTTCGCGCAGGAACAGTCCCCTCTCCCAGTGAAAAATGCAGATGACTTAACAACTCCAGATAGATCGCCAGATGATCTGACGGTTCGTTGAAATTGCCACTGGTTTCCATCCCCGCCTCAACTAACAAACGTTTAATCTCTTGCTCGTCCTGTTTGTAGGCCGATGCATAAGGCAGCGCCGCTTGTTTGTCAGTCATCAGAAACAGGCCGCAAAAGTCAGCGGCGAGTTCCAGACGGGCGTCGTCACGAACCGTCAATGCAGCGATGCGCAGTCGCACTGATGGCAAGCAATGGCTGGTCGAAGTGGAAGACAGCGGCTGCGGTATTGATCCCGCGAAACTGACTGAAATCTTCCAGCCATTTGTTCAGGTAAGGGGCAAACGCGGCGGCACCGGGCTGGGGCTGACTATCAGTAGCGGTCTGGCCCAGGCGAGGGGCGGCGAGCTGAGCGCCACCAGCACGCCGGGGGCTGGAAGCGTGGTTGAATAAGAAAGACCTGAACGCGATTTGAATCAATATCAGCCAGTTAAGAATATTTAGAATAGTGGCATTTAGTATGCAACTTAACGGACTGGCAAAATCATGACAGAGAAAAAAAGAACCCGCTGGCAGCGGCGGCCAGGCACGACGGGCGGCAAATTACCGTGGAATGACTGGCGCAATGCCACGACCTGGCGTAAAGCGACGCAATTATTACTGTTAGCAATCAATATTTATATTGCCGTCACCTTCTGGTACTGGGTGCGCTATTACGAAACAGCAGGTAATACGGCATTTGTCGCCAGGCCGGGAGGCATCGAAGGCTGGCTACCGATTGCCGGTCTGATGAATCTGAAATACAGCCTTGAGACAGGTCAATTACCTTCCGTCCATGCCGCCGCGATGCTGTTGCTGGTCGCTTTTATCATCATCAGTCTGTTGCTGAAAAAAGCCTTTTGTTCATGGCTATGCCCGGTTGGTACGCTTTCTGAATTAATCGGCGATCTCGGGAAAAAACTGTTTGGTCGGCAATTTGCCCTTCCCCGCTGGCTGGATATTCCTCTGCGCGCAGTGAAATATTTGCTGTTGAGTTTTTTTCTCTATATCGCGTTATTGATGCCCGCTCAGGCGATTCACTATTTTATGCTATCGCCCTACAGCGTGGTGATGGACGTTAAAATGCTCGATTTCTTTCGCCATATGGGAACAGCGACGTTAATCAGCGTGATCGTTTTACTGATTGCCAGCGTGTTTATTCGCCATGCCTGGTGTCGTTATCTCTGCCCGTATGGTGCGCTGATGGGACTGGTTTCATTATTTTCGCCGTTTAAGATTCGTCGCAATGCCGAAAGTTGTATCGACTGCGGCAAATGCGCAAATAATTGTCCGTCACGGATACCTGTCGATAAATTAATCCAGGTTAGAACGGTGGAATGTACCGGCTGTATGACCTGCGTCGAGTCATGTCCGGTCGCTTCAACATTAACTTTTTCGCTGCAAAAACCTGCGGCAAATAAAAAGGCCTTTGCGTTGTCTGGCTGGTTAATGACGCTACTGGTTCTGGGGATTATGTTTGCGGTGATTGGTTATGCGATGTATGCGGGCGTATGGCAAAGCCCGGTGCCAGAAGAATTGTATCGACGCTTAATTCCGCAAGCACCAATGATTGGTCATTAAAATAGCAACAAGCGGAACATCACCTCGTGCGGGGTGATGTTCACAAAATCACATTATTTTGATTTTGACGTCATAACCTTCAAGCCCGGTCATTTTCTCCCGCGCAGTAAAGCGAATTTCAGAGACTTCTTTCCCTGTGTTCTTATTCAACTCGGCGATTTTTTGCGCAATAAACTCGGAGATTTCCGTTTCGGCTTGTTTTTTTAGCTCTTCAATATTCACTGTTAACCTCTTCTGGTCTTAAAAGACAGCAACACGCCAGCAAGGTGTTGGTTCCGATCCCCTGGTCAGGTTAGAAATGTTATAAGCCATCTGCATGAAAGATTCAATAATCAGTAGGTTATCGCTCAATATGCGTACAGGGATAAGTGCAAACAGAAGATATAAAAAAGGCTCCGCGAGGGAGCCTGATATTATTTTGTGAAATCCAGCGGCGCATGGTCAGTGCGTATTTGCAAGGCAACGTTATCAAAGGTGATCATCGTCGATTTACAGAAAATACACTTAGCGCCCAAAGGGTTTCGCTCCGTCACATCGAATGCCGATGTGCGGTACTGTGAACCATGACAACATGGACAGCGGAAATGGAGATGTTGAGTAATAACGGCAACCTTAGAGCGTAACAACGTTCGCTGCCGAGGGACCACGCTGCCCCTGCTCAATAGAAAATTCGACTTTCTGATTTTCATTCAGAGTGCGGAATTCATTGCTCTGGATGGCGGTGAAATGAACGAAAACGTCCTTGCTGCCATCATCAGGAGTGATAAAGCCAAAACCTTTATCTGCGTTAAACCATTTTACTAATCCAGTCATTTTATTAGACATATTTTACTTCCTTCATTTTGGGCCTTTCGGCAAACAGGGCTTTATTACAGAAACTACTTAGTGTTCAGGAGAGAGACTCAAAAGAAGGGGATAATGCCTGATAATGAGAACTGCTTTAGTAAACTACTTTGTATGCTGTCTGTCTTTCAAACCGACGCAGCTATTAACGCATGATAAATATGATTAAGCAAATTTTATTTTAGCCGTCCGGCGGTCTTAAATATCACTGGCTTTATTTTATTAACACCGTATAGTGCAGCGCAGTATTTTTAGTAAGGAATTTGTTTGTCCCGTAAAATGACAGGAATTGTCAAAACCTTTGATCGCAAAAGCGGCAAAGGATTCATCATCCCCTCCGACGGTCGTAAAGAAGTCCAGGTTCATATTTCCGCATTCAGTCCCCGCGACGCAGAAGTGCTCATCCCAGGATTACGCGTAGAATTTTGCCGCATTAATGGCCTGCGTGGACCAACAGCGGCAAATGTTTATTTATCCTGATGTAAACTACATGCCGGAATGCGCGCTTCATTCACTATTTGCGTAAAATCCGCCAGTGAACACATGCCCTGCGCGTTTCTCTCCTCACATTCTGCCAGTGTCAGTTTTACCTCTCCAGGCGGCGTTTTTAGCGATAGCGGCGTTTTATCACGCATCTGCTGCAAGGTCTGGAATACCAGCGAAACCTGAATCCATTGACTGTTATCACTTAGCCGCCGCCAGCGTTCAAATACCAGTTCACCACCCGGCGGGGTGTTATCCGGTTGACCCGGCAGCGTCCAGTTAAGCTTCATTGCGCCACCGAGATTCGCCAGGTTGGTATCGTGCCCGGCAATAAACAACAGTGAAGTCGGTAGCGTAATTCCATAGATCGATTTTTGCGGGTTGTTTGGCGTCAGCGCCGTCAGAACTAAATCCAACAACGGTGTGGCACGGCTACGAGCCACGTCAGGGGTACGTTGCAGCAAATAAAACTGCGCATTATGCAGACTTAATAAGGTGTTCCACTGATGTGAATCAGTGATTCGTCCCCAGCCAGGCTCCGGCATTCCCTGTGCTTGTTGCAGGAGAAAGATCTCCGTCAGCATGGATGCGAGGCTTACCGCACCTGTTAATGAGACGTTATCAGCACTCACCTTGAGTTCAGAGGGTAATGCCTGCGTGAACGAACAGCTTTCGTCTTGTTTCTCTCGTTTGAGGCACAGACTTGATTGCGGAAAATTGAGTACCCGCTCCAGTTCGTGAAATGCCGTTTGCCGATGATCGGTAAAATCAACGAGAGAGCCGCCTGCCCTGCTGAGAATGGCCTCAGTCACGTTCACTTTATCCAATTGGCAAACACCGGTTTTCAGGGGATTAAATAACGGATCGGGACGGGAAGTGTCTGACTGAGTATGTACGGTTATTGCACAATCGGGAGCCAGCCCGGCAGCAAAGGCTTCACCTGTTTTACGAGTGCGCTCGTCGACATCGGCAATAATCTCGACCTGCCCAGCTTTCGGGCAACCATTTTTTGCCAGTAAACCGTCAGCCACCAGGCGTTGGCGTTGGTAATGTCCGAGATAAGAGATCAGCTCACCGCCTCGTGGTGTCAGCCAACCCAGCTTCACCGGCCAGCCAGGCCAGGTGTCTGGAGTAACGTCCTGCATGAGTTGCGTAGATTTGGTGGGTGCTCGCACACCATGACGGCTGACAATCACTACACTTTCCAGCTTCAGTTCCGGCGCCCCCTGAGCAAATGCAGGTAGCGGTGTTAACGGAAGCAAAAGAGAAAAAAAGGGGATCAAAATCGCTTTCATCGCCAGGTTTCCGTTTTTCATGTTTCGCATTATTGCCTGATGCGACGCTGATGCGTCTCATCAGGCCTACGTTCGTTGTGCGTCAAATCAACCTTTCAGACGCTGTTCCAGCCATACCAACACCACGGTGGAGAGTGAACACATCAACAAAATTCCGACGAACCACAATAAATACCACATTGATCATCCCTCCTTAGTACAGCTCACTATCGTGACGGCGAAGAGTTTCAGTTGTCATGCGCCCCCACATTTTGTAGTAGCTCCACACAGTGTAGAGCAACACAATAGGCAAAAATATCAGCACAATTACTAACATAATGCTCAACGTCAGCTGACTGGAGGTGCTGTCCCACAGCGTCAGGCTGGAGATCGGACTGATGCTCGAAGGCATGACAAACGGAAACAGCGTGATACCTGCCGTGAAGATAACGCCAAATTGCATCAATGATGCCAGCAGAAATCCCCAACCGGGGCGACCACGATAAATCGCCATCACCGTCAGTAACGGGCAGAAAAACCCCAGCAGCGGGAAAATCCACAATATCGGCGATTCAACAAAATTATTCATCCAGGCACCGGGCAGTACGGCAACCAGTTTCATTAACGGATTGGACGGGCCGTTAACATCCTGGGCAAGCAATACGAAGCCATCAATACCCACCCACAGCCAGTAGCCCGCCAGCAAAAAGCACAGCATGACCAACAGCGCAGCGCGTTTGGTCGCCAGCTGCGAACGCAGGTGAATAGCACCGACTGTTTTTAGCTGTAACCAGACGCCCCCTTGCAAAATCACCATGCCCAGACTGAGCAAACCACACAGTAATGGGAACGGTGTCAGCAATTGCCAGAAAGAACCGAGGTACTCCACGCGTAATTGCGGCGTGAAGACAAACGGCACGCCAAGTAACAAATTGCCGAACGCGATACCAAAGACGACCGGCGGCACCAGACTACCGATGACCAGACCGGCATCCCACATTTTACGCCAGCGCGCATCGGCGATTTTTCCACGATAATCAAAAGCCAGCGGGCGAAAGAACAGCGAGCACAGCACCAGAATCATCGCCACGTAAAAGCCAGAAAACGCCGCTGCATAGACTCTGGGCCAGGCGGCAAATAATGCCCCGCCCGCAAGAATCAACCAGACCTGGTTGCCTTCCCAGTGCGCACCTACGCTGTTAATCAATACCCGACGTTCATCATCATCACGCGCCACCAGCGGCAGCAGACAGCCAATCCCCATGTCAAATCCATCGGAGATCATAAAGACCACGAGGATGACGCCAATCAGCAGCCACCAGATGAAGCGCAATGTTTCATAATCAAACATGATTCTCTCCTTTACCCCTGTTGCTGCGTCGGTTGTTCACTCTGCATCGCGCTCGGCCCCAGACGGGCATATTTCTGCATCAGGTAGACTTCGGCGATTAAGAACAGGGTATAAAGCCCTACGATCATGATTAGTGAGAAAGCCAGTTGGCCCGTGGTTAATGCGGAGTGCGCAGAGTATGTCGGTAAAATGTCCTGAATCGCCCACGGCTGACGACCAAACTCGGTCATAAACCACCCGGCTTCAATGGCAATCCACGGCAGCGGCAAACTCCAGAGCGCCATTTTCAGTACCCAACGATGCTGGTCGATTTTGCCGCGCAGCGTCTGAACGAGCGCAATCAGCATTACCAGTAACAGCAGCGAACCGCAGCCCACCATGATGCGGAAACTCCAGAACACCGGCGCAACCTGTGGAATAGCGCCACGCATCGCCGCCTGATACTGCGCAGGTGTGACATGATTCATATCCGGCGCATAGCGGGAGAGCAACATGCCGTAACCGAGATCGCTTTCCAGATTACGAAACGCCTGCAGAACATGTGGCTCACGGTTACCCTGAGAGATCTCCTGCATCAGCAGCCAGGCCATACGTCCGCGTTGCAAGCGTGGATAGGTTTCAGCCATCAAATTTTTCAGCCCCGGAACGGGCTTATCTAATGAGTGAGTGGCGAGGATCCCTAACAGTGCGGGAATTTTGATGGCAAAGGCATTACGTTCTTGATCCTGTTCCGGCCAGGCAACCACATGGAACGGTGCAGGTGCGGGTTCGGTTTGCCACTCCCCTTCCATTGCTGCCAGTTTTACCGGCTGAACGCGTGCGACTTCATAAGCAGAACTGTCTCCAAGTTGCAGCGCGCCGATTATCGCCAGTGTGCCAAAGACCGAGCCGATGGCAAACGAACGTAGCGCGACATCACGCTCCCGTCCGCGCAGTAAATACCAGGCACTGATCGCCATAATGAACATTGCCCCGGTCACATAACCCGCCATCACCGTATGGACAAATTTCACCTGGCTGACAGGGTTAAAAACCAGATCGCTGAAACTGGTCATCTCCATACGCAGGGTGTCGATATCGAAATGCGCGCCGGTCGGGAACTGCATCCAGCCGTTGGCATTCAAAATCCACAATGCGGAGATATTGGAACCGAATGCCACCAGCCAGGTAACCAGCAGATGCTGGTATTTATTCAGCCGTTGCCAGCCGAAGAAGAACAGACCGACAAAGGTGGATTCGAGGAAGAAGGCCATTAATGCTTCCATCGCCAGCGGTGCGCCAAAAATGTCGCCCACATAATTGGAATAGAATGACCAGTTAGTACCAAACTGAAACTCCATCGTCAGACCGGTGGCCACGCCGAGAGCGAAGTTGATACCGAAGAGCTTACCCCAGAAACGCGTCATATCGCGGTAGACTGTTTTGCCGGTGACCACGTAAATGGTTTCCATGATAGCCAGCAAAAAAATCAGCCCCAGGGTAAGGGGCACGAATAAAAAGTGGTACAGCGCGGTCAGTGCAAACTGCCAGCGCGATAAGTCAATAACATCCCACATGCGAACTCCTGTAGGCGAAGAGAGGGAAATAACCCTTTAATAGTAGATCTCCCTTTTTATCCTTACAGTTTGTAGGTAGTTGTATTCGCTGATTGCGATATTCATAAGACTGAAAGCGACATTTGCCGCCGTTTTCACTGTTGCTCGTTTTCCACCAGCCACTGGCACACCTCGCCCAACCGCTGCGCAGAATCCGCCAAATCTTCCGGCGCTGCCAGCACAACTTCCGGTATAGGGCAGATTTCATAACTCTCAAGCAGCGGGCCTTTTAGGGTGTCCGTGCAGCGTAAATGCCAGACATGGCGTAACCCGGTGGCGTTGATATAGCTCTCGCCATAGCCAATGGTGCGAATCTGAATATTCCCCTCCCCGCAAAGGCGCGAGAGAAAAAGTCGGTCAGCCTCGCTGATGGGCAATTGCGTCAGGTTAATACTGTGCGGCTGCGTGTCAGGGTTACGCACATGCGCCAGCAATTCATGAGCCAACGGCAGTCCGTTCATCAGGCCATCAACAGGCGGCGGTAACAGCGAATCTGTCGGCAAGACGTTTTGCGTTGCCGCCTGCCACAACGGCAGCGGCGCGCAGCCCACCTCCAGTTTGTCCTCCAGCAACTGTTCGCCGCGACGTCTGCGCACTCGCCATAATCCGCAGAAGATCGCCTCCTGAATTTCACTTTCACTGCCATCAACATGTTGGATGCGAACTGACACTTCCCCTTCCCCGAGAAGCGTATTGATAAAGTGGCGATCGTAAGCGTTGAGATTGAACAGATCGACTGCCAGCACCTCGCCCAAAGGGGGGATACGTTGACTTAGCTGTTGTTGCAGTTCGTTTAACAGCACAATCACCTGCGGGCTATGTGCACACTGTTCCAGTGCCGCCATGCTCGATTCATCATTCACCAGGCAGGTGATCGGCAGCGGATTCATACTGAAACTGTCGTCGTCAGGTTGCGTTCCTGGCCCCAGTAAATGGAAAAAAGTGTCACTCATGAGGCACGCTCCTGTTGCGGTTCGACAAGCCCATGCATCAGGTTTATCAGCTCCGCCCACGGGTGAATACCATTCAGCACGCCGCGATAGCTACCGCCGGTAAACACCAGTGTGGCGGGAAAGCGAAAAACACCAAAACGATCGCCGATGGCCTCGCTTTGCTCAAGGTCAGCAATCGCCACCTGCCATGTAAAGTCTGGAAACTCGTGCAGTAATTCGCCAATCATTACCGGATTATCGCTGACCTCCGGCGTGCGTTTCGGATCGCTGCTTAACAGCACTACGCCGTCTGGTGCCTGCGATAGCCAGTCATCAAGGCTGGATTCTGTGACAGGTGTCCAGCCGCGCGCCAACATACGCTGCCACAACGCATTAAAAGGAGAGCCATTGATCATCCCTGCTCCTCCAGCGTCATCCGGTACTGGCGTAAGCGAACGCCTTCATAATTTTCCATCGACAGACAGTCATAGTTGAGACAGCGTGATTCCTCTGCCAGATGTGGCACTATTCCCCACTCAGCCAGTTGCGCCAGCGCCAACTGTTCTGCTGCTGGCAGTTGTTCACGCGCCAGCTCGCTCAGGCTACCGCCGTAGTCGTCGAGCATTGCCGGTTGCAGCCCGACCAGGGCGATTTGTGCAGGCAAATGACCTCGAATATCCGCCAGCGCCAGCACTTCGGAAAAACTGTTCTGGTGCAGACTCATTTTCTTCGCGCTGAGGTATGCCGGAATGCGCTCTCCGGCATACGTCCGTAGCGTTCCTGGCTCCAGCCCATAATCAATGGCATCGAGGATCAACAAGTGACTGGCGCTTTCAACGTAGCCCAACAAATTCAGCCCCTGAGTGCCGCCATCGACAATCTCCACGTTTTCGGGCCAGTGATAATGGGCATATAGCCGTTCCGCCACCCGCACGCCGAAACCTTCATCGGCCCACAGCAGGTTGCCCAGCCCCATCACCACCACGCGCTTCTCGCTCATGAACGCTCCTTGTTGCTTTTGACTTTAAAAAACTTGTGGCTGCGGTAGCCGTTCACCATCGTGGAGATCACCGTGTCGTCGGACATAATGTCTTCACGCAGCGCCATATAGACATGACCGATCACAAAAGCGCCAATTAGCCACATCCCCAGCCGATGCCAGCTGTGAATGTCCAGCGAGTTGCCGCCCGTCCAGTAGAAAAACTCCACCACATAACGGAACGGCGCGAAAATGGCATACTGGCTGTGTTCGCTGAACAGCGCAAAACCGGTGACGATCATAAAGACCGACATCAAGAAATAGCCGAACATCGCCGCCTGGGCGATGGGGTTATGACCGATGTCGGCACTCGGGCGTTTTGCCAGAAACAGATACCAGCGGATTTCATACCACACGCCCAGCCACCAGCTTTTACGCCATACCGGCACAATGAAAAGCTCGCGTGAATAGCGATTACCCACGAACGCCCAGTAAATCCGCATCAGCAATATCACGGTAAAAATCATTCCGGCGCTGAAGTGAATTAACCTGATGTAGCCCATATAGAACAGATACGTCGCCTCGCCGCTGACCGAAGGCAACGGCTTACCGATAAAGTAACCGGTGACCATCAACACCGCCATGCATAACACCGTCAGCCAGTGCCAGATACGGACTGGCGCTTCAAAGACATAGTGGCTGACAACGTTGTCGCTTTTCTCTTGCATGATGATTCTCCTTCGCTGTTAACGCACCTGCACGGAGATAAGCTCGCTACCGTCGTCGCCCAGCACGTGTGTTGAACAGGCGAGGCACGGGTCAAAGCTGTGCAGAGTACGCAGGATCTCCAGCGGTTGCTCGGGGATCGCCATTTTGGTGTTCATCAGCGCCGCTTCATATGCGCCAATCTGCCCTTTGGGATCGCGCGGGCTGGCGTTCCAGGTGGTCGGCACCACGCACTGGTAGAGATCAATCTTGCCATCGCGAATGGCGGCCCAGTGACCTAACGCCCCGCGCGGCGCTTCGGTAAAGCCGACGCCACGGCACTCTTTCGGCCAGGTCGCAGGCTCCCATTTTTCAGTGGAAGCAGTGGCAAGATTGCCGTTTTTCAGGTTGGTCATCAGCTTGTCGAAGAAGTACTGCAACTTACCTGCGGCCCACTGCGCTTCGTGCGCGCGGCACAGAATGCGGCCTAACGTTGACTGGATGCCAGAAAGCGGCAGGTTCAGCGCCGACATCATGCGATCGACCGACTCAACGGTCGCAGCATCGCCTTTGTGGTAGGCGATTAACGTGCGCGCCAGCGGCCCCACTTCCATCGCATGACCGCGCCAGCGTGGCGCTTTGATCCACGAGTAACGTTCCTGTTCATTCAGCTGCTGAATGTTGGTGTCGCTACCTTTAACATCGCCCGGGTTGTACCACGGGTCGGTAATACCATCAAAAGGATGACGCCCAACCCGATCGTTGGGATAACGATACCAGGCGTGATCGACAAACTCCTGCACCTGCTGCGGATCAACCAAATCCACTGGCAGCACATTTTTGAAGTCACCGTTGATCACCGCACCGCCAGGCATCAGCAGACTTTTCTCGCCAAAGTCGTTGGCAATATCCGGGAATGCGCCGTAGCTAAGGACACATTTATCAGAAAGACCTGTGCCGATTTCGCTCCACGGTTTGTTGAACTGACCGATGGCTAAGGCGTCGGGGATCATCACGTTATTAATGAAGTCCGCCGTGCGGGTAATGATCGACTGCACCAGGTTCAGGCGTTCCATATTGACCGCTCCAACCGCGCCGCTTTCGTCAATGTTAATGGCGCACGGCATCCCGCCGACAATCCAGTTCGGATGTGGGTTTTTACCACCAAAAACGGCGTGAATTTTGACGATCTCCCGCTGGAAATCGAGGGCTTCCAGATAATGAGCAAAGCCCATCAGGTTGGCTTCCGGCGGCAGTTTGTACTGCGGGTGCCCCCAGTAGCCGTTGCGGAAAATCCCCAACTGCCCGCCTTCAACAAATTTCTTCAGGCGGTTTTGTACGTCGAAGAAATAGCCAGGAGACGATTTCGGCCACGAGGAGAGGCTTTGCGCCAGTTCTGACGTTTTCCGTGGGTCGGCTTTCAGCGCATCTAACACATCGATCCAGTCCATCCCGGCGAGCTGATAGAAGTGCACCAGATGGTCGTGGCACCAGAGGGTCGCCAGCATAATATTACGGATGATATTGGCGTTGTCCGGCACTTTAATGCCGATGGCATCCTCAATTGCATAGACTGAAGCCAGAGCGTGTACGCCAGTGCAGACGCCGCAGATACGTTCAACGAACGCCCATGCATCACGCGGATCGCGGCCTTGCAGGATGATCTCCAGCCCGCGAAACATAGTGCCGCAGGAAACAGCATTGGTGATCACATTCTGATCGTTAATATTCACTTCGCAGCGCATATGACCTTCGATGCGCGTAATCGGATCGACCACCAGGCGACGTCCGGCATTATTGATGGTATATCCCTGAGTTTCGTACTGAGTGCTCATGCCTGTTTATCCTCGTTGCCCGGCTGTTGTTCGGCTTCTGCAAGTTGCTGGTTATGACGTCTGCGCTGGTCAACGGCGCTGGCGACTGCATGTACACCAACAGCCGCAGCCACGACACCAAGCGCGGTTAAGCCCACGGTATCGGCGGTAGAGTGCGTTCCCATCTGCGGAATATCGACCACGCGGCTATAGAACGAACCGCGATCCCAGAAACCATTTTCAGAACAGCCCAGGCAGCCGTGACCAGACTGAATCGGGAAGGAGACGCCATCATTCCAGCGGGTAGAGGAACAGGCGTTATAAGTGGTTGGCCCTTTGCACCCCATTTTGTACAGGCAGTAACCTTTGCGCGCGGCGTCATCATCCCAACTCTGCACGAACTCTCCGGCATCGAAGTGGGCGCGGCGATAGCATTTATCGTGAATACGCTGACCATAGAACATCAGCGGACGCCCCATTCTGTCGACATCCGGCAGGCGATCGAACGTCACCATATAAGTAATGATGGCGCTCATGACATCCGGGATCGGCGGGCAGCCAGGCACTTTGATAATAGGTTTGTCGGTAATAACTTTGTCGATGGATGTTGCCTGCGTCGGGTTAGGTCGCGCGGCTTGCACACAGCCCCAGGACGCACAGGTGCCCCAGGCAATAATTGCACTGGCTCCGGCGGCGGCACGTTTGAGTTTCTCAATAAACGGTCGACCGCTACTGATACAGAACATCCCCTGCTCGCCCAGCGGCGGGTTACCTTCTACTGCGAGGATATATTTGCCATTGTATTGCGTGATGATGTCTTCAAAGACTTCCTCTGCCTGAGTGCCTGCGGCAGCCATCAGAGTATCGTCGTAGTCAAGAGAAATAAGGGAAAGAATGACATCCTTCGCCAGCGGATGAGCTGAACGGATAAAAGATTCGGTACAGCAGGTGCATTCCAGACCATGGATCCACACCACTGGAATGCGGGGTTTATTCTCCAGTGCCCAGGCAATCTTTGGTGCCATCCCCGCGCCTAATCCCAGCGAGGTGGCAGCCAGACTGCAATATTTAAGAAAACTTCGCCGGGTAACCCCCTGACGTCGCATAGCCTGGTAAAAGGTTTCCTCGTTATTCATATCGCACGTCTCTTCTCCTTGCGACACCGACTGGAGTGCCGGGCGCTTTTGGTCGGCAAGCGACGTCCCTGGAGCAAGGCAAACCATCGCTTCACGAGAGAGACAGAAAACGAAAGCTCATCCTTCTGCACTGGCGCACGTCGCCAGAAAGTATTGTTAATAAAGCGTAGTGAAAATTTTGCACAAAACAATACAGAGTGTGTGGATTTATCTTTTAGCGATAAAAATGAACCTTATTTTCCTAAAGGTTTGCCGCAGGAAGGTTATGAAGCGATTTTTATGGCGATGGAATGTGCAAATTGCTGTTATTTCACGCAATCAACACGATTTTGTCTGTTTTTCAGGCAAACAAACACATTGGGGGTTTACACGACGCATCGGGATGTTTATAGTTCGCGTCATTCCGGAAGTGTGGCCGAGCGGTTGAAGGCACCGGTCTTGAAAACCGGCGACCCGAAAGGGTTCCAGAGTTCGAATCTCTGCGCTTCCGCCAAATAAGATAAGGGGTTAGCTAAATGCTAACCCCTTTTTCTTTTACCTGTCAAAATCGCCATGCCGTTATGTCATCCCCAATGGCTTACTCTGTCTTTGCTAAACCTGTTCCAGATCAAATGCGTAAAGATGGGTAAAACCTCTGGGTAGCTTTCGGCAATATCATTATGCTGCTTTATTAATTACACCTGTCATAGAGAGTGACTCCATGGATCGTATAGTTAGTTCTTCACATGACCGTACATCGCTACTTAGCACCCATAAGGTGCTGCGTAATACCTATTTCCTGCTGAGCCTGACGCTGGCCTTTTCGGCGATTACCGCGACGGCCAGTACAGTTCTGATGCTGCCATCTCCGGGTCTGATTCTGACGCTGGTGGGGATGTATGGTTTAATGTTCCTGACCTATAAAACGGCGAATAAGCCGACCGGGATTATCTCCGCGTTCGCCTTTACCGGTTTTCTGGGTTATATCCTCGGACCAATTCTGAACACTTACCTGTCTGCCGGAATGGGCGACGTAATCGCTATGGCGCTGGGCGGCACGGCATTAGTGTTCTTCTGCTGCTCTGCGTATGTGCTGACTACCCGCAAAGACATGTCTTTCCTCGGCGGTATGCTGATGGCAGGTATTGTGGTGGTATTGATTGGAATGGTAGCGAATATCTTCCTGCAGCTGCCTGCCCTGCATCTGGCAATCAGTGCGGTATTCATTCTGATCTCCTCTGGCGCGATTCTGTTTGAAACCAGCAACATCATTCATGGCGGTGAAACGAACTACATTCGTGCCACGGTTAGCCTGTATGTGTCGCTGTACAACATCTTCGTTAGCCTGTTGAGCATTCTGGGCTTCGCCAGCCGCGATTAATCTCGCCCACTATCTCTTTCTGAGCCTCGCTTTATGCGGGGCTTTGTTTTTTGTTACACTGCCGCCAGTCTGATTAAGGTAGTAAAAAATTATGCTGATCTTCGAAGGTAAAGAGATAGAAACGGATACCGAAGGCTATCTCAAAGAAAGCAGCCAGTGGAGTGAACCGCTGGCGGTGGTGATTGCAGAGAACGAAGGAATTACGCTGTCGCCAGAACACTGGGAAGTCGTGCGTTTTGTGCGTGATTTCTATCTGGAATTCAATACTTCTCCAGCGATTCGTATGCTGGTAAAAGCGATGGCGAATAAGTTTGGCGAAGAAAAAGGTAACAGCCGCTATTTATACCGACTGTTCCCGAAAGGCCCGGCAAAGCAAGCCACCAAAATTGCTGGCCTGCCAAAACCGGTAAAATGTATTTAACGGATACGAAAATCAGTTAATTCCCCCGAGGGATGATGCGGCTCGCTAAGTACCCGTTCCACACGCGCAGAACGCGGGCCGCCACTCTTTAACCACTGCATTAATTTTTCCACCTGTCCTTCTTCACCACACGCGACCACTTCCACGCTGCCATCGTCAAGGTTTTTGGCATAGCCGGTTAATCCCAGTTTTTTCGCTTCATACTGCGTGGTATAGCGAAAGCCTACCCCCTGAACTCGCCCATAGACCCAGGCAATTATGCATACTTTCGACATCACCGCTCTCCTTATCCTTATAGCTGCGTTGCAAATCTATGGAAAACTCCGGACAATGGCGCCCATTTCTTTGCATCGACAGAATAGTAAATTATGAGTGTACGTTTAGTGTTAGCCAAAGGGCGCGAAAAATCATTACTTCGTCGCCATCCGTGGGTCTTTTCCGGGGCCGTTGCCCGCATGGAAGGTAAAGCCAGCCTCGGTGAAACCATCGATATTGTTGATCATCAGGGAAAATGGTTAGCACGCGGCGCTTATTCGCCGGCTTCGCAAATCCGCGCTCGCGTCTGGACTTTCGATCCCTCGGAATCCATCGACATTGCCTTTTTCACCCGACGCTTACAACAGGCGCAAAAGTGGCGCGACTGGCTGGCGCAAAAAGATGGCCTCGATAGCTATCGTTTAATTGCCGGTGAGTCTGATGGCCTGCCGGGTATAACTATCGATCGTTTCGGTAATTTTCTGGTGCTGCAACTGCTGAGTGCTGGCGCAGAATGTCAGCGGGCGGCATTGATCAGCGCCCTGCAAACGCTATATCCGGAATGTGCGATTTACGATCGCAGCGACGTCGCGGTACGTAAAAAAGAAGGGATGGAGCTGACCCAGGGGCCAGTCACTGGCGAACTGCCACCTGCCCTGCTGCCGATTGAAGAACACGGCATGAAACTGCTGGTGGACATTCAACACGGACACAAAACGGGCTACTACCTGGATCAACGCGACAGCCGTCTGGCAACCCGCCGCTACGTTGAAAATAAACGCGTACTGAACTGTTTCTCCTATACCGGTGGTTTCGCGGTATCGGCATTAATGGGCGGTTGCAGCCAGGTTGTCAGCGTCGATACCTCCCAGGAAGCACTGGATATTGCACGGCAAAACGTTGAGCTGAACAAACTGGATCTGAGCAAGGCAGAGTTCGTGCGTGATGACGTCTTTAAATTGCTGCGTACTTATCGCGATCGTGGGGAGAAATTTGACGTTATCGTAATGGACCCGCCGAAGTTTGTTGAGAACAAAAGCCAGTTGATGGGCGCATGTCGTGGCTATAAAGACATCAACATGCTGGCGATTCAGTTGCTGAATGAGGGCGGTGTTCTACTGACGTTCTCCTGTTCAGGCCTGATGACCAGCGATTTATTTCAGAAAATCATCGCGGATGCCGCAATTGATGCCGGTCGTGATATACAATTTATAGAGCAGTTCCGTCAGGCAGCCGATCATCCGGTGATCGCTACCTACCCGGAAGGGCTATATCTGAAAGGGTTTGCCTGTCGCGTCATGTAACTTGAAATGTGGAATTTTACCCTTATATCAAAGGTGAAGATTTCCCGGGAGGTGACTATGATTGCCAGCAAATTCGGTATCGGCCAGCAGGTCCGCCATTCCCTGTTAGGTTATCTCGGAGTGGTCGTGGATATCGACCCGGTTTATTCGCTCTCTGAACCGTCGCCTGATGAGCTGGCGGTGAACGATGAGCTTCGCGCCGCTCCGTGGTATCACGTGGTGATGGAGGATGACAACGGCCTACCGGTTCATACCTACCTGGCTGAAGCCCAGCTAAGTAGCGAATTGCAGGATGAACATCCTGAACAGCCATCCATGGATGAGCTGGCGCAGACCATCCGCAAACAACTCCAGGCGCCGCGTCTGCGTAACTAATCCCCATACAAATACCCGGAAGGCAAAAACCTTCCGGGTATTTTTTATTTAGCCAGCCCCAGGCGAGGGATCTCAATTGCCGGACAGCGATCCATAACGACCTGTAAACCGGCGTCGCGCGCCAGTACCGCCGCTTGCTCATTAATCACCCCCAGCTGCATCCATAAGGTTTTTGCCCCAATGGCGATAGCTTCCTGCGCCACGCCCCACGCGGCTTCTGAATTACGAAAAACATCGACCATATCGACTTTTTCCGGAACCTCTGCCAGCGTGCCGTAGCCCTGCTGACCCAGCAGCGTTTTACCGGCGACTTTAGGTGAGACCGGAATGACGTGATAGCCCTGATCAAGCAAGTATTTCATCACGCGATAACTTGGACGGTCGGGTTTATCACTTGCCCCTACCAGCGCAATGGTATGAGTGGACGTTAAAATGGCTGCAATATCGGTCTCTTTCATCATTTCCTCCAGACTATTTATCAAAGTGTACGACAATCCCAACATACCAACCATGCAGCTAATACGAATGAATGAGAGCAAAAGCGGAAAACATGTCTATATGTTAGTAAGTATGATTAAAGAAAAATTTTGATACATTATTATTCAGGCGGTCATTAGACAGGAGCTATCTATGAAAACCGGCATTTTGACCACCTTGATTGCATTATGTTTGCCGGTATCTGTTTTTGCCACCACGCTACGGCTGTCCAGCGATATTGATCTTCTGGTACTCGACGGCAAGAAGGTTTCCAGCTCTCTGCTGCGCGGTGCGGACAGCATTGAACTGGATAATGGACCACATCAGTTAGTGTTTCGCGTCGAGAAAACTATCCATCTTTCCAGTAGTGAAGAACGGCTTTATATCTCCCCGCCGCTGGTGGTGAGTTTTAATACCCAGCTCATTAGCCAGGTGAATTTTCGCCTGCCACGCCTGGAGAATGAACGGGAAGCCAACCATTTCGACACAACGCCGCGTCTTGAATTGTTAGATGGCGATGCGACGCCGATTCCGGTAAAGCTGGATATTCTGGCTATTACTTCAACCGCAAAAACGATTGATTATGAAGTCGAGGTCGAGCGTTATAACAAATCCGCGAAACGCGCTTCTCTACCGCAATTTGCCACCATGATGGCAGATGACAGTACACTGCTTTCTGGTGTTTCCGAACTGGATGCTATTCCGCCACAGTCCCAGGTGCTCACTGAACAACGGCTGAAGTATTGGTTTAAACTGGCAGATCCGCAAACGCGCAATAACTTCCTGCAATGGGCGGAAAAACAACCATCTTCCTGAGATTTTTGTGCCTGTGCGCAGGCTTTTTCGGTCTTTATCTTGCAGCGATAAGTGCTTACAGTAATCTGTAGGAAAGTTAACTATGGATGTAAATTATGGAACTGACGACTCGCACTTTACCTGCGCGGAAACATATTGCGCTGGTGGCACACGATCACTGCAAACAAATGCTCATGAGCTGGGTGGAACGGCATCAACCATTACTGGAACAGCACGAACTTTATGCAACGGGCACCACGGGTAACTTAATTTCCCGCGCTACCGGTATGAATGTTAACGCCATGTTGAGCGGCCCAATGGGCGGTGACCAGCAGGTGGGCGCATTGATTTCGGAAGGGAAAATTGATGTGCTGATTTTCTTCTGGGATCCACTAAATGCCGTGCCGCACGATCCTGACGTGAAAGCGTTGCTGCGTCTGGCGACGGTGTGGAACATTCCGGTCGCCACCAACGTGGCAACGGCTGATTTCATTATCCAGTCGCCGCATTTCAACGACGCGGTAGATATCCTGATCCCCGATTATCAGCGTTATCTCGCGGATCGCCTGAAATAATATTGCACAGGTGGCAAACGCCACCTGTTCTTACGGTTTTCTCACCACCGGCACATCCAGATTTTTCAGTATTTCCACAAAGGGAGAAGGATTGTTTTTGTTGAACAGCGCCCATACCCGATGTCGTGCACGGGTCAACGCAACGTACATTAACCGTCGTTCTTCGGCGTCCGGGAAATCCTCAGCCGGCGGCAGTAGCGCCTCTTCCATAATCGACTCACGTGCCACGGCCGGGAAGCCATCACTCCCCTCCTGCAAGCCAACAATAATCACGTAATCCGCCTGTTGCCCTTTGCTGGCATGAATAGTCATAAAATCGATTTGCAACTTCGGCCAGCGCGTTGCCGCTTTTTCCAGGCTGGCGGGCTTCATGTGGTGGTAACGCGCCAGAACCAGGATGCGCTCTTCCGGTTTAGCGTAACCAGAGAGCTTATCCAGCAACGCATCAAGCTGGCTCTCATCCAATAACGTGACGGCCTTTTTATCGCCAGCGATTAAACTGTTTAGCGGCTTTTTCAACTGACTCGGGTTCTGCTGAATAAACCGATTAGCCACCTCACCGATACGGCTGTTAAAACGGTAAGTCGTGTCTAAATCACAGCGATCGCCGTCACCAAAGTTTTCATGGAAAGCCGTGGTGAGCGACATTTGTGCGCCACTGAAGCGGTAAATCGCCTGCCAGTCATCGCCAACGGCAAACAACGTCGTCTGACTGTTTTGCTTGCGCAATGCCGCTAACAACGCTGCGCGCTGCGGCGAGATATCCTGAAACTCATCAACCAGAATATGTTTCCACGAGCTGATAAAGCGACCTTTCTCAAGGAGAGCAATCGCCTGATGAATAAGGCCAGAAAAATCGACGGCGTTTTCTGCTTTCAGCGCACCTTTCCAGGCTTTCAGCAACGGAGCCATTAACTTGATTCGTTTGCTGAACAGATCACGGATTTCTTCGGGCGTGCTGGCAATCATTTCTGCCTGTGCACCACCGTGCATCCGCATCAGACTTACCCAGCGATCGAGGCGGGAGGCAAGACGACGCTGTAATTTTTCATCATCCCAGAAGTTACCTTCTGGCACTGACCACTGCATTTCTTCCGTCAGCCATTGCCGCCAACCCTTCGCCTGCGCTTTCTTCTCGCTGCATTGCTTGCGCCACTCAGCAATAAAGAGTTCATGCCGGGCAGCGGTGTCATTTTCCAGTTTGCTGACTGTGGGTACTTTTTTGCTACATTGCTGAATAATATGCAGCGCCAGTGAATGAAACGTGCGTGCGGTAATGTCTTCGGTATGTAGCCGTTCGCGAATACGCTCGTCCATCTCTTCAGCGGCTTTGCGACCAAACGCCAGCAATAAAATTTGCTCAGGGGACGCTTCACCTCGCGCCAGCAACCAGCCTGCACGCGCTACCAGCACCGACGTTTTACCGCTTCCTGCGCCTGCCAGCACTAACAGGGAATGTTCGCCATTAACGACTGCCCGAGCCTGTGCCGGATTAAGTGGTGAAGATTCAACCTGACGGAAAAAATCCGCATACTCGTTAAGCATGGCTTCGGTATACGCCTGATTATGCTGCAACCGAGCGCCTTCAATATCTTTCAACCAGGCCTGACATTTGCGCCACGCCTCACGGCAGTTATCGAATTCTTCCAGTCGATTGACCGGCAACGGCAACGCCGACAAAGCCTGGCGGATTTGTTGCTGCACGCCAGAAGTTTGCTCCCGCGTCAGCCATTTATTATCGTTGGTGCGCGCGGCAATAAGATCCAATTGCTGCTGTAATACACCAGCCGCAATTTCGCTCATCTCTTCGCTCCAGCGCCGCCAGTGAGCATCAAGATGACGGTGAAAACGCTGCGTCTCACCCCATTCGGTGCCGTGCAGACGCACGACTTTTTCATCAGACAGTACAAATTCCAGCTCACCCCATACCAGACCGCGTTTACAGTTAATCGCCAGTAATTGATTGAAAGGAATGAGATATTCGTGACGATCGCCGGAGACTTTTATCCCGGCATTGAGGATCACCGCCCGATCATAAGGGTGCTGTGCCAGACGTTTGCCAAGAGTTGTCGCTTTCAGTTCCATGACTCTGTAGATCCACACGATGTTATTTCTTATCAGTGTAACCGTCAGAGAAAACGTGCTCCAGCCCAAAAAAACGTTACAATTGCCGCCCATTACTGAAAACCACAGTAAAGCGAGGTTTTATGCGTACCGTTTTGAACATTCTGAACTTTGTGCTTGGCGGATTTGCCACCACTCTGGGCTGGCTGTTGGCGACCCTGGTCAGTATTGTGCTGATTTTTACCTTACCGCTGACACGATCCTGCTGGGAGATCACCAAACTGTCTCTGGTGCCTTATGGCAATGAGGCCATTCATGTCGATGAACTGAATCCGGCAGGTAAAAATGTGCTGCTGAATACTGGCGGTACGGTACTGAATATTTTCTGGCTGATTTTCTTTGGCTGGTGGTTATGCCTGATGCACATTGCGACAGGTATCGCACAATGCATTTCCATCATTGGCATTCCGGTTGGCATTGCAAACTTTAAAATTGCCGCTATTGCACTGTGGCCGGTCGGTCGCCGCGTGGTTTCTGTGGAAACAGCTCGTGCTGCACGTGAAGCCAATGCGCGACGTCGTTTTGAATAATCTAACATTATGGCTTTTATGCTAAGTCCTTTGCTCAAACGCTATACCTGGAACAGCGCCTGGCTGTATTACGCGCGTATTTTTATTGCGCTTTGTGGTACTACTGCATTTCCGTGGTGGTTGGGTGATGTAAAACTGACGATTCCGCTGACCCTGGGGATGGTGGCAGCGGCGCTGACCGATCTCGACGACCGACTGGCTGGGCGTCTGCGTAACCTTATCATTACGCTATTCTGCTTTTTTATCGCCTCGGCCTCAGTAGAATTGCTGTTTCCCTGGCCCTGGCTGTTTGCCATTGGCTTAACGCTCTCCACCAGCGGTTTCATTTTGCTCGGCGGCCTGGGTCAACGCTATGCAACAATCGCTTTTGGCGCGTTGCTGATCGCTATCTACACCATGTTGGGAACGTCTCTGTATGAGCACTGGTATCAGCAGCCGATGTATCTGCTTGCCGGTGCCGTCTGGTACAACGTCCTGACGCTTATCGGTCACCTACTGTTCCCTGTCCGCCCATTGCAGGACAATCTGGCGCGTTGCTATGAACAACTGGCGCGTTATCTGGAACTGAAATCACGCATGTTCGATCCCGATATAGAGGATGAAAGCCAGGCACCGCTGTACGATTTGGCTCTCGCCAACGGGCAACTGATGGCGACACTGAATCAGACGAAACTCTCGTTGCTGACTCGTTTACGCGGCGATCGTGGTCAGCGGGGAACACGTCGCACATTGCATTACTACTTTGTGGCGCAGGATATCCACGAGCGTGCCAGCTCTTCCCATATTCAGTATCAAACGTTGCGGGAACATTTTCGCCACAGTGACGTGCTGTTCCGTTTCCAGCGACTGATGTCAATGCAGGGACAGGCCTGCCAGCAACTGTCACGCTGTATTTTGCTGCGTCAGCCTTATCAACACGATCCACATTTTGATCGCGCTTTTACGCATATTGATGCTGCGCTGGAGCGAATGCGCGATAACGGCGCCCCCGCCGATTTACTCAAAACACTGGGATTTTTGCTGAACAATTTACGTGCCATTGATGCCCAACTGGCAACAATTGAATCAGAACAGGCTCAGGCGCTGCCCCATAATAATGACGAAAATGAACTCGCAGATGACAGCCCGCACGGGTTGAGCGATATCTGGCTGCGTCTTAGCCGTCACTTCACGCCGGAATCCGCCCTCTTCCGTCATGCGGTAAGAATGTCACTTGTCTTGTGCTTCGGCTACGCCATCATTCAGATAACCGGGATGCATCACGGGTATTGGATCTTGCTGACAAGTTTGTTTGTCTGCCAGCCAAACTATAACGCCACGCGCCACCGCCTGAAGTTAAGGATTATTGGTACGCTGGTGGGTATTGCGATTGGCATTCCTGTGCTGTGGTTTGTGCCGTCACTGGAAGGGCAACTGGTGCTGCTGGTCATTACCGGTGTTCTCTTTTTTGCCTTCCGTAACGTGCAATACGCTCATGCAACGATGTTCATTACGCTTCTGGTGCTACTGTGCTTTAACTTGCTGGGTGAAGGTTTTGAAGTGGCATTGCCTCGCGTAATCGATACGCTAATCGGATGTGCCATTGCATGGGCAGCGGTAAGTTACATCTGGCCAGACTGGCGGTTTCGTAATCTGCCCCGAATGCTTGAGCGCGCAACCGATGCTAACTGCCGTTATCTCGATGCTATTCTCGAACAATACCACCAGGGGCGCGATAACCGTCTGGCATATCGTATTGCTCGTCGCGATGCACACAATCGTGATGCAGAGCTGGCGTCGGTGGTGTCGAATATGTCCAGCGAACCGAATGTCACACCGCAAATTCGCGAGGACGCGTTCCGGTTACTGTGCCTTAACCATACGTTTACCAGTTACATTTCTGCCCTCGGTGCACACCGTGAGCAGTTAACTAACCCTGAAATTCTGGCGTTTCTTGATGACGCAGTTTGCTATGTGGATGACGCGCTACATCATCAACCAGCCGATGAAGAACGCGTCAATCAGGCATTAGCTGACCTGAAACAACAGATGCAGCAACTTGAACCACGGGCAGACAGCAAAGAACCTCTGGTTGTACAGCAAGTCGGATTATTGATTGCATTACTACCAGAAATTGGTCGTCTGCAGCGCAGAATTACTCAAGTTCCGCAGGAAACTCCTGTTTCGGCGTAATTGAATCTGCCCATTCTGCAAGCTCCTGGCGGCGTGCCACCGGGAGCGCAGCTTCATGAATACCGAGAATTGCGCCTTCAAGCATAAATAAGATTTTTTCTGTCACCAGACTGTTCTGTTGCCGCAGTCGCAACCAACACATTTTCGCCCCAAGAATACGTAACGCCCGTACATCCTTAATCCCCACTTCCCCAAGAATAGCCTCAAGATGGTAAGACATATTGGGTAAATCTTTCAGCCGTTGCCGGATATTGCGCGTACTTTTCTCTTTAAGCGCAGCGTCCAGAGAATATTTCGACAGGCGCACCAGCTTTTGTTGATTTCGCCATAGGCTTTCATCGACCCGGTAGTAATTGAGGGTAACAAACCGCCCACACTTTTTATATGTCAGCCATACTGGCGGATGTTTTACACAGTATTGTGCACTTTGTTCACAAGCCCGAAGATACAACTCGCCATCAGAAACCATTGCAAATACCGTGTCATCAACGGTCAGACTGTAACTACCAAACAATGATCGGTATTCAATGGTGCCCAGCGTAGCCAGGTATTCTTGTGACTTATAGATCCGCTTATAAGAGAGGCTTTTCATAAAATTCCTTTTAAAATCATAATATAAAAGAATGATTCACATTAACGGATCCGTTAAATACGAAAATAGGCAACTTATTATCAAGGGGCAAGATTAATTTAAGTTTTCAGGTCACCAACGACAAAATTTGCGAGGCTCTTTCCGAAATTAGGGTTGATCTTTGTCGCCACCGGATGTACTGTATATTCATACAGTAACTCACAGGGCTGGATTGATTATGTACACTTCAGGCTATGCACATCGTTCTTCGTTGTTCTCATCCGCAGCAAGCAAAATTGCGCGTGTCTCCACGGAAAACACAACAGCCGGGCTAATTAGTGAAGTTGTCTATCGCGAAGATCAGCCCATGATGACGCAACTGCTGCTTTTGCCATTGTTGCAGCAACTCGGCCAGCAATCACGTTGGCAACTATGGTTAACACCAAAACAAAAACTGAGTCGTGAATGGGTTCAGGCTGCTGGACTACCTTTAACGAAAGTGATGCAGATAAACCAGCTTTCCCCTTGCCATACAGTGGAATCAATGGTTCGCGCTTTACGCACGGGAAATTACAGCGTGGTGATCGGTTGGTTAACAGATGATCTGACAGAAGAAGAACATACAGAGCTTGTGGATGCCGCTAATGAAGGTAACGCAATGGGGTTTATTATGCGTCCAGTGAGCACATCCTCTCACGCCACGAGACAACTTTCCGGGGTAAAGATTCACTCTAATTTGTATCATTAAGTAAATTTAGGATTAATCCTGGAACTTTTTTTATCGCCCGCCTGACGATTTCACTCATGGCTAACTTTCCCTGCGGAGGCTTGTCTGAAGCGGTTTCCGCGATTTTATGCTGTAAAGTGTCGTTAACAAAAAAGGTTAAACGCGCCTTATACAAATCTTTTTTTTCATATGCCTGACGGAGTTCACACTTGTAAGTTTTCAACTACGTTGTAGACTTTACATCGCCAGGGGTGCTCGGCATAAGCCGAAGATATCGGTAGAGTTAATATTGAGCAGATCCCCGGTGAAGGATTTAACCGTGTTATCTCGTTGGAGATATTCATGGCGTATTTTGGATGATAACGAGGCGCAAAAAATGAAAAAGACAGCTATCGCGATTGCAGTGGCACTGGCTGGTTTCGCTACCGTAGCGCAGGCCGCTCCGAAAGATAACACCTGGTACACTGGTGCTAAACTGGGCTGGTCCCAGTACCATGACACTGGTTTCATTCCTAACAATGGTCCGACCCACGAAAACCAACTGGGTGCAGGTGCTTTTGGTGGTTACCAGGTTAACCCGTATGTTGGCTTTGAAATGGGTTACGACTGGTTAGGTCGTATGCCGTACAAAGGCGACAACATCAATGGCGCATACAAAGCTCAGGGCGTTCAGCTGACCGCTAAACTGGGTTACCCAATCACTGACGATCTGGACATCTACACTCGTCTGGGTGGTATGGTATGGCGTGCAGACACCAAGGCTAACGTACCTGGTGGCGCATCCTTTAAAGACCACGACACCGGCGTTTCTCCGGTATTCGCAGGTGGTGTTGAGTACGCGATCACTCCTGAAATCGCTACCCGCCTGGAATACCAGTGGACCAACAACATCGGTGACGCACACACCATCGGTACTCGTCCGGACAACGGTCTGCTGAGCCTGGGTGTTTCCTACCGTTTCGGTCAGGGCGAAGCAGCTCCGGTAGTTGCTCCGGCTCCGGCTCCGGCTCCGGAAGTACAGACCAAGCACTTCACTCTGAAGTCTGACGTTCTGTTCAACTTCAACAAAGCAACCCTGAAACCGGAAGGTCAGGCTGCTCTGGATCAGCTGTACAGCCAGCTGAGCAACCTGGATCCGAAAGACGGTTCCGTAGTTGTTCTGGGTTACACTGACCGCATCGGTTCTGATGCTTACAACCAGGGTCTGTCCGAGCGTCGTGCTCAGTCCGTCGTTGATTACCTGATCTCTAAAGGTATCCCGTCTGACAAGATCTCCGCACGTGGTATGGGCGAATCCAACCCGGTTACCGGCAACACCTGTGACAACGTGAAACAACGCGCTGCACTGATTGACTGCCTGGCTCCGGATCGTCGCGTAGAGATCGAAGTTAAAGGCATCAAAGACGTTGTAACTCAGCCGCAGGCTTAAGTTCTCGTCTGGTAAAAAACCCCGCTTCATGCGGGGTTTTTTTTCGCCTTCAGTAAAGTAAATAACTCAGGCAAGTTATTCCTTACCCAGTAAGGCCTGCAAATCCTGCTTCAAAGAAGACATTTTATTTGCATATTTCTCTTTGTTTTCCGCATCTTCAATCAGCTGGACAATCGTTTCGGAAAGTGTTTTACCGCGCCGCTGTGCAAGACCTGCCAGCCGTTGCCAGACAATAAATTCCAGATCGATTGATTTCTTACGCGTGTACTGATGTTCCGCATTAAAATGGCGTTTCCGTCTGGCCCGAATTGTCTGCTTCATGCGATTGACCAGCTCTGGATTCATATGCTTGTCAATCCAGCCATTTACCAGCACGGGTTCATTTTCCAGCGATAGCAACACGTCAACGGCTTCCTGGGCGGCACTGGCTTCTACGTAACGGGTAATTAACTCCCCTTCACGGTGTTTCTTCACCAGATACTTCCATTTCCAACCGCTTTCCAGATTTTCAAGTTGTTGATATTTCATAGCGATCTCAATGTTACCGTGTAACTCTTTACAGAATATCAGTTTTTTAACTGTGTGATGAAAAGAATCTCCATCCTGTGAGCTTTCGCGCGCACGACAGGTCTTTTGTCATCGCTTTCCACGTGTGCTGAAGTGCCGGTTACGGTATAATCGCATCTTTGACAACAGACTAAAAAACATCAACTTTGACCATTACGAAACTTGCATGGCGTGACTTAGTGCCTGATACCGAAAGCTATCAGGAAGTATTTGCACAGCCACATTTGATTGACGAAAACGATCCTTTATTCAGTGATACTCAACCGCGACTGCAATTTGCGCTGGAACAGCTACTGCATACGCGAGCATCCTCCTCTTTTATGCTGGCAAAGGCCCCGAATGAGTCTGAGTATCTGAATCTTATTGCCGATGCCGCACGTGCGCTACAAAGCGATGCAGGCCAACTGGTGGGCGGTCATTATGAGATTTCCGGCCACACCATTCGCTTACGTAACGCAGTTAGCGCAGATGATAATTTTGCGACTTTAACGCAGGTTGTCGCTGCCGACTGGGTAGAAGCAGAACAACTCTTTGGCTGCCTGCGCCAGTTTAATGGCGACATTACCTTGCAGCCAGGCCTGGTGCATCAGGCAAATGGCGGTATTCTCATCATCTCTTTGCGTACTCTGCTGGCGCAACCTCTGCTGTGGATGCGGCTGAAAAATATCGTTAACCGCGAATATTTTGACTGGGTAGCGTTTGATGAGTCGCGTCCTCTCCCTGTCTCCGTTCCTTCAATGCCACTGAAGCTGAAAGTCGTGCTGGTCGGCGAACGCGAATCATTGGCCGATTTCCAGGAGATGGAGCCAGAACTCTCTGAGCAGGCTATTTATAGTGAATTTGAAGATACCCTTCAGATTATCGACGCCGAGTCAGTAAGCCAGTGGTGTCGCTGGGTGACGTTCACCGCCAGACATAACCACTTGCCTGCGCCGGGAACTGATGCCTGGCCGGTACTTATCCGCGAAGCTGTCCGCTACACCGGTGAACAAGAAACGCTGCCGCTTAGCCCGCAGTGGATCCTCCGCCAGTGTAAAGAAGTCGCTTCCTTGTGCGATGGCGATACCTTCTCCGGCGAGCAGCTAAACTTAATGCTACAGCAGCGTGAATGGCGCGAAGGTTTCCTCGCCGAACGGATGCAGGATGAGATCCTTCAGGAGCAGATCCTGATTGAAACCGAAGGCGAACGCATCGGGCAAATTAACGCCCTTTCGGTCATCGAATTTCCGGGCCATCCGCGCGCTTTTGGCGAACCTTCTCGCATTAGCTGCGTTGTGCATATAGGTGATGGCGAATTTACCGATATCGAACGCAAAGCCGAGCTTGGCGGCAACATACACGCTAAAGGGATGATGATCATGCAGGCGTTCCTGATGTCGGAGCTTCAGCTTGAGCAACAGATCCCTTTCTCAGCATCGCTGACTTTTGAGCAGTCATACAGTGAAGTGGACGGAGATAGCGCCTCGATGGCTGAACTCTGCGCCCTGATAAGCGCCCTTGCTGATGTGCCGGTGAATCAGAGTATCGCTATTACGGGTTCAGTCGATCAGTTCGGTCGCGCCCAGCCGGTCGGTGGTTTGAATGAGAAAATCGAAGGCTTCTTTGCGATTTGCCAGCAACGTGAGTTAACGGGGAAACAAGGTGTCATTATCCCTACCTCTAACGTTCGCCATTTAAGTCTTCACAGTGAACTTGTGAAAGCGGTAGAGGAAGGCAAATTCACCATCTGGGCAGTAGACGATGTGACTGACGCACTGCCGTTATTATTAAATCTTGTGTGGGATGGCGAAGGCCAGACAACGCTGATGCAAACTATCCAGGAACGTATTGCGCAAGCATCGCAACAGGAAGGACGTCACCGTTTTCCATGGCCATTACGTTGGCTGAACTGGTTTATTCCGAACTGATCGGACTTGTTCAGCGTACACGTGTTAGCTATCCTGCGTGCTTCACTAAAATAAGGCTTACAGAGAACATGGTAGATAAACGCGAATCCTATACAAAAGAAGACCTTCTTGCCTCTGGTCGCGGAGAACTGTTTGGCGCTAAAGGCCCGCAATTGCCAGCACCAAACATGCTGATGATGGATCGAGTGGTCAAAATGACCGAGACCGGCGGTAACTTCGACAAAGGCTATGTCGAAGCAGAACTGGATATCAATCCAGACCTATGGTTCTTCGGCTGCCACTTCATCGGCGATCCGGTAATGCCGGGATGTCTGGGTCTGGATGCGATGTGGCAGCTGGTAGGGTTCTACCTTGGCTGGCTGGGCGGCGAAGGTAAAGGCCGCGCACTGGGTGTAGGCGAAGTGAAGTTCACTGGTCAGGTTCTACCTACCGCGAAAAAAGTGACCTACCGTATTCACTTTAAACGCATTGTTAACCGTCGCTTGATCATGGGTCTGGCAGACGGCGAAGTGCTGGTAGATGGTCGTCTAATCTATACCGCCAGCGATCTGAAAGTCGGTCTGTTCCAGGATACTTCTGCATTCTGATTTAAATCAGGCTACATATTAAAGGCGAAACCTCCGCATTGCGGAGGTTTCTTTTTAAAGAGACAGAATCAGGCCATTACTACCCTGTCCGCCATGGCTTCTCGCCAGCCTCCCAGCCATTGTGACCTTTGATTCAGCGTCTGATAGGGACACATTTCTTTTGAGCGTCCGGCGATGCCGGCCTGATAACCACGTTGATGTGCCCGTTCCAGGCGATCTCGTTTTTGTCTCTTCATGCCTCGTTTCCCTCATACTGGTTTCTGGTGGAAAAGAAAACAGTGATTACTAAATGTGCAATCACAGTTAAGCAATACCGCGAATCATAACTGCCGTCAATGCGCAAAATTCACGCCACTGTCATATTTGTGAGCCACACAGGCATGTTGGTTGTACAAAAAATGTGAAGCGGGACAAGTTTTTCTCGATGGATTAAACAAAAAAACCGCCTCAGGCTACATGCCGGAGACGGTTATATTTACAAATATTTATAATTAAGGTAGACGCTTTATCTCTTGCGCAATAGCAGCGGCTTCCTGACTCCAGACACTGGCCAGCACTTTGACCATTTCATCGTAGCCGTCCTGATTTTGCACCCCTTCCAGACGGAACGGTCGTTTGATCAATTGTCCCTGGTGATTCAACAACCACTCGCCGCTGACAATGACCTTGCCATCATAGCGACCGTTAAACTCCGTTACGGTTACGTTGAGCGTGTCCTGGGCGCTTCCCAGAGGCTGGGAGGCAACCACCCAACCGGGGAGTTGCGTACTCAGATTAGCAACCAGGGTGTTGCGCAACTGTTGATCCAGCGGGCTGGCCCACAGGTTGTTATTGGCAATCACATACTTCACATCGCTGGTCTGATAAACCACCCCATTCCCCGCCAGATAGTCTGGAACAACGACTTGCTCTACCCATAACAGGCGATTGCCCTGGCTGGCGGTACTTTGCGTACCGCTCTGCACAACAGGTAACTGGTAATAGTTTTTATTGATCTCGCCGGAGCTGCATCCGGCCAGCCACAGTGCCGCAATCGTCACTAGCCACTTTTTCATTGTTTCGCCCTCTTCGGCTCTGGATCTTTTTTGTCCTTCGCTTCAAATACCAGCGCGTTACTCTTCTCGTTAAGCGTTTTCAGCACCGGTTGCAGTTCACGCAACACCTGATCAAGCCGCTGCATATCCGCCACCATCTTGTTGTAGGCTGCGGAGCCAGGCTGGAAGCCCTGCATACTGCGATTCAGCTCACGCAACGTTGACTGCATATCCGTCGGCAACTGCTGCATCGACTGGCTGGCAAGGATCTTGTTCATGCTATCCAGCGTCGTTTGCAGGTTTTTCATCGTGCGCTGGCTTTCAGACAGCGTACTGGTCGCCTGCTCAATCATCGGATTCAACGGCAGCTTGTTGATCTTATCTAATGCTTCCATCAGACGTTGCTGGATTTGCGCCAGACCGCCGCTAACGGTCGGGATAATCTGATAACCATTAAATTCACGAATACCGGTTATTGCTGGCGTATTTGGATAGAAATCGAGATCAACATAGAGCGCGCCAGTGACCAGATTTCCGGTCTTCAGCGATCCGCGTAAACCACGTTTCAACAACTCTCCAAGGTGCTTAACGACATCCGCATTTTCGCCAAGCTGCATTTTCAGCCGTTCCGGTTCAATGCGAATAAGTACCGGAATACGGTAATCATCATTAAATGTCTGACGCATATTCGGCGCAAAGAAAGGTACTTTACTTACTGTACCCAGGCGAATACCCCGGAATTCTACCGGAGCGCCAGGCTGCAAGCCTCGTACCGAATCTTTAAAGAACATCAGATAGTCAATGTGATCGGTGTATAGCGAATCCTGAATGCTCTTCTGGTCGTCATACAAAACGAATGCGGTTTTCGGCGCAACAGGCTGCCCTAAATCCAGACCTTCCGGCACGTCAAAGCTGACGCCGCCGCTGAGTAGCGTTGTCAACGAGCCCATCTCTACGCGCATTCCCGCTGACGTCAGATCAACCGCAATGCCACTATCTTTCCAGAAGCGAACATTGCCGGTCACCAACCGGTCATAAGGCGCATTGATGAACAGTTGATAGCTGATATTGCGTTTTTGCGTATCGAAGGTGCTGGTTTCAACCGAACCTACCCGATAGCCACGGAACAGCACCGGATCTCCCGGCGAGAGTTGTCCGGCCTTTTTGCTATCAAGAATCACACGAATACCTTTCGCATCAGGCGGTGCCAGCGGTGGCGAATCGAGCAAATCATAACTTGCCTGTTTGCTGCCTTTCGCCCCCGGTTGCAGTTCGATATACACACCGGAAAGCAGTGTGCCCAGGCCACTAATACCTTCTCGACCTATCTGCGGTTTTACCACCCAGAAGACGGTATCTTTATGCAGCAGCTTCTCCATACCGGCGTTCAGGCGCGCTTTGATTTCAACGTGCGTCAAATCATCGGCTAGCGTTGCGCTCTCGACCACGCCGACGTCAACACTACGGCTTTTAATGGTAGTCTTGCCGCCCTCAATCCCTTCCGCATTCGCGGTTATCAGGGTAACTTCCGGTCCCTGATGGCTGTAATGATAAAAAAGAACCCACGCCCCTATAAGCGCCGTGACGATAGGAAATATCCACACGGGAGACCAGTTCTTCACTTTCTGGATTTTGGCTTCCCCATTATTAGATTCCATACTGTCAGGACTCCTCATGCACTGATTCAGGTTGACGATCCCACGACAAGCGT
This sequence comes from Escherichia sp. 93.0816, assembly GCF_013368855.2. Lineage (NCBI taxonomy): Bacteria > Pseudomonadati > Pseudomonadota > Gammaproteobacteria > Enterobacterales > Enterobacteriaceae > Escherichia > Escherichia sp. 93.0816. The sequence goes on along the minus strand of NZ_JABWNC020000001.1, from coordinate 56,081 downwards.
GGATCAAACGTCATCGCAGAAAACATTGTCATTATGACGACTAAAGCAAACATTAACGCACCCATTGCCGGATAAATACTCATTAAACCTCCCATACGCACCAGCGCCGAGAGCACCGCAATCACGAAAACGTCAATCATCGACCAGCGGCCTACAAACTCAACAACTTCATAAATTAAATGCATTCTTTCGCTGTCACGCTTGCCGTGCCCTTTGGCATCCCAGCACAACCATGCGATGGCGATCATCTTTAACGTTGGCACCATGATACTGGCTAAAAAGATAACCGCAGCAACAGGATAAGAGCCTTCACTCCACAACAAAATAACCCCGGCGAGAATCGTCGACGGCATCTTCGAACCTAATAAATCGGTCACCATGATGGGTAATAGATTAGCCGGGAGATACAGCATGATGGACGTCACAAGCAGCGCCAGCGTCCATTGCAGGCTATTTCTACGTCGAACGTATCCTTTCGTGCCACAACGCGGGCACACCGTTTCATCGGCGGGAAGGATCGCCGTACAGCAAGAGCAAGAGCGTAACCCTTGTCGGATACCCGTAATGCCCGGTTTTAGCGGCTTAAGTAACTCTGGCATCGGCGCGATATCATCCCACAACCAGCGACGATCAACGCACTGGAAGGCGCGCAGTTGCAGCACACAAAATAAACACCAGGGGAGAAAACTGCTGCCCACACCAATACTGCCGTAGGCCATCAGTTTGACGAAACTGACCAGCACACCCGCGAGGAAAATCTCTGCCATTCCCCAGGTTTTGAGTTGAAAGAGCACCCGTGCCAGTTGCTCTTTCAGACGTACCGGTAATTCGGCGCGATTCACCAGAAGCAGTATGGTAATCAGGCAAAATGCAGGAACCAGTTGCACAAACAACAAGAAAAAAGTGCCGAGGCTGGCGTAGTCCTCAGAAAACAACACGCCCGGAATTTCCAGTAATGTAATTTCACTGGTAACTCCTGCGACGTTCATATTCACAAAAGGGAATAAGTTGGACAGCAACAGCATGAACAGTGCGGCCAACGCATAGGCTGTAGGACGCTGCCGGGGCGCGTCCCACGCAACGGTTAACGTTGTGCCACACCGAGGACATGCCGCTTTCTGACCATGCTCAAGGTGGGGTAATGCCACCAGCATGTCACACTGCGAGCACAAGATATGCTTCGCGGCATGATGATGTTCGCACATTGGTACTCCTTAATGATGCGCTATTCTACAGATTGCTGACAAAGTGTCCTTTTTTCATGCCGGATGCAGCATTGGTGCCTTTACCGGTCTGAGAGAATACAAATGATTTCCCCCATGCCTGATAAGCGTAGCGCATCAGGCAATTTTACCTTTGTCATCAGCCTCTATATCAATCAACTGTTTTGCGATCAGCCACCATTTTTTAACGCTTCAAGATACTCCCAGCGTTCAAAAGCCTGCTCCAGCTCCTGCTCCGCAGCAGCCAGATCAGCGAGCACTTTTTGCGTATGTTCATGAGACTGGCTGAAGAAGGAGGCATCCGCCACCTGCGCCTGTAAGGCTTCCAGCTTCGATTCCAGATCTTCAAGCAATTGCGGAAGCTGTTCCAGTTCGCGCTGCAATTTATAGCTTAGTTTGCTAGTGTTGCGTTTTACAGTTTCTGCTTTTGGCGCTGCCGCTTCTTCGGTTTTTTTCACCACGGGCTGTTTAAGCGCCACATACTGTTCTTGCTGACCACGGGCATCATGATAACCGCCAACATAACGACCAATTTTGCCGCCGCCTTCGAAGATCCAGCATTCTGTAACGGTGTTATCGACAAACTGACGATCGTGGCTTACTAACAACACCGTCCCCTGGTAGCTGTCGATTAGCTCTTCAAGCAGTTCGAGCGTTTCGACGTCAAGGTCGTTGGTCGGTTCGTCGAGGATCAGTAAATTGCTTGGCTTAAGGAACAAGCGCGCCAGCAGCAGACGGTTACGTTCCCCGCCAGAAAGCGCACGCACCGGCGTCATCGCCCGTTTCGGATGGAACAGGAAGTCCTGCAAATAGCCCAGCACGTGGCGTGGTTTACCGTTAACCATCACCTCTTGCTTACCTTCTGCCAGGTTATCCATTACTGTTTTATCGGGATTCAGTTCCGCGCGGTGTTGGTCGAAGTAAGCCACTTCCAGTTTCGTCCCGACATGAATACGCCCGCTGTCCGCTTGAAGTTGACCGAGCATCAGTTTCAGTAGCGTGGTTTTACCACAGCCATTCGGGCCAATCAGGGCAATTTTGTCGCCACGTTGTACCTGAGCGGAAAAGTCTTTCACCAGTTGTTTGCCGTCAACCTGGTAGCAAACGTCTTCCATTTCGAAAACGATCTTACCGGAGCGGCTGGCCTCTTCCACCTGCATCTTTGCCGTACCCATTACCTCGCGGCGTTGGCTACGTTCACGACGCATCGCTTTCAATGCACGCACGCGACCTTCGTTACGGGTACGACGCGCTTTGATCCCCTGACGGATCCACACCTCTTCCTGCGCCAGTTTGCGGTCGAACTCTGCGTTTTGCAGCTCTTCCACGCGCAGGGCTTCTTCTTTTTCCAATAGATACTGGTCGTAATTACCCGGGTAGGTCACCAGCTTGCCGCGATCGAGATCGACAATGCGCGTCGCCATATTGCGGATAAACGAACGGTCGTGGGAGATGAAAATAATCGTCCCGTTAAAGGTTTTCAGGAAACCTTCCAGCCAGTCGATGGTTTCGATATCCAGGTGGTTCGTCGGTTCGTCAAGCAGTAACACGCGCGGATTGCTCACCAGCGCGCGTCCCAACGCCGCTTTACGCAACCAACCGCCGGAAAGTGACGACAGCGCAGCATTGGGATCTAATCCCAGCTGTGCCAGTACTTCGTTGATGCGGTTTTCCAGTTGCCACAGATTGTGATGATCAAGCTGCTCCTGGACTTTCGCCAGTTCATTGAGATTTTTCTCGCTCGGGTCATTCATCACCAGGCGCGAAATATCGTGATAGCGTTTCAGGTATTCAGCCTGTTCTTCGATGCCTTCGGCAACGAAATCATAAACGCTGCCCTCGACGTTACGCGGCGGATCTTGTTGCAAACGCGCAACGATCAAATCTTGCTCATAGATTATCCGACCGTCATCCAGCCCCTGTTCACGGTTGAGGATTTTCATTAACGTCGATTTGCCTGCGCCGTTACGGCCCACCAGACAAACACGTTCGTTATCTTCGATGTGCAATTCTGCGTTATCGAGAAGCGGCGCGTCGCTGAACGACAGCCATGCGCCATGCATACTGATTAATGACATTACTATTCCTTTCAGGCTGCGGTAATCAGCCAGCAGTTGTGGATCTGGCGGTTACGGGCGAAATCCTGGGAAAGCGTTTTTTGCGTAATTTCTTGTGCTTTCAGTCCCAGTTTTGCCAGTCCGTCAAGATCCATACGGAAACCACGTTTGTTGTTTGAGAACATGATAGTCCCGCCTGCGCGCAGCAGGCGCTTCAGATCTTTCATCAGCGCCAGATGATCGCGCTGGACATCAAACGCATCTTCCATTCGTTTTGAGTTAGAGAAGGTTGGCGGATCGATAAAGATCAGATCGAACTGTTCATTAGCTTCACGCAACCACGCCAGGCAATCGGCCTGAATCAGGCGATGCGCACGGCCAGTTAAGCCATTCAGACGCAGGTTGCGTTCTGCCCACTCCAGATAAGTACGCGACATATCCACCGTGGTGGTGCTGCGCGCACCGCCTAAGCCCGCGTGCACGGTGGCGCTACCGGTATAGGAGAAAAGGTTGAGGAAATCTTTGCCTTTACTCATCTGACCGAGCATACGACGGGCGATACGGTGATCGAGGAACAAACCCGTATCGAGGTAATCCGTCAGGTTCACCCACAGGTGCGCGTTATATTCGGTGACTTCAAGAAACTCGCCCTTCTCGCCCAGTTTCTGATACTGATTTTTGCCCTTCTGGCGTTCACGGGTTTTCAGCACCAGTTTGTTTGGCGCAATCCCCAGTACCGAAATGGTCGCAGCGATAATATCGAACAGACGTTGACGCGCTTTGTGCGCATCGATGGTCTTCGGCGGCGCGTACTCCTGCACGACCACCCAGTCGGCGTAGCGGTCAACGGCAACGTTGTATTCCGGCAAATCGGCGTCATACAGACGATAACATTCAACCCCTTCCTGACGCGCCCATTTTTCGAATTTTTTCAGGTTCTTACGCAGACGATTGGCGTAATCTTCCGCCACCATCGCCGGTTTGCTGTCCGGGGTACTTTCGGCAACGTGGTAATTTTTCTGCACGCAGTCCAGCGGGCCGTTTTTCGCCTTGTACTGTTTGTCTGCGCGCAATTGCAGACAACTTAACAAATCCGGCGAGGCGCTGAATAAAGAGAGATTCCAGCCACCGAACTGGTTTTTCATGATTCGGCCCAACAGACTATGCAGCGCAATCAGCGCCGGTTCGCTGTCCAGACGCTCACCGTACGGCGGGTTGCTCAGTACTGTACCATACGGTCCTTTTGGCAGCGGATTGGTCAGTTGCGCGACATCTTTCACGTCAAAAGTGATCAGTTCGCCGATTCCCGCCAGACGGGCGTTGGTGCGCGCACGTTGAATCACCCGCGCATCGCTGTCAGAACCGTAGAAATGAGAGCTGTATTCCGCCAGACCTTTACGCGCACGAGTTTGCGCTTCTGCTTTCACTTCCTGCCAGATGGCTTCGTCGTGCTGCGCCCAGCCGCTAAAGCCCCAACGCCCACGGTGCAAGCCCGGCGCGCGATCGGTCGCCAGCATCGCGGCTTCAATCAGCAACGTACCGGAACCACACATCGGGTCAAGCAGTGGTGTTCCTGGCTGCCAGCCAGATCGCATCACAATGGCTGCCGCCAGTGTTTCTTTGATTGGCGCAATACCGGCACGGTCACGATAACCACGCAGATGCAAACCATCACCACTTAAGTCGAGAGCGATACTGGCGGTTTCTTTATGCAGCCAGACGTTAACGCGAATATCCGGCGCATCGCGATCAACATTTGGTCGCGGCAGATTTTTACGCGTGAAAGCATCAACAATTGCGTCTTTAACTTTCATCGCGCCGTACTGGCTGTTGCGGATAGTGTCATTCAGACCGCTAAAGTGGACAGCAAAGGTCGCGCCAGGATTAAACATCTCTGTCCAGTTGATCGCCTGAACGCCGAGATAGAGGTCTAAATCGCTGTAAACCTTACACTCGCCCAGCGGCAACATAATACGCGAGGCCAGGCGGCTCCACATCAGGCTCTGGTATACAAGCCGCGTGTCGCCCTTAAAATGGACCCCACCCTGAACCACCTGGCATTCAACGGCCCCCAGGTTTTCCAGTTCAGTTTTTAACAGCTCTTCCAGCCCACGGGCCGTACTGGCAAACAGAGAATTCATATCGTCACTTTTACTCTAAGAAAATTGTTGCGCATTATAGCTAATAAGTCCGTCATGTCATAAAGTTGAGGGCTTATTTTCATTTGGGGACCGCACCGTGGCGACATTAACCCGGCTTTTTATTCATCCTGTTAAATCCATGCGTGGCATCGGTCTGACACACGCTCTTGCAGATATCAGCGGGCTGGCCTTCGATCGCATTTTTATGCTGACAGAACCTGACGGTACGTTTATTACCGCTCGCCAGTTTCCGCAGATGGTACGATTTATCCCTTCTCCCGTGCATGACGGCTTACATCTCACCGCGCCCGATGGTAGCAGCGCGTGGGTCCGCTTTGCCGATTTCGCCAAACAGGACGCACCAACGGAAGTGTGGGGTAACCATTTTACTGCGCGCATTGCGCCAGATGAGATTAACAAATGGTTAAGCGGATTTTTCTCCCGCGACGTGCAATTGCGCTGGGTGGGGCCGCAGATGACGCGGCGCGTAAAACGCCACAACACTGTACCCCTGTCATTCGCTGATGGCTATCCGTATCTGCTCGTCAATGAAGCTTCATTGCGCGATCTCCAACAACGCTGTCCGGCAAGTGTCAAAATGGAACAATTCCGCCCCAATCTGGTTGTTTCTGGCGTAGCCGCGTGGGAAGAAGACACCTGGAAAGTGATTCGTATTGGCGATGTGGTGTTCGATGTGGTGAAACCTTGTAGCCGTTGTATTTTCACCACCGTTAGCCCGGAAAAAGGGCAAAAGCATCCGGCTGGCGAACCATTAAAAACGCTGCAATCTTTCCGTACAGCCCAGGATAACGGCGATGTCGATTTCGGTCAGAACTTAATTGCCCGTAACAGTGGTGTTATCCGTGTTGGCGATGAGGTGGAAATCCTGGCGACAGCACCGGCAAAAGTCTACGGTGCGGCCGCAACGGACGATACTTTCCCTGCGCCCCAACAACCGAATGCGAATGTTGATATCAACTGGCAAGGGCGGGCATTTCGCGGTAATAACCAACAGGTACTGCTGGAACAATTAGAAAATCAAGGGATTCGTATTCCCTATTCTTGCCGTGCCGGCATATGTGGAAGTTGTCGTGTTCAGCTTCTCGAAGGCGAAGTCACCCCGCTGAAAAAATCAGCTATGAGCGACGATGGAACAATTCTTTGCTGTAGTTGCGTACCGAAAACTGCATTGAAACTGAAAAGTTAAACGGCTTGTTCAAGGCTGACGCAGTCATAACTCACATGCGGTCTCAGCCTGTCATTCATAATTTTGATGGCGTCACCCAGTTGCATGGCGCGCCCGGCGATAATGACGCAAGGTTGCGCCAGCAGGCACAGTGCGGCATTTTCGCCAGATTCAATAACCAGTAAATTGACCTGCTCATTGGTGTCGCTTAACCAGACACAGGCAGCATCACCCGACGCTGGTGCCCACATTTCGCCATGAGAAACAAAATGCCAGCTTTTCGGCATTTGCGGTTTGAGATAACGAATCGCTACCAGTGCATTAAGCACCAGTTCAGCTTTTTGTTCTTTTGATAGGTTAAGGTCGCGGCATTTTTCTTCAAACGTGAAATAGAGCGCGGCGTCATCAACGCAAAATCCCGCAGGAGAAAAAGCATCCGGCGTCAACATTTTACGCGCAAAACGTGAGCGAAACAGCATACCATTGGCTAAATCAAGCATCATTCGATCATGCTCTTCATCGTAATACCAACGCCAGTTATCGTCTGGTTTAATTCGCATATGCCTCTCCTCTACCCTATAAATTTACTGCAACACATTCCATTGTCGCTTTGCTTAATAACCTCAACAAGAAAAGTACAAAATGTCTAAATAAGTAACAGGAATGAATATAAAACAACCAGGGCTGAAAATAAAGCCCTGATTATCTTATAAAGAGAAAGTGAAAGAAATAATTAGATATGAGTAACGATTTCTTTAATCAGCGGCGGCCCTTTAAAAATAAAACCAGAATAAATTTGCACCAGTGAGGCTCCTGCGGCTATCTTCTCACGGGCAGCGATAACCGAGTCAATACCGCCAACACCGATAATCGGTAAACGACCGTTTAATTCCTGCGACAAGCGGCGAATAATTTCTGTGCTTTTTAATTGTAACGGACGACCACTTAAGCCACCGGTTTGATCGCAATTTTTCATTCCCTGAACTAAAGAACGATCGAGGGTGGTATTAGTCGCAATAACGCCATCAATATTATGACGTACCAAACTATCGGCAACCTGGATCAACTCTTCTTCAGAAAGATCCGGCGCGATCTTCACTGCGATCGGCACATATTTATGGTGCATCGCTTGCAAATCATTTTGCTTATTTTTAATTGCCGTTAATAAATCATCCAGTGCTTCGCCATATTGCAGAGTTCGTAATCCTGGGGTATTCGGTGATGAAATATTGATGGCAATATATCCTGCATAGGCGTAGATTTTTTCCATACAAATCAGATAGTCATCTTTGCCTTGCTCAACCGGTGTATCTTTATTTTTACCGATATTAATTCCCAGAACGCCGTCATAATGTGCTTTTTTAACGTTCTCAACGAGGTTATCAACGCCGAGGTTATTAAAGCCCATACGGTTGATCAAACCTTCAGCATCCACCAGGCGGAAGAGACGTGGCTTGTCATTTCCTGGTTGTGGACGAGGGGTGACGGTACCTATCTCGATCGATCCAAATCCCATTGCGCCTAAAGCGTCAATACACTCCCCGTCTTTATCAAGACCGGCAGCCAGACCAAGCGGATTTTTAAAGGTCAGTCCCATGCAGTTAACCGGTTTCGCTGGAACGTTCTGTCGAACAAGTGCTTCAAACGGCGTTCCGGTAATGCGACGTAATTGCTGAAAAGTAAACTCATGAGCGCGCTCAGGATCGAGCTGAAAAAGGGCTTTACGAACGAAGGGGTAGTACATGAACTCTCCTGGATTCCCGGTGTGCAAACCGGGTGCGTATTATGTGCGAGTTCGGATCAAAAGGGAATTGACCTGTGGCAATAAATAGCAAACGTTTTCTTGTTGCGCTTTTTTTATGCTTTTTTTGGCTTTTCTTCATCAGATAAATCATTTCGACTCACAAGCCCTCTCTGTCAGACTGACCGAATTGTTATCAATGTTAACAAAACAAGAACAATTGGTTATAAGGAGAGAGTATGCGTGTCATCACCCTGGCAGGAAGTCCTCGCTTTCCTTCTCGCTCCAGCTCCTTGCTGGAATATGCGCGGGAAAAATTGAATGGCCTGGATGTCGAGGTTTATCACTGGAATCTGCAAAACTTCGCCCCGGAAGATTTGCTCTATGCCCGCTTCGATAGTCCGGCACTCAAGACCTTCACCGATCAGTTGCAAGAGGCTGATGGGCTGATTGTCGCCACTCCCGTCTACAAAGCCGCCTATTCCGGCGCACTGAAAACGCTTCTCGACCTGCTACCAGAACGCGCACTGCAAGGAAAAGTGGTGTTGCCGCTGGCGACAGGTGGCACGGTAGCTCACCTGCTGGCGGTTGATTACGCGCTTAAACCAGTTTTAAGCGCACTAAAAGCCCAGGAGATCCTACACGGCGTATTTGCTGATGACTCACAGGTGCTTGATTTCCAACATAAGCCGCAATTCACGCCGAATCTGCAATCCCGTCTAGATACCGCGCTCGATACCTTCTGGCAGGCGCTGCACCGCCGCGATGTCCAGGTTCCTGACCTTCTCTCTCTGCGAGGTAACGCTCATGCGTAATATTTTTAAACTGGTGCTGGTGGGATTATTCAGCGTCTCTACGCTCGCAATTGCTGCGGAGTCTTCTCCTGAAGCGTTACGGATAGGTTATCAAAAAGGCAGCATCAGTATGGTGCTGGCAAAAACCCACCAGTTACTGGAAACACGCTATCCGCAAACCAAAATCTCGTGGGTGGAGTTTCCCGCTGGTCCGCAAATGTTGGAGGCGTTAAACGTCGGCAGTATCGATCTGGGCAGTACGGGGGACATTCCTCCAATCTTTGCTCAGGCCGCCGGTGCTGATTTGGTCTACGTCGGTGTCGAGCCACCGAAACCAAAAGCCGAAGTGATTCTGGTGCCCGAAAACAGCCCGATCAAAACTGTGGCTGAACTAAAGGGCCACAAAGTCGCGTTTCAGAAAGGTTCAAGTTCGCACAACCTTTTACTGCGTGCACTGCAACAGGCCGGGCTTAAATTCACTGATATCCAGCCGACCTATCTGACGCCCGCCGATGCGCGCGCTGCATTCCAGCAGGGTAACGTCGACGCCTGGGCTATCTGGGATCCCTACTACTCCGCTGCGTTATTGCAGGGCGGCGTGCGAGTGCTGAAAGATGGCACCGATCTCAATCAAACCGGATCTTTTTATCTGGCAGCCCGTCCCTATGCGGAAAAAAACGGCGCATTTATTCAGGGCGTACTGGCAACCTTTAGCGAAGCTGATGCGTTAACCCGCAGCCAGCGCGAGCAAAGTATCGCTTTACTGGCAAAAACAATGGGCTTACCGGCACCGGTGATTGCCTCGTATCTGGATCATCGTCCTCCCACCACCATCAAACCCGTGAACGCCGAGGTTGCTGCTTTACAGCAACACACTGCCGACCTGTTTTATGAAAATCGTCTGGTGCCGAAAAAAGTCGATATCCGCCAACGCATCTGGCAACCCACTCAACTGGAAGGAAAACAATTATGAGTCTGAATATGTTCTGGTTTTTACCCACGCACGGTGACGGTCATTATCTGGGAACGGAAGAAGGGGCTCGCCCGGTTGATCATGGGTATCTGCAACAGATTGCGCAAGCGGCGGATCGTCTTGGCTATACCGGTGTGCTGATCCCAACAGGCCGTTCCTGCGAAGATGCGTGGCTGGTGGCGGCATCGATGATCCCGGTGACGCAACGGCTTAAGTTCCTCGTCGCCCTACGCCCAAGTGTGACATCGCCTACCGTAGCCGCTCGCCAGGCTGCCACGCTTGATCGACTCTCTAATGGACGCGCGTTGTTTAACCTGGTTACAGGCAGCGATCCGCAAGAGCTGGCAGGCGACGGCGTGTTTCTTGATCATAGCGAGCGTTACGAAGCCTCGGCGGAATTTACTCAGGTCTGGCGGCGGTTATTGCAGGGTGAAATCGTCGATTTCAACGGCAAACACATTCATGTGCGAGGAGCAAAACTGCTCTTTCCACCGATCCAACAGCCGTATCCTCCTCTTTACTTTGGCGGATCGTCCGACGTCGCTCAGGATCTGGCTGCCGAACAAGTTGATCTTTATCTTACCTGGGGCGAGCCGCCGGAGCGGGTAAAAGAGAAGATCGAACAAGTGCGGGCAAAAGCTGCCGCACATGGGCGCAAAATCCGTTTCGGTATTCGTCTGCATGTAATTGTCCGCGAAACCAACGACGAAGCCTGGCAGGCCGCCGAACGGTTAATCTCCCATCTTGACGATGAGACGATTGCCAAAGCACAAGAAGCGTTTGCCCGGACGGATTCCGTAGGTCAACAACGAATGGCGGCGCTGCATAACGGTAAGCGCGACAACCTGGAGATCAGCCCCAATTTATGGGCGGGTGTTGGCTTAGTGCGCGGCGGTGCCGGGACGGCGCTGGTGGGCGATGGGCCGACAGTCGCTGCGCGAATCAACGAATACGCCGCGCTTGGCATCGACAGTTTTGTCCTTTCTGGCTATCCACATCTGGAAGAAGCGTATCGGGTTGGCGAGTTGCTGTTCCCGCATCTGGATGTCGCCATCCCGGAAATTCCCCAGCCGCAGCCGCTGAATCCGCAAGGCGAAGCGGTGGCAAATGAGTTTATCCCACGTAAAGTCGCGCAAAGCTAAGGAACAAGATGATGGCAACGCCAGTGAAAAAGTGGTTATTGCGCGTTGCCCCCTGGTTTTTACCGGTGGGCATCGTGGCGGTGTGGCAACTGGCCTCCTCGGTTGGCTGGTTGTCGACGCGTATTTTGCCCTCGCCGGAAGGGGTGGTCGCGGCGTTCTGGACGCTCTCAGCCAGCGGCGAATTGTGGCAGCATCTGGCGATAAGTTCATGGCGGGCGCTGATTGGTTTTTCCATTGGCGGATCGCTGGGGTTGATTCTGGGGCTGATTAGCGGGCTGTCGCGCTGGGGTGAGCGACTACTGGATACCTCAATTCAGATGTTGCGCAACGTGCCACATCTGGCGCTGATCCCACTGGTGATTTTGTGGTTTGGCATTGATGAGTCCGCAAAGATTTTCCTGGTGGCGCTTGGCACGCTATTCCCCATTTATATCAACACCTGGCACGGCATTCGTAATATCGATCGTGGGCTGGTAGAGATGGCGCGCAGCTATGGCTTATCCGGCGTGCCGCTGTTTATCCATGTGATCCTGCCCGGAGCCTTACCCTCAATTATGGTCGGTGTGCGCTTTGCGTTAGGTCTGATGTGGCTGACGCTGATTGTTGCCGAAACCATTTCTGCTAATTCCGGCATTGGCTATCTGGCGATGAATGCGCGGGAGTTTCTGCAAACGGATGTGGTGGTAGTCGCCATTATTCTTTACGCCCTGCTCGGCAAACTTGCTGACGTCAGCGCCCAATTGTTAGAGCGCGTCTGGCTGCGCTGGAACCCGGCTTATCATCTGAAGGAGGCCACGGTATGAATACTGCACGATTGAACCAGGGCACACCGCTATTGCTCAATGCTGTAAGTAAACATTACGCAGAAAATATCGTTCTGAATCAACTTGATCTACATATTCCGGCAGGTCAGTTTGTGGCGGTGGTCGGTCGCAGCGGCGGTGGTAAAAGTACCCTGCTGCGCCTGTTGGCGGGGCTGGAAACGCCAACCGCAGGCGATGTGTTAGCGGGCACAACGCCACTTGCCGAAATTCAGGACGATACACGCATGATGTTTCAGGATGCCCGTCTGCTGCCGTGGAAATCGGTAATTGATAACGTTGGGTTAGGCCTTAAAGGCCAGTGGCGCGATGCCGCGCGTCGGGCGTTGGCTGCGGTGGGACTGGAGAATCGCGCGTGGGAATGGCCTGCCGCACTTTCTGGCGGGCAAAAACAACGTGTGGCGCTGGCAAGGGCATTGATTCATCGACCGGGTTTATTGTTGCTTGATGAACCGCTCGGGGCGCTGGACGCCCTGACTCGACTCGAGATGCAGGATTTGATTGTGTCACTTTGGCAGGAGCACGGTTTTACCGTCTTGCTGGTGACGCATGATGTGAGCGAAGCGGTGGCGATGGCTGACCGGGTGCTGTTAATTGAAGAAGGAAAAATTGGTCTGGATTTGACGGTGGATATACCCCGTCCGCGCCGGTTAGGGTCGGTACGATTAGCGGAGCTGGAAGCAGAAGTGTTGCAGCGGGTGATGCAGCGTGGGCATTCTGAACAACCGATTCGGCGTCATGGTTAATATGCCGGATGCGGCGCATAAAACCAGCAGTTTCAACGGACTTGTAGGCCTGATAAGACGCGTCAAGCGTCGCATCAGGCAGTTGGGCACGGTTGCCGGATGCGGCGTGAACGCCTTATCCGGCCTACAAAACCAGCAATTTCAACAGGTTTGTAGGCCTGATAAGACGCTGCAAGCGTCGCATCAGGCATGTTTGTATCAAGCCAGAGCTTTGGTGATTTTCTCGTACAGATCGCCAGAGAGATTTTCCAGCCCTTTCAACTGTTCCAGCGCCGCACGCATTTTTGCCTGACGTTTGGCATCGTAACGTTTCAGGCGAATTAGCGGCTCAATCAGGCGCGAAGCCACCTGCGGGTTACGGCTGTTCAGGTCGGTGAGCATTTCCACCAGGAACTGATAACCGCTGCCATCTTCGGCATGGAACGCAGCCGGGTTGCTGCCCGCAAACGCACCAATCAACGAACGAATACGGTTCGGGTTGCTCATGGTAAATGAGCGATGCTGCAACAGGCTACGCACCGTCTCCAGCACATTCGCCGCCGGACTGGTGGCTTGCAGGATAAACCATTTATCCATCACCAGGCCGTCCTGATGCCACTTGTCGTCGTACTCCTGCATCAGCGCGTCACGACATGGTAACTGCGCAGCAACCGCCGCCGAGAGCGCCGCCAACGCATCGGTCATATTGTTGGCCTCGTGGAACTGCTTGCTCACCAGCACGTCAGCCAGATCCGTGTTACCAAAAGCGAGGAAACGCAGGCAGGCATTACGCAGAGTGCGTTTCGCAATATCTTCATGCTCAACGCGGTACTCACTCTGGTAATTCGCGTTATAAATAGCCAGCAACTCATCCGCCAGTTCAGTCGCCAGAGTACGGGTGAGAGCTTCGCGCACTTTCGCAATGGCAATCGGGTCGATGATATCGAACAGTTCTGCCATTTCATTGACGGAAGGCAGCGTCAGGATTTCTGCCGCCAGCGCAGGGTCAATCTTCTCATCGAGCAATACCGCACGGAAAGCATCGGCAACATGCACCGGCAGAGATAGCGGCTGCCCTTGCTGATGACGGGCGACGTTCAGTTTGATGTAGGTTGCGAGCAGGCTTTGCGCCGCATCCCAGCGAGAGAAATCATTACGCGCATGGCGCATCAGGAAAGTCAGTTGCTGGTCGCTCCACTTATATTCCAGTTTCACCGGCGCAGAAAATTCGCACAGCAGCGCAGGCACAGGCTGGAAGTAGACGTTATCGAAGACAAAGGTCTGTTCCGCCTGGGTGACATTCAATACCGGATTGACCGGATGACCGCCCTTCTGCAATGGAATCACTTTGCCTTCGTTGTCATACAATTCGATAGCAAACGGAATATGCAGTGGCTGTTTTTCTGCCTGATCCGGCGTAGCTGGTGTGCGCTGGCTGATGGTCAGGGTGTACTGCTCGGTTTCCGGATTGTAGTCGTCTTTAACGGTCACAATCGGCGTACCGGACTGGCTGTACCAGCGACGGAAATGGGAAAGATCGACATTTGACGCATCTTCCATCGCCTGAACAAAATCGTCGCAGGTCGCAGCACTACCATCATGACGCTCGAAATAGAGCTGCATCCCTTTCTGGAAGTTTTCTTCGCCCAGCAAGGTGTGGATCATACGAATCACTTCTGCGCCCTTTTCGTAAACGGTCAGGGTGTAGAAGTTGTTCATTTCAATGACCATATCCGGACGGATTGGGTGAGCCATCGGGCTGGCATCTTCCGCAAACTGCAATCCGCGCATGGTGCGCACATTATTGATACGGTTTACCGCGCGGGAACCAAGGTCAGAACTGAATTCCTGATCGCGGAAAACGGTCAAGCCTTCTTTCAAACTGAGCTGGAACCAGTCGCGGCAGGTAACGCGGTTACCAGTCCAGTTATGGAAATATTCATGACCGATGACACGCTCAATGTCGAGATAATCTTTATCGGTTGCGGTGTCGGTACGCGCCAGCACATATTTGGAGTTAAAGATATTCAGACCTTTATTCTCCATTGCGCCCATGTTGAAGAAATCCACCGCGACGATCATATAGATGTCGAGGTCATACTCCAGGCCAAAGCGTTCTTCATCCCACTTCATGGAATTTTTCAGCGAGGTCATCGCCCACGGCGCGCGATCAAGATTGCCGCGATCGACATACAACTCCAGCGCCACTTCGCGACCGGAGCGGGTAGTGAAGGTGTCACGAAGTACATCAAAGTCACCAGCTACCAGCGCAAACAGATAGCTCGGTTTCGGGAACGGATCCTGCCACTGTACCCAGTGACGTCCATTTTCCAGTTCGCCTTGCGCAACACGGTTACCGTTGGAAAGCAGGAACGGGTATTTGGTTTTATCCGCAATAATTTTGGTGGTAAAACGCGCCAGCACATCCGGGCGATCGAGATAGTACGTAATATGGCGGAAACCTTCAGCCTCACACTGGGTGCAGAGCGCATCGCCTGACTGATAAAGCCCTTCCAGCGCGGTGTTGGACGCCGGGCTAATTTCATTAACAATCTTGAGCGTAAAACGTTCCGGTAAATTATTGATGATCAGTGCGCCCTCTTCTTCTTTCCAGGCTGTCCACGGCTCATCATTAATATGAATAGAGACCAGTTTAAGGTCTTCGCCGTCCAGACGAAGCGGAGCATCTGATGCACCATGACGGACAGCCTGGCTGATCGCGGTAACCACCGTCTTTTGCGCGTTCAGGTCAAAGGTCAAGTCAATATCAGTAATCTGGTAATCCGGCGCACGATAGTCGTGACGGTATTTGGCTTGTGGCTGTTGAGTCATAAATAACCTTTAGCATCTTTTATAGAGTCAGGTGTTCAGTCTATTCCTGTTGCATAAATCTCGCTACGCAGAATCTTCATCTTTTCAGGTACAAACGCTTTTATTGCTACATTTTTATAACATACAGTGCGCAATGCCATCGACCATAAAGGTGGCATATGGTGTGATCGGGGTTCAATAAATTGCGAAACAAGGTATACTCCAGCAGTTCCTGAAGATGTTTATTGTACTAAACGCTCCCGTACGAGGACGCTACTGCGCACCTATGACACAATTCGCTTCTCCTGTTCTGCACTCGTTGCTGGATACAGATGCTTATAAGTTGCATATGCAGCAAGCCGTGTTTCATCACTATTATGATGTGCATGTCGCGGCGGAGTTTCGTTGCCGAGGTGACGATCTGCTGGGTATTTATGCCGATGCTATTCGTGAACAGGTTCAGGCGATGCAGCACCTGCGCCTGCAGGATGATGAATATCAATGGCTCTCTGCCCTGCCTTTTTTTAAGGCCGACTATCTCAACTGGCTACGCGAGTTCCGCTTTAACCCGGAACAGGTCACCGTCACCAACGATAACGGTAAGCTGGATATTCGTTTAACCGGCCCGTGGCGTGAAGTCATCCTCTGGGAAGTTCCTCTGCTGGCGGTCATCAGTGAACTGGTACATCGCTATCGCTCACCGCAGGCCGACGTTGCGCAAGCCCTCGATACGCTGGAAAGCAAATTAGTCGACTTTTCGGCATTAACCGCCGATCTCGAGATGTCGCGCTTCCATCTGATGGATTTCGGCACTCGCCGCCGTTTTTCCCGCGAAGTACAAGAAACCATCGTTAAACGTTTGCAACAGGAACCCTGGTTCGTTGGCACCAGTAACTACGATCTGGCACGTCGGCTTTCCCTCACCCCGATGGGAACGCAGGCGCATGAATGGTTCCAGGCACATCAACAAATCAGCCCGGATCTTGCCAATAGTCAGCGCGCCGCACTTGCTGCGTGGCTGGAAGAATATCCTGACCAACTTGGCATTGCGTTAACCGACTGCATTACTATGGATGCCTTTCTGCGTGATTTCGGCGTGGAGTTTGCCAGTCGTTACCAGGGGCTTCGCCATGACTCCGGCGACCCGGTTGAATGGGGCGAAAAAGCTATTGCACATTATGAAAAGCTGGGCATTGATCCGCAGAGCAAAACGCTGGTTTTCTCTGACAATCTGGATTTACGCAAAGCGGTCGAGCTTTATCGCCACTTCTCTTCTCGTGTGCAATTAAGTTTTGGTATCGGTACACGCCTGACCTGCGATATTCCCCAGGTCAAACCACTGAATATTGTGATTAAGCTGGTGGAGTGTAACGGTAAACCGGTGGCGAAACTTTCTGACAGTCCTGGCAAAACTATCTGCCATGACAAAGCGTTTGTCCGTGCGCTGCGTAAAGCGTTCGACCTTCCGCATATTAAAAAAGCCAGTTAATATCATCAGGGAGCCATAACGGCTCCCTTTTTTGCCTTTTATTCCGAAATCTTTTGTCCCATCTGCGAATTCTGCTTGTCTGATTGCAGATGCCAGGTAACATAGGTATCCCCCCATTGACGGGTGGACAAGTGTTTATTTTTTCCGACTATTAACAGAGAGAATATTATGAGCGTTGTGCCTGTAGCCGACGTACTCCAGGGCCGCGTAGCCGTTGACAGCGAAGTCACCGTGCGCGGATGGGTGCGTACCCGCCGAGATTCAAAAGCTGGCATCTCCTTCCTCGCCGTTTATGACGGTTCCTGCTTTGATCCTGTACAGGCTGTCATCAATAATTCTCTGCCCAATTACAATGAAGACGTCCTGCGTCTGACCACCGGTTGCTCGGTCATTGTGACGGGTAAAGTCGTGGCGTCGCCGGGCCAGGGGCAACAATTTGAAATTCAGGCCAGCAGCGTTGAAGTTGCCGGCTGGGTTGAAGATCCAGACACTTACCCGATGGCAGCAAAACGCCACAGCATTGAGTATCTGCGTGAAGTCGCTCACCTGCGTCCACGTACCAACCTCATTGGTGCCGTTGCGCGCGTTCGCCACACGCTGGCACAGGCGCTGCATCGCTTCTTTAACGAGCAGGGATTCTTCTGGGTTTCAACACCACTGATTACCGCATCTGATACCGAAGGCGCTGGCGAAATGTTCCGCGTTTCAACGCTGGATCTGGAAAACCTGCCGCGTAATGATCAGGGCAAAGTCGATTTCGACAAAGACTTCTTCGGTAAAGAGTCTTTCCTGACCGTATCTGGTCAGTTGAACGGCGAAACCTACGCTTGCGCATTGTCCAAAATTTATACCTTTGGCCCGACTTTCCGTGCAGAAAACTCCAACACCAGCCGTCACCTGGCGGAATTCTGGATGCTGGAGCCGGAAGTGGCGTTTGCTAACCTGAACGATATCGCCGGTCTGGCTGAAGCCATGCTGAAATATGTCTTCAAAGCGGTTCTCGAAGAACGCGCTGATGACATGAAATTCTTCGCTGAACGCGTAGATAAAGATGCTGTCAGCCGTCTGGAACGCTTCATTGAAGCCGACTTTGCGCAGGTTGATTACACCGACGCGGTAACCATCCTTGAAAATTGCGGTAAGAAATTTGAAAACCCGGTTTACTGGGGCGTGGATCTCTCTTCCGAGCATGAACGTTACCTGGCAGAAGAACACTTTAAAGCGCCGGTTGTGGTGAAAAACTATCCGAAAGATATTAAGGCGTTCTATATGCGTCTTAACGAAGACGGTAAAACCGTTGCAGCAATGGACGTACTGGCACCGGGCATCGGTGAGATCATTGGTGGTTCCCAGCGTGAAGAGCGTCTGGACGTGCTGGACGAACGTATGCTGGAGATGGGTCTGAACAAAGAAGATTACTGGTGGTATCGCGATCTGCGTCGCTACGGTACTGTTCCGCATTCCGGTTTCGGTCTTGGTTTTGAACGCCTGATCGCCTACGTGACTGGTGTGCAAAACGTGCGTGACGTGATTCCGTTCCCGCGTACCCCGCGTAACGCCAGCTTCTAATTTAGTTTTTCCGAGAGCCAGCGCCCGCTGGCTCTTTTCTATTCCCTTCTGTCAAGTTATCTGTTTGTTAAGTCAATCAATCTATTTGCAACCCTGTCACAACAACCTTCCTGTTACGGAATATTTCCACGTAACATTTATGAACAAAAAATAATCCTCAGTCTTATTGCGGATTAGTTGTTTCTTAGCCAATAGCACAATTTCCATAACTCTTATTGGCTTTCTGGATGTCTGAACGTGTGTTTTAGCGAAGCCACTGAGAGAAATCATCAGAGCAAAAATTTCCGTTTAGCTGAATTTAATATAAGGAAATCATATAAATAGATCAAACTCGCTGCAAATATCATTAAAGTCCAATGGAAATATGACGGCGTTCACAAAGTTCCTTAAAATTTACTTTTGGTTACATATTTTTTCTTTTTGTAACTATATCTTTATCTTTGTAGCACTTTCACGGTAGCGAAACGTTAGTTTGAATGGAAAGATGCCTGCAGATACATAAAGACACCAAACTTTCATCAATAGCTCCGTAAATATTTATTGACGAAACTTATTGACGGCAGTGGCAGGTGTCATAAAAAAAACCATGAGGGTAATAAATAATGATGAAGCGCAACATTCTGGCAGTGATCGTCCCTGCTCTGTTAGTAGCAGGTACTGCAAACGCTGCAGAAATCTATAACAAAGATGGCAACAAAGTAGATCTGTACGGTAAAGCTGTCGGTCTGCACTATTTTTCCAAGGGTAACGGTGAAAACAGTTACGGTGGCAATGGCGATATGACCTATGCCCGTCTTGGTTTTAAAGGGGAAACTCAAATCAATTCCGATCTGACCGGTTACGGTCAGTGGGAATACAACTTCCAGGGTAACAACTCTGAGGGTTCTGATGCCCAAAATGGCAACAAAACCCGTCTGGCGTTCGCTGGTCTGAAATTTGCTGATGCTGGCTCAATCGATTACGGTCGTAACTATGGTGTTGTTTATGACGCACTGGGTTACACCGATATGTTGCCAGAATTTGGTGGTGACACTGCATACAGCGATGACTTCTTCGTTGGCCGTGTTGGCGGCGTTGCAACTTACCGTAACTCCAACTTCTTTGGTCTGGTTGACGGCCTGAATTTCGCTGTTCAGTACCTGGGTAAAAACGAACGTGACACCGCACGTCGTTCTAACGGCGACGGTGTTGGCGGCTCCATCAGCTACGAATTCGAAGGCTTTGGTATCGTTGGTGCTTATGGTGCCGCTGACCGTACCAACCTGCAGGAAGCTCAGCCTCTCGGCCAGGGTAAAAAAGCTGAACAGTGGGCTACTGGCCTGAAGTATGATGCAAACAACATCTATCTGGCAGCAAACTACGGTGAAACCCGTAACGCTACGCCGATCACTGGCGGCTTTGCCAACAAAACGCAAGACGTTCTGTTAGTTGCGCAATACCAGTTCGATTTCGGTCTGCGTCCGTCCATCGCTTACACCAAATCTAAAGCGAAAGACGTAGAAGGTATCGGTGATGTTGATCTGGTGAACTACTTTGAAGTGGGCGCAACCTACTACTTCAACAAAAACATGTCCACCTATGTTGACTACATCATCAACCAGATCGATTCTGACAACAAACTGGGCGTAGGTTCTGACGACACCGTTGCTGTGGGTATCGTTTACCAGTTCTAATAGCAGACCTCTTTGTTAAATGCCGAAAAAACAGGACTTTGGTCCTGTTTTTTTTATGCCTTCCAGAGCAATCTCACGTCTTGCAAAAACAGCCGGCGTTTTCATCAGTAATAGTTGGAATTTTGTAAATCTCCCGTTACCCTGATAGCGGACTTCCCTTCTGTAACCATAATGGAACCTCGTCATGTTTGAGAACATTACCGCCGCTCCTGCCGACCCGATTCTGGGTCTGGCCGATCTGTTTCGTGCCGATGAACGTCCCGGCAAAATTAACCTCGGGATTGGTGTCTATAAAGATGAGACGGGCAAAACCCCGGTACTGACCAGCGTTAAAAAGGCTGAACAGTATCTGCTCGAAAATGAAACCACCAAAAACTACCTCGGCATTGACGGTATCCCTGAATTTGGTCGTTGCACCCAGGAATTACTGTTTGGTAAAGGTAGCGCCCTGATCAACGACAAACGCGCCCGCACGGCTCAGACCCCAGGTGGTACTGGTGCGTTACGCGTAGCTGCCGATTTCCTGGCGAAAAATACCAGTGTTAAGCGTGTGTGGGTAAGTAACCCAAGCTGGCCAAATCATAAGAGCGTATTCAACTCTGCTGGTCTGGAAGTACGTGAATACGCTTATTACGACGCAGAAAAACATACTCTGGACTTCGACGCCCTGATTAACAGTCTGAACGAAGCCCAGGCTGGCGATGTGGTACTGTTCCACGGCTGCTGTCATAACCCAACCGGTATCGATCCTACACTGGAGCAATGGCAAACGCTGGCGCAGCTTTCCGTTGAGAAAGGCTGGTTACCGCTGTTTGACTTCGCTTACCAGGGTTTTGCTCGCGGTCTGGAAGAGGATGCTGAAGGTCTGCGCGTTTTCGCTGGTCTGCATAAAGAACTTATCGTCGCCAGTTCCTACTCTAAAAACTTTGGTCTGTACAACGAGCGTGTAGGCGCATGTACGCTGGTTGCTGCTGACAGTGAAACCGTTGATCGCGCGTTCAGCCAGATGAAGGCTGCGATTCGTGCGAACTATTCTAACCCACCAGCGCACGGAGCTTCGGTTGTTGCCACTATCCTGAGCAATGATGCGTTACGTGCTATTTGGGAACAAGAGCTGACCGATATGCGCCAGCGCATTCAGCGTATGCGTCAGTTGTTCGTTAATACGCTGCAGGAGAAAGGTGCAAACCGCGACTTCAGCTTTATCATCAAACAGAATGGCATGTTCTCCTTTAGCGGTCTGACTAAAGAACAGGTACTGCGTCTGCGTGAAGAGTTTGGCGTGTATGCGGTGGCTTCCGGTCGTGTGAACGTAGCCGGGATGACGCCAGACAACATGGCTCCGCTGTGCGAAGCGATTGTGGCTGTGCTGTAAGCGTTAAAACCAATGAAGCCTGCTGAAAAGCGGGCTGAGGTTGCTGACAAACGCAGCATTGCCTGATGCGCTACGCTTATCAGGCCTACGCGTCCCCTGCAATATTTTGAATTTGCACGATTTTGTAGGCCGGATAAGGCGCTCGCGCCGCATCCGGCATAAACAAAGCGCACTTTGCCAGAAATCCAGGCCCGCATTGAAAGCGGGCTTTTTTATACGCCTTTACCAGACGGGCATTTCGTCTTGCAGGAAGGGATTATGCAGGCGCTCATAACCAAGAGTGGATAATGGTCCGTGACCCGGAATAAATGTCACGTCATCGCCCAGTGGCAGCAGTTTATCTTTAATCGAAGAGATCAGTTGATTATGGTCACCACGCGGGAAGTCACTGCGCCCTACTCCGCCTTTGAAAATTACGTCGCCAGAAATGAGCAGTTTTGACTGATTATCAAAGAAGACCACATGACCCGGCGTATGCCCTGGGCAATGTAACACCTGTAAAGTCACATTCCCTATGCTGATAGTGTCGCCTTCGTTCAGCCAACGATCCGGCGTTAGTGGCTGACACTCATCCAGGCCAAACATACGGCTTTGCGCAGGCAAGCCTTGCAGCCAGAACTCATCTTCCTTTTCCGGACCAAGAACCGGCACGCCGTAATGTTGCGCCAGTTCCGCCGCCGCGCCAACATGATCCAGGTGACCATGCGTAAGCAGGATCTGCATTAGCGTCAGGCCGCTGGCATCAACTTCCTGTTTGATTTTTTCCGCATCGCCGCCAGGATCAACCAGTGCAGCCAGGCGAGTTTGTTCACACCAGATCAATGAGCAGTTCTGGGAGAATGCAGTGACCGGAATAATACGATAATTCATACTGCCCCTGTTTCGTTAAGCGATTGTTACCAGTGCCGTGCTGGCCCGGTATCAATATGCACAAAGTTACTACGTGGGTAATATCCTACACCACCTGCACGCATAGATAACGCGGCTTTGCGAATATTGCTTAACGCGACACCTTCAATATGGAAATCCATCGCCTGGCCTTTGGTGTGATAGCTTTTCTTCGCTACCCCACGGCTGTGCGCGCGTAGTTCATTGTTGGTATCAATAGAGCGATAACCGGAAATGAGTTGCACCGGTTTGCGGGTGCCTAACAGCCCTTGCAGGCGATACAACTGGTCGAATAATCCTGGGTCGATGGACTTTATTTTGTTCGCGCGGAAATCGCGGAAAAAATGGTTTAGTTTTGCCAATTCTTCCTGAATATAGCCTCTGCCATCGAAAAACTCCGCTTTAATTGACTCTCCGGTATGGAGATTGTTGAGTGTCAAAATACGCGGACGTGGGGTAGAGAGTGTCGCAAACGCAGGGGTCGGCAAGATGGCGGCACCAAGTGCAACACCACCAAGCGCCAGCAATTTACGGCGATTAGCGTCGAATTTGTCCATGATAATCAAGTCTACAGGTCAATGTTATCGTTTATATGCACTTCTGGCGCACAAGAGGCACCTTAACCGCCCATAAAGCTAACGTCAAGATGACTCAATCCCAGCAGTGATGGGGGCTAGCGAGAATAGCCCCCAATTTTGCCAATTATTACGACAACTGATTTACCCGAACTACTTCATTTATCTGATTAATTGTTCCGCTTTCGATACAATTTGCGAGCTGGATCGCGCAGGCAGATCATAATTGTAAATATCTGTACGATATTGAGTACGACCGTCTGCACCGACAAACGCGGTCAGGTAGTAGAGATTAACCGGAATCGACTGACGGATATTGACGTAACGGGTATCTCCCTGCTTCAGGGCGTCGGAAATACGCTTGTCATTCCAGCCTGCATCCTGCAACAGCATATTTGCCAGATCAGATGCCTTATTCACCCGCACACACCCTGAGCTTAACGCGCGTGTATCACGCTTGAACAGATTGTGATTAGGCGTGTCATGCAAGTAGATAGCGTCTGAACTCGGCATATTAAATTTATACCGTCCTAGCGAATTTCGTGGGCCAGGAGCTTGCTGGAAGCGGAACGGTAAATTCGACGCAGTAATCGTTGACCAGTCAACCTGCCACGGATCAATCGCTTCTTTGCTGTTCCAGCCGCGCATCACCGTATAGCCATGACTTTCCAGATAACCCGGATCGTTACGCACTTTTGGCAAAATATCTTTGCGTGCCAGCGTCGGCGGTACGTTCCACGGCGGATTCACCACCACATTGTTTAAAGCACTGCTCATCATCGGTGTTTTTCGGTCAGGACGACCGACAATCACCCGCGAGTCCAGCACCTGATTACCGTTCTGGTAATAGACCAAAGAATAGGCGGGTATATTGACCATGATGCCAGTAGAAAGCTCCGCAGGCAGCAAGCGTAAACGCTGGATGTTGAGTGCCAGCACACCTGCACGCTGAGCTGGCGTTACATTTAACCAGTCCCGCGTTGCCGGGCCAATAGCGCCATCTGCCCCCAATCCTTGCCATGCCTGAAAACGTTTAACGGCTTCCACCAGCTCATTATCGTAGGCGGCGCGCACGGCTGGTGCCGGTTTACTGCGAGCCGTAGTTTGCCTATCCATCGGCTTAGTTTCCGCTGTTTCGACGGCAACGGCGGACGGACTCACGACTGCATCAGCGGGTGTTTCATCGCCAGGGAGCGCAATTTTCGGCCCGCCTTCAAGCATTCCCGTACGCTGCAAAATCTCGCGCAGTGCTGGTACGTCATTACTCCACTGGCCAGGACGCAGCGTTGCTTTACCGGTCAGTTGTGGCCACGGTTTGGTATCGCTGAGTAAGGTCAATAAAGATTCATGCATCGCGGCATATTGCGGATGCTGCGGAGCCAGTCCTGCAATAAACGTTGGCAACTGACCATTATTTAGCGCCACCTGCCATTGGTTAATGACCGAGAGTGGTGGTGTAGAGAGCGCATAAGGTTTACTGCTGTACAACCAGCGCGTACCTTTGACCGGAATGTTAGCAACGAAATGGAGATAGCCCAGCATTGCATCCGACAGCACTACGTCGCGTGCCAGACCGTTAACGCCAGGATCAGTCAGTAACTCTACCCATTTATTAAACTGCGGCTGAAAACCAGCAATCGCCACTTCCGCCAGTTGCTGCTGGAAGGCTTTTACCGCATCACGGTTTTCCCACATCGGCTGCATATCACGTGCGGCATACAGCAGTTGAAGTTGGTTAAGATAAACCGGCTTATAACCTGCGGGTAATTGAGATTCGATTTGTGTGCGAGCGTTTTCCGCCGCACCCTCTGGTAGCGGCTGAAGTCCCGCCATAATTGCCGTAGCTTGCGCTTGCGGCAGTGCATCTCCCTGTTCGCTAACAGCCACCGGGCTGTCGCCAGGGATTACTTCAGGCTCATCAGCCTGCACACTGAACAGTGGAGCGAATGTTACGGCCAGACACAAACTCATTGCCGAAAGCCGACGACCACACATCATGTTAAGCAACATCCCTTGCCCCCTGTTTTTATCATACTTTGAATAGCCAGGCTGCTTTTCTCTACTTGCCTGTACAACGCCAATACTCACGAAAGTATGACGAGCAAGCCTGTTACTTATCAGGCTTACCTTCAGTATATAAACACCGATACGTTTTTACACAACCTAATGTAAAGAAGTTTAAAGAAAAGCGCGCCGTAATGCGGCATTTTTTTAGTGCAGAAACGGAGTTTTCGGAAAAAAGGCGACATCGCTGCCGCCTTAATCTTAACTTGCCTGGGAAGACGCTTCGTCAGCTCCTGGAAGCGTTTCAGGAAGCTGCGGTGCAAAACCACGTAAACCAACCACATGTACGTGCTCGGTATTCTGGAATACCTTACGCACCAGTTTGTAGGTGGTGCCTTTCTCCGGGCTAATATTTTCTGGCGCCGCGATGATGAGCTGCATTTGCAAACGCTCACACAATTCAAACAGCGTGGCGATAGAACGAGCATCCAGTCGCGCTGCTTCATCGAGGAACAGCAGGCGGCAAGGAGAAATGTCTTTACCGCGCAGGCGGCGTGATTCATCTTCCCAGCTCTGTACCACCATAACCAGAATCGACATACCTGTACCAATTGCTTCACCGGTAGATAGTGCGCCCGATTCCGCACGCAACCAGCCATCGGAACCACGGTTAACCTCAACTTCCATCTCCAGGTAGTTGCGGTAATCCAGCAGTTCTTCACCAATGGTCTGCGGTGTGCGCTGGCCCATATCAATCTGCGGGTTAAGGCGCTGATACAGTTTCGCCAGAGCTTCCGAGAAGGTCAGACGGTTGCTGTTAAACAGATCCTGGTGTTGTTCATGCTGTTCAGAAAGGACATCCAGCAGCATGGCGTGAGTTTCACGCACGTTCACGTTCAGACGCACGCTGTTCACCTGACCGAACGACACGTTCTGCAATCCCTGGTTGAGCATACGGATACGGTTCTGCTCACGCTGAATGGTTTTACGAATGATGTTCGCCACGCTGCGGGAACTGATCGCCAGTTTCTGTTCGCGGGAAGTTAACTCTTCAGTCAGACGGCTAAGTTCGATTTCCATCTGCTCGATAGCTTCAACCGGATCATCGGTACGAATAATATCCTGACGAATACGTTCGCGCAGATGCTGGTAAACCGCCACGAAGAACTGAATTTTACGTTCCGGACGTTTTGGATCTTCCGACATACGCAGCACGTCGCGTAGATGTTCGTTATCCGCTACCGCCAGACGCAGCGCACCTAACGCCTTATCCGACATGGAACGCAAATCATCAGCGGAGAGATAAGCCAGCTCGCGACGGTGTAAGCGGCGCTCAACGCCATTATCTTTCACCATGCGCATGACTGCACACCAGCCCGCTTTGGCGGTCACCACCTGCTCGCGCATCTCAAAGTAATCACGTTCCAGCTTGCGCAGTTTGCGGGTCAGGTTGTCCATCTCCGCTTCGCAGAAGGTAAGTGCTTTTTCCAGTTGGTTGCGACGTGAACGGTTATTACTCAGTTGCGCATGTAATTCGTCCCGGCGAATACGCGCCCGTTCTTCTGCCCCGCTATCGGCACGCACGCCGATATCCTGCAATTCGCGTTGCAGATCGTTAAGCAGCTCTTTTTTGGTGTCGTAAGAACTTTTCAGCGAGGCCAGTACCTGGTTGTACTGGCTCAACTGCGCTGCGTGACCGCGCAACGTTTCACGAGCGCGGGTACGTTCCGCTTCCGCCTGCTCCAGACGCTCACGCAGTTTTTCGTTGAGATCGCTGTTACCGTTGAGCATTTCTGCTGAGTCGGAGTAGCTAAAGTGCGCACGACGCTGCACCACTTCAGTCAGGGCAAATGCCTGCTGACGGGCATCTCGCTGCATTTGCTGGGAGTACGCGTAATCTTCTTTTAACTGTTCGAACTGTTCCGGGTCGCTCTGCAACACCGAAACCATCGGCTCCAGTTTTGCCAGTTGATTACCGAACTGCTGAACAAAACGCGCGGCTTCCTGTGCTTCATCCAGACGTTCGCGGATTTCATCGACGCGATCTGCCAGGCTGTCATCAGCCAACAGGTTGAGACGCGGCAGAATGCGGTTCAGCGCCGTAACGCCCTCTTTCGCCTGCTCAAACTGAATACGCTGCTGCTGGTTATCATTTTCATGATTACTCAACGCCCGCTCCAGCTCGACGCGACGGCTGTTGAGTTGGCGGATTTCGGCTTCCGGATCGGACTCAAACGCCACCGCCAGATGGCTGCCGATAAAGCGGCTAAATGCCTGATGCAGACGCTGGGTTTTCTGTACATCAAAGGAGAGCGTAGCAAAACGTTCAGAGAGCACTTCACGCTCGGCATGAAGGCTTTCAATACGACTTTCGCGCGCCGCACGACCAAACAGCGGAACTTCCGGGAAGCGTGAGTAACGCCACTGACGGTCGGCAATTTTCACCACCACCGCTTTTTCCAGCTCATCAACGCTGAACACGCTGTCATCGAACGACTGCGGATCACCTTCGATCAAATAGAGATCTTCCGGGCAATCGGTTAAACCTTCCAGTTGTTCGGCAATCTGCGACAGATCCGGCACGACGATCGCGTGCCGAGACGGGCCATATAGCGCAGAGAAGTACGGCGCATCTTCAAGGCTAACGTCGTCATAAATTTCTGACAGCAGCACGCCGCCAAAACGTTCTGCCAGCGCATTCAGGCGCTGATCTTCAGAGCCGCCCGGCTGGCTTAAACGCTCGATCTCTTCGTCAACGGCGTTTTTACGCGCGCCCACTTCGTCACGTTCAACAATCGCTTCGCGCTCACGCTCCAGCAACTGTTGCATGTATTCAGTAACGTCCTGACTGGAAGTGAACTCTTCACCGCACTGCTCGCTCAACTGATTGAGGCTGTTTTGCGCCGCCAGCCAAACCGGCGCACGCTGCATCAGACTCTGAATGCGTGATTGCAGTTGTTCCTGTTCCTGACGCAGCGCCATGCGCTCTTCACGGGCGTTAGACACGCTGTCAGAAAGAGAGGCAATGCGCGCTTCCAGTTCCTGATGCAGAGCTTCCAGTTCGTCGATATCGAAATTCTTGCCCTGACGTTTGCAGAATTCTGCCAGCAGTCGTTCGGCTTCTTGCTGCTCGCGCAGACGCTGTTCCAGTTCGCTTAAGCGCATCCGCAGCGGCTGAACCTGTTCTGCCAGGTGGCGCTGATCGACCCCTTCGCGCAGCAGTTCGCGGGCGACCTCCCACGCTTCGTTACGCGCCAGCGGACCGTTGATTGCTACTACCAATTGATAAGCCTGCTCAAACTGGCTGTGCGCGGTTTGCGCCATGCTCATTTTCTGCTCAAGAGAGAGCATTTTTTCGGTCGCTTCCAGCTCTTTCGCCTGGAAGGTTTCCAGCCATTCGGCGGCGCTGTCGGCGGTTAAGTCCGGCAGATGACACAATTCTTTGGCACGATTAAGCGCAGCAATCGCCTGGTTGTACTGGATCGCGCGCGTTTGCTGGACGTCCAGCGCCTGCTGGTAGTCAGCAAGCTGGCTTTTCAGCTCATCCACTTCCAGTTCGGCGGCTTCCGCACGCGCTTCGTTCTCTTCCTGGCGCTCGATGGCTTCTGCCACCACTTCGTTTTGCTCTTCCAGACGGATCTGCAACTCATCAAGATCCGCTTCGTAACGTTCGATCTTTTCCTGCTGACGCAGTGCAGTCTGCACCAGGTTCAGATGATCGCTGGCCGCCTGATAATCCGCTTCCAGATCGCCTTCAGCACCATTGTGCTCTGCCAGCTCACGCGCCATATCGACGTGTTTGTACTGCTCCGCCGCCAGTTGCTGACGCGAAGTATGTAGCTCACGACGAAACTCCAGAGCTTTGTCGAGATGGACACGGCGCTCGTTGGCGTGACGCATGTAGTCCGCTGCCACATAGTTGGTGGCTTCGCTAATCAGATGCTTGAACAAGTCACGGTCAGACTGGGTGACACGAATCGCTTCCAGCGTCATGCGGTTTTCACGCAGCGCCGCTTCCATGTCCTGGAACGCTTTACGCACACCGCTGTTTTCTGGCAGCAGGTAGTCGCGCAGAGAACGAGTAATGGCGCTGGAAATACCGCCGTACAGCGAGGCTTCGATCAGACGATAGAATTTACTACGATCAGAAGCAGAACGCAGACGACGCGCGATGATGCCCAGATCGAACATCAGCGAATGGTAATCGGTGATGGAGTTGAACTGCTTAAACTGCACGCCTTCCATCGCCTCGAGCTTGTCTTTCAGCTCGTTAAGCGGCAGCACGCGCGCCTGACGTTCGTTCAGGGTTTCGGTCACCAGTTGCGTCGGCTGCACCGACATCGGCAAGCCCTGAATGGCAAACGGTTTGATATCAACTTTACGATCGCGCCCGGCAACCTGTTGTAGACGCACACCAACCACCACGCGCTGGTGTCGCGAGTTGATGGTGTCGAGCATCGAATAACAGACACCCGCTTTTAGCTTACCGTGCAGGCCTTTATCTCGCGAACCGCTGGTGGCTCCGGCTTCCGTGGTGTTACGGAAATGCAACAAGGTCAGGTCGGGGATAAGCGCCGTAACGAACGCCGCCATAGTGGTGGATTTACCCGCACCGTTACCGCCGGAAAGCGTCGTGACCAGCTCATCAAGGTCAAAGGTACGGGCAAAAAAGCCGTTCCAGTTAATCAGCGTCAGTGAGCGAAATTTACCGCGTTCAATCATTATTCTTCCTCTCCGCTATCTGGCTGATTCTCTTCAGTTTCGTCGTTGAGCTGCAGGTGGTTTTCCAGCGACATAGCTTCACCATCGCGAATCAGGCGACGCTGGGCTTCGCGCGGATCGTCGCCCGCACGGACATCCGCACCGAAACGGAACACCGATTCAGTAATGCGGAACTTGCTGCTGTCGTGCCCCATAAACCACACCATGCCTAAGCGGCGCAGACGGTTGAGCGAAGAACGTACTTTTTCCTGCAACTTCTGGCGATCCACGTCCGAACCGGTAGAACGATTGTTTACCAGTTTCAGCAGTTTCGCTTCATCGGCCAGGGTGAGCAGTTCATCATACAGTTCCTGCTGAGTAAAAATCCCCTCGTTCGCCAGCCGTTCCGGGCTGAGATAGAGATAACAGAGGATTTTCCCAACCATCATGTCCAGTTCCGACAATACGGAGCGCGGGATAATAGTGGTAGAACGTGGGCGCAAATAGAAAAAACCTTCCGGCGCGCGAATAAGCTCCACGTTATAACGTGCGTAAAACTCTTCCAGATATTCCTGAAAATCCATCAGGAATGCATGATTATCCAGTTCGTCGAGGCCAATATGACGGCCTGAACGCAGGGCGCTATCCAGCGCCGGAAATAACGGATTCGCCAGCGCCTGCGCCAGCTTAACCGGCATCACTTGTTCAATATTTGTCGATGACATGCGCCTGTACCTTGGCTCCGTAATCATTAATCGGCTGCCATTTCGCAGGCAGTCCGGTGAAATCTGCTTGCGCTACGCCGAGGCGTACCGCCTGATCAATAACAATACGCGCAACGTCAAAGTGACGCGCACGTGGATACTGCGCCAGATATTCGCGTACCACCAGACCAAGATCCAGCGGTACTTGTCTGGTTTTATACACGGCGAGCTGTTCTTCGATGATCGCCGCCAGTTGTTCGCGGATCTCGTTGAACTCTTCGTACTCTAAATCTGGCGGAAGCTCCCCGGTCACTTCTTCGTCGCGCAGTGCCATCTCTTCGTCACGCATATCCAGCAGACGATCGGCATTCGCGTAAGTCAGCGCCCACGGTTCATCAAAATAGGTTTGTACCGACTGACGTAAACGCTGGGCAAAGACGCGGTTTTTATCCATATCGATAGCAGTACGGATAAATTTGTGTACGTGGCGATCGTAGCCAATCCACAAGTCGATAGATTGCTGTCCCCAGCTGATAATACGATCGAGCTTACTTTGCAGATCGAACACCAGACTATCGACAAAATGCAGATCGTCATGCGTCATGGTCGCATCCTGAATGCGCAACAGGTTAGCCTGCAATTTGTCACCCGCCGCTTCCAGCGTATCCTGCAATTCACGCAGCGTACCGGAGGTTTCTGAAAGCAACAATTCGCAACTGGAGATCGCCGCCCGCCAGTCTTTATTCAGCAACTGAGCGATGTCATCTTTCACCTGCTGCTGCTGCTCATCCATCAGACGTTGCGTCAGATCGATGCTGTCGAAAATTTCTGCTACCGAATATTTCAGCGGCGCATAGACATTGCGGTGCCAGTGAAACTCATCACCGCCCTCTTCTGCCGCATCCGCCGCACGCTTCAGTTCGCCTGCAACGATCGACAACTGCATAGAAAGACGCAGCGTAGAAAACTCGCGCTGACGGATATAGTAGTCAGTAATGCCGATGCCGAGCGGCGTCAGACGATATATAGCGTTCCCTTCCGCCTGCTCACTGGTAAAGCGGTTCAGCAGACGTTGACGCACCATGTCGTTGATCGCGTTGTTGGCGCGCACGCCGATGGTTTCGCTGGTTTGCTCAAACGCATCACTCACATGGCGGAATGCATCCACCAGCTCGCCTTCACTCATCTCACCATCCAGACGCTCGCCATTCAGCGTGGCAACCGCCAGCAGAAAAGAGAGTCGGTCTACCGGCAGCGAGATGGAGAAGTCATTTTTTCTGGCCCAGGCAACCAGTTCGGGGACTGTCTGGGAAAATTCACTCATACTTTATCCTTGCTCTGCGGTTTGCGCGCGGTGACATGAATATAACGCCCCAGGCTGATATACGGTTCCTGGCGGCAATAACGCGTTTCTAATTCAAGTAATGCTTCGTAGCAGTCGCGCTGCTGGTGCTTTTCACGCAGATAATCATGGAACACGCGAACGCCGGTCTTGCCGGTAATTTGCCAGCCAGCCTCTTCCAGCCACTGATATACCTGCGCCGGGTCGCGTGGATAATCTGGCGAAAGCGTCCGTTTTTTCTTTTTCGGCATTCCCGCCTGCACGTAATCAAAATTCCCTGCGACCATGTTATGCATCAGCAAGCCATGCGCATTGTAGAACATTAATGACAACACGCCGCCTGGGCGCAACACTGACCACAACGTTTGCAATACGCTGCGGGGATCAGCCACCCATTCCAGCACCGCATGGAACAATATCAGATCAACGGGCGTTTCCAAATGCGAAGCAACGTCCTGAGCGGCGCAATGTATAAATTGCATGTTGTCGCTCACACCTTTAGCGTCTGCCGCCTGCTTTGCGCGGTCGATCATCTGGGCGGAGAGATCGCATAAAATGACCTGATGCCCTCGTTCGGCCATTTTGATCGCGGTCTGTCCTTCTCCACCACCGGCATCCAGCACACGCAGTTTTTGCGGTTCCATATCCACCAGCACACGATCAAGATCCTGCCACAGAATAGCCTGTCGAAGCTGTCCTTTGGTGGTGCCGTAAATGTTACGGGAAAACTTTTCCGCAATGTCATCAAAATTGCGATCCTGCATTGCTTTCTCCACCGGTTGGCTAAGACGTTTTCTGATAAAGACGCTATTTTGTCACAGCCACGGCGAGAATGAACCCGTCTGGTGTAATATCACTGCCGATCCCTCGCTATATGGTTAAAAAAGGAACCAGAAAGGATGCTTTTTACACTGAAAAAAGTGATTGGCGGTATACTACTGCCACTTCCGCTAATGTTGTTGATTATCGGTGTGGGTCTGGTGCTACTGTGGTTTAGCCGTTTTCAAAAAACCGGAAAGATATTTATTAGCGCCGGATGGCTGGCGCTTTTGTTATTAAGTTTGCAACCAGTAGCCGACCGCCTGCTGCGTCCCATCGAAAGTACTTATCCGACATGGAATAATGCACAAAAAGTGGACTATATCGTGGTGCTCGGAGGTGGTTATACCTGGAACCCGCAGTGGGCGCCGAGTTCAAATTTAATCAATAATAGTTTGCCGCGCCTGAATGAAGGTATTCGTTTATGGCGCGAGAATCCGGGATCAAAACTGATCTTCACGGGAGGCGTGGCAAAAACCAATACGGTGAGTACAGCCGAAGTGGGTGCCAGAGTAGCGCAATCGCTGGGCGTACCGCGCGAACAAATTATTACGCTGGATTTGCCAAAAGATACCGAAGAAGAAGCAGCCGCAGTGAAACAGGCAATTGGTGACGCCCCTTTCCTGCTGGTGACATCTGCGTCTCATTTGCCGCGCGCGATGATCTTTTTCCAGCAGGAAGGTCTGAATCCGCTGCCTGCCCCGGCAAATCAGCTGGCAATCGACTCGCCGCTTAATCCGTGGGAACGGGCAATTCCCTCTCCGGTCTGGTTGATGCATAGCGACCGAGTCGGCTATGAAACGCTTGGTCGCATCTGGCAGTGGCTGAAAGGTTCGTCAGGCGAGCCAGGGAAGGAGTGATTTTGATGCCAGATCGAAGTTGCGCCGGCTAAACCGTCCGGTATTGACCAGTTGCGCAACTTCATCCCATAACACATACAACCAACGCCGCCAGATGAACGACTCCGCCACTGGCGCACGTTGCAGGTAACTCCAGAGTAAATCTTCTGCCAGAGTGTTATCCATCAACCGGAACAACTCATACTCACGTGGCGCCCAAAGCATGAGGCCCGGCCCTACCATCGCCAGTAATTGATCGCTACGAGAATCTTTCAACATGCTGCGCAAACAGAAATTGCCATGGATCAGCACACAATTGTCGTTAAATCCTTCAAATAATGCCGGAAGACATTCGCGGGTGCGGAACAGGATACGCTTATCCTGCATCGTTAATCCGGTGTTATGGAACTGATTGAGCGTGGTCCATAGCACTTCAACATGTTGCCGATACCATGAGGGCCAGAAATTTTCCTGAGTATTGTCGACTGCACCGACGCAACCGCGACTGTCCTGTCGGTGCCAGGCCAGCAGAGCTTCAACAATTTGCTCTTTCAGATGATCCCAACGTTCCGGTGTACGCGCGGGTGCTTCCACAGAAACACCACGCATCCGCTCCAGTAACAGGACATCGGGGCCAGGATGTTCTTCATGTGTCATCACGCCATAGATGGTTGGCATACGAATAGTCCCGCTGCGCGCCAGCATGGTGGTTTTCCATGCCAACTGGCGGGCTTGTCCTGGCGTACTAAAGCTTCTCGCCATTAACGGCATTGGGTTTCCCTGGCTGTCATACAAAGCCCACAACGCCGTATCCGCTTTTTCATTGACGCACTCAATACGACTGAGTTTTTCGCCCAGTAAATGGCTTAATTCGGCACGCAGCTGTTCCATTCAGATTACCCTCATAAAAGCTACTGCCTTCATAATGAGCGCCAATGTAAAAGATGTCACCTGAATGAGATCAATTGTTGAAAAGAAAAATGAGGAAAATCGTAACGGTACGACACTCCCCCCAACATCAGGTGGAGCGTCGTGAAATTAGCTTAGAGCATTTCAGCGCGAACGCGCTCGAGATCTTCAGGGGTATCCACTCCCGTACCAGGAACTTCCTGGGCAACAGCAACGTGGATTTTTTCGCCATACCACAGTACGCGAAGCTGCTCTAACATTTCGATGTGTTCTAACGGACTTGGCTGCCAGGTGACGTAACGACGGATAAAGCCTGCACGGTAGCCATAAATACCAAGATGACGCAGGAAGTTATCACCAACGGTTTCCAGACCTTTTGCAAAACGGTCACGATCCCACGGAATGGTGGCACGTGAGAAGTAAAGCGCATAACCTTCAGCGTCAAGCACCACTTTAACCGCATTCGGATTAAAAGCTTCTTCCGCACTGTGGATAGGTACAGCAAGGGTAGCCATGCCTACTTCACGCTGGGCGAGATTATCAGCAACCTGACGAATGATTGTCGCAGGGATCATTGGCTCATCGCCCTGCACATTAACAATCACCGTGTCGTCGCTGAACGCGCATTTTTCGACAACTTCCGCCAGGCGTTCGGTGCCTGACTGATGATCGGCGCGCGTCATGCACACTTCCCCCCCAGCAGCTTCAACAGCGCGGGCAACATCTTGATGATCGGTTGCTACAATGATGCGATCGGCTCCTGACTCGCGGGCGCGTTCAAGAACATGAACGATCATCGGCTTACCGTTAATATCGACCAACGGTTTACCTGGCAGACGCGTAGAAGCGTAGCGTGCAGGAATAATCACCACAAAACTCATGATTTACTCTCATCAGCAGTCAGCACGCGGGCTTCCGTTTCCAACAGCACTGGGATGCCATCGCGCAGCGGGAAAGCCAGGTTATCCAGTTTGCAGATCAGTTCTTGTTTTTCCTGGTTATACCAAAGTTTGCCGTTGCAAACCGGACAGGCAACGATTTCGAGCAGACGATGATCCATAGTTCCTCCAGATGGATCGGGTTATGAATGCATAAATCTTATCATAATCATTTATGCCCAGGGGGCTATTTCCCAGCCTGTGCGGCAATCACTAAAGAGACCGTGTGGGCAGCGCCCTAATGTCACTCGCGTTGCCTGCTGCCAGCCAGCAAAATCGGTAATCGCCTGGCGCAATCCTTTTTGAAGAGAAGCAGTCAGTTTGATGCCATCCTGTAACCAAAGGGAGATAACTTCAAGGACGCCCGTCTGGCGATGCATTTTGGCATCCATTCGCCCGACTAATTGTCCACGATGCAGTAACGGCAGAACGAAATAGCCATACTGACGTTTCGGTGCCGGCGTGTAGCATTCCAGCCGGTAGCTAAAATCAAAAAGCTGCTCTGCACGTTTACGATCCCAGACGACAGGGTCAAAGGGTGACAGTACAGTGCTATGCGTCGCGGTGAGTTTTCCCGCGAGAGCTGTTTCGAGAAGAGGCAACAAATCAGTATGCAGCCAGAGTTGTCCTAACCTCTCCACATTTACGGGGATAATTTTCCGCTGTTCAGCACGCACATCACGCCAGGCAGCCAGCGCCGGGCGTTTAAGGCGATAGTAATCTGTCAGCCACTGTTCGCGAAAT
Organism: Escherichia sp. 93.0816; assembly: GCF_013368855.2. Lineage (NCBI taxonomy): Bacteria > Pseudomonadati > Pseudomonadota > Gammaproteobacteria > Enterobacterales > Enterobacteriaceae > Escherichia > Escherichia sp. 93.0816. The sequence continues at coordinate 19,898 of NZ_JABWNC020000001.1, read as the reverse complement.
ATTCCCAGGCTACGCGCGCTGTTATCCAGCATCGTGATTTCTGCTTCTGTTTGCGAAACGAGGTCACACTTATCATCCCAGTGCGGCATGACGCGATGGGTTAAATCATAAATGCGCTGGAAATTACGCCTTTCAATCACCATAACCTTTCCAGCAGTAAACAGCCCTTCCAGATGGCGTTTATGCGGCTTCCACTCCCACCAACCGCTTGCCCCTTTGCGGGGATGAGCAAAATCGGCTGAACGTACGGGTCCGTTATCCTGAATGTACTGAAGTAACTGTTCAATTTCTTCCGCATGTTCCCGCATCCAGGCGTCTTGATATTTCCAGCCCATTTTTTCTGGCGCCAGCATCCGGTGGCGAATGAGATGAAAATCACTACGCGGCATAAAGCAGGCTTCATGCGCCCAGTATTCCATTAATTCGCCATGCGCCAGCGACTCGTCCAGCCACTGCGGAGGATAATTACCCAGACGACTAAAAAGCACCAAATAAGGGCTGCGGGCAACGATATTGATAGTATCGATTTGCAGCAAGGACATGCGGGAAATAGCTGCCAGAATATCTTGCGGCAACGCGCGACGACGAGATTTTTTTAACAGGCCTTGCGCAGCGAGATGAAGATTACGCGCATCAGCAAGAGAGATATACGGCAGCGTCATTCATGGCTCCATCAATTGAACGCTGCTGCTGCGAATTAGTTGCCAGAAGCCAGCGAGGAAAGTTGCGCGAGCAGTTTCTCTGGCTCAGCGCCCGAAAACTGTGCGTCAACGGGCAAATACCACCAATTTTCTTCTGCAAAGCCCCGGCATTTCACCGCATCTTTTTCAGTCATAACCAGTGTTTGCCCGGCACTTAACAATGCGCTGACATCCGCATGATTCAAAGACTGATGATCGGACAACGGCACACATTTTTCCGGTTGCACACCACACATATTCAGCGTGGCAAAAAAGCGCGGCGGATGACCAATCCCCGCCATTGCCACCACATGTTCAAGCTGTGCAATGTCACAACGAGCACCGGTACGCAAATTCACTGCCTGACCCGGTATTAAATTCATCGGAATTTCACCATCACGCGGTACGCCACCATTGACGATTACCGCATCAACCGATTTTAAACGCCCGGCTCGCTCACGCATTGGCCCCGCAGGCAGCCACCAGCCATTGCCAAAGCGACGCACACCATCAATGACGACAATTTCCACATCTCGTGCCAGACGATAATGTTGTAGACCGTCGTCGGTTACGATGAGCTGCACATCAGGATGTTGCGCCAGAATGGCTTTTACCGCATCAGAACGGACAGGCGAAACTGCAACAGGCGCGCCAGTACGCTGATAAATCAGCACCGGTTCATCACCCGCCTGTGCTGTGGTGGTCTCTGCCGACAATAACATCGGATACGACTCGGCCTTACCGCCATAGCCCCGGGATACAACACCAACACGAACACCGCGTTTTTGCAGTTGTTCTACCAGCCAGACTACGACCGGTGTTTTCCCGTTACCACCTGCGGTGAGATTACCGACCACCACAACAGGCACTGGGGCACGCCATACGCGCTTCAGTTTTAGTTTATAGCAAAGACGGATAGCGCCACTCACCAGGCCATACAACCAGGAGAGTGGCAGCAACAGCCGCCACAAAGGGGATTCACCAGACCAGATTTTTTCGATCATTGACCAAATTGCATTTTGTGAAGTTGCGCGTAGACACCACGGTGTTCAAGCAAATCGTTATGCGTGCCACGTTCCACAATGACACCATCCTCAACGACCACAATTTCGTCTGCCTTTTCAATGGTAGACAAACGGTGAGCAATCACCAGTGAGGTACGGTTTTTCTGTAGCTCGTCAAGCGCCGCCTGAATCGCACGTTCGGATTCTGTATCCAGCGCCGAGGTAGCTTCATCAAGGATCAGAATCGGGCTGTCACGCAACAAAGCTCGAGCGATAGCGATACGCTGGCGCTGACCGCCAGAGAGCAACACGCCGTTTTCACCAATCACCGTATCAAGACCGTTATCCATCTTATTGATAAAGTCCATGGCATAAGCCATACGCGCCGCTTCTTCAATTTGCTCACGGCTGTACTGGTCTGTACGTGCGTAAGCAATGTTGTTGGCAACAGTATCGTTAAACAAATGGACATTCTGCGATACCAGTGCAACCTGGTTACGTAACGACGCCAGGGTATACTCGCGCAGATCGTGACCATCCATCAGGATCTCGCCTTCATCAATATCGTAAAAACGCGTGATCAGGCTGGCGATAGTTGATTTACCCGAACCCGAACGCCCTACCAGAGCCACTGTTTTCCCTGCTGGGATCTTCAGGTTGATATTACGCAGCGCAGGGACTTCACGCCCCGGATAGGTAAAGGTGACATTGCGGAATTCCACGTCGCCAGTAGCACGCTCAATCTCGCGTTTACCTTCGTCTTTCTCCTGTTCACTATCCAGAATGGTAAACAGCGTCTGACAGGCCGCCATACCACGCTGGAATTGGGCATTAACGTTGGTCAGCGATTTCAGCGGACGCATCAGTGCAATCATCGAAGAGAAGACAACGGTAATCGTACCGGCTGTCAGGCTATCCATTACACTTGGGAAGCTCGCAGCGTAGAGAACAAATGCCAGCGCCAGAGAGGCAATCAGCTGAATGATCGGGTCAGAGATGGAAGAGGCAGATACCATCTTCATCCCCTGCAAACGCATCTTGTTGCTGACCTTATCAAAACGCTTCGTTTCTACTTCCTGGCCGCCAAAAATCAATACTTCTTTGTGGCCTTTCAGCATCTGTTCAGCACTGGTGGTCACCTGCCCCATGGTGTTCTGCATGTTTTTGCTGATGCTGCGAAAACGCTTCGATACGATACGAATCGCAATCGAGACGATCGGCGCCAGCACAATCAAAATGATCGACAACTGCCAGCTGTAATAGAACATCATGGCGAACAGACCGATAATGGAAGCACCTTCACGCACCACCGTAATCAGCGCGCCGGAAGACGACGAAGCAACCTGTTCAGAATCGTAAGTAATACGTGAAAGCAGTGTCCCGGTTGACTGTTTGTCAAAAAATGACACCGGCATTCCCATCATGTGGCCGAACAGACGGCGACGCATGGTCATTACCACTTTTCCTGATACCCAGGAGATGCAGTAACTGGAAATATAACTGGTGATACCACGTAAAATCATCAGCCCAATAACCACCAGCGGCATCCACATCAGCACGGAGCGATCGGTTTTACCAAAGCCATCATCGAGAAGTGGCTTAAGGAGCGATAACATGAAGGTATCGCTGGCTGCGTTGAGAATTAACGCTATGCCCGCCACGATCAGACCCGCTTTAAAAGGCGCAATGGTTGGCCACAGTCGGCGGAATGTCTGCCACGTAGAGAGATCTTTGTCGTTATGCATTCAAAAAACCAGCATTTGTTGAAATAGCCGCATATTCTACCCGTTATCCACTGGCACGCCAAACCACTGATGATACCAACGAGGTAAAATTTGCTCCCTTAGGCTGCGTACCTGCCAGCCTTGCGCTGAAAAATCGACGGTTATTTGCCCCTGATTCGAGGTATCAACCCATTGATATCCCTGAAGTTGATAGCGCCTTTTAACTTTACTGGAGGGTAGTCGCCATGCGTTATAGCGCGATGCCGATGCCAGTGCCACTTTTCCATTCACACGCTGAATTAATGGCAATGATGATGAGGTATTACTGCCATGATGGGGCACCTGAAGTAATGTTGCCTGCACATGTTGCCAGTAACGACTTAGCATTTTTTGTTCAGCGAGTGCTTCAATATCACCGGTTAAAAGAATGCTATACGTTCCGTCATCAACCTTAACCACACAGGAATGGTTATTTCCTTTATCGTTGCTACCTTGTAAAGGCCAGTGTGCGCTAAAACGTAATCCTTGCCACTGCCACGCTTCACCACGCATACAGGGCTGATGATGTTCCCAATTTAAAGGACTTCTGACCCATAGCGTCGGCCAGACACGTAATATCGAGTCCAACCCTCCCCGATGATCCAGATGTTCATGACTCAGAATGACGCCTTCCGGTTCAAGGTTATGCCAGCGTAGCCAGGGGACAATCAGTTGTTGCCCGCTGTCACCTTCTGGCCAGGCGAGGCCCGTATCATAGAGAATCGCTTTGCCGTTTCGCGCAATCACCATTGCCAGCCCTTGCCCGACATCAAGCATATACACCTGCCACTCGTCAGACCGTGTTTTTTGCCACAGTGGACAACACATCATAATGCCTCCAGCCACGCACAGCGCAGGCAACGTTCGCCATGCGTTTAGTCGCCATCCTACCAGTAATAACCAGGGAGAAAATGATAGCCATTGCCAACGTTCAGCAACGTTGACCCATCCTTCTGGCAAGCTCTTTAACAACCAGAAAAGTAAAGCCAAAGATCTGTCGGCCAGAAACCATAATCCTTGTTCCACGATTAATGGTCCGCTTAAATGCACTATCATCGCGGCGAGAATCAACGGAACCGTGATAAATGTCACTAAGGGAATAGCGAACAGATTTGCTATAAACGAGGTCAGACTAATGCCATGAAATATGACTATTTGCACTGGCATGAGCAGAAGCGTTATTCCCAGTTGCAGATGGATGAAGGAAACAATAGCGCGCAATACTGGCGGCAGCGACCAGACCGGGCAGGGAAACCACTGATACCAAAAAATCAGCGCCGCCACCGCTGCAGCAGAGAGCCACAAACTTTGTGAAAGGATGGCAACAGGATCCATTAGCAATATTGCCGCAAGGCAGCATAACCAGACATCCCAGCCACTCCATTGTCGCCCACTTAACTTAAGCATTCCCCACGTTGCAAGCGCCACGATGGTACGCAGTGCCGGAGGTTGCATACCAGTCAACCAGGCATAAAAAGCGGCGCAGCAAATTCCGCCAATTAATGGCATCTGCCAGTGGATCCAATGACCGGGGAGGAAAATTTGCCCACCGCGAATGAGCCCGGCTGCCAGCAACGCCGCAAAAGCGATGTGCAATCCCGATATCGCCATTAAATGCGCTGTACCAGTATTGCGCATAATATCTTTGATTTCTTTGGGCACAGATAACCGTTCACCCATACCTAAGCCAAGAATCACCGCTTTCCACAGATAAGGTTGCAGGGTCGTTTGCAAAGAGGCCAGATATTGCGCCCGCAGACTACACCCCGGTTCAATGATTCTTGCCTGAAGAAAACGCCCGGTTAGAGGCTGGTGCTGGGCAATAGCATAACGCTGGCTGTCAAAGCCGCCATCATTAAGCTGACCGTGAACCGCACGAACTCTGAGTTTCATTGACCATTGTTGTCCGGCACAAACCGCTTGTGGCAGATACTCGCCATACAGCACGATGCCTGGCGCAGGGAAAAGACGTCGACCTTGTAGATGGGTAATTTGAGCGTAATGAGTGGTTATGCCGTCAGTAGCAGTAATCTCGACAATTGCATCCTGCGTCGCGCCAGTTAAGTTTTCTCCTGCCCACAAAATTTGCTTTGCCGCCAATATGCCCCAAAGGAAAAACAGCAATGTTAGCGTGAAATAACGAACGGCTTTAACAGGAATAAATGCCAGTACGCAGGCGAAGACAGTCAGACACGCAAGGGTTAATGTCCCAGGCAATTGCGGCAAAATCAGCAGCGGAAAAATTCCGCAAATAATGCATACGCCAACTGTCGTTATTTTCATGCACCCCTCCCTGTTTTCGGAAAGTGTGCAACTTTGTTGAACGGTTGTCTGGCGGGAGTTTTGCGTTCCCCGAGACGGGTTCAGAAGAATTTAACGGGAAGGTGAAAGCTACACAAAACTCTGCGAGGCAGCTTCCAGTTCCAGATTGCAGAAATGAAAAAAGCACCCGACAGGTGCTTTTCTCGCGTTCAAGTTTGAGTGAAAACTTAACCGTAAATATTGGCGCGATCGCGCAGTTCTTTTCCTGGTTTAAAGTGAGGAACGTATTTTCCTTCCAGTTCTACTTTATCGCCAGTCTTCGGATTACGTCCGGTACGTGGTGCGCGGTAGTGCAAAGAGAAACTGCCGAAACCGCGGATTTCAATACGCTCGCCCTGCGCAAGAGTCGAGGCCATATGCTCCAGCATCTCTTTTACTGCATCTTCAACCGTCTTAGCGGGAATGTGCGATTGCTGGGTGGCAAGTCTTTCTATCAATTCTGACTTGGTCATGATTCCTCCGGTTCCTTAAAGGCAAATTAAGCGGCTGCTGTTGCTGCATTGATTAAGGGCGGCCGTAGCCGCCCTTAGTGCTTGATTACAGGACGAAACCTGCAATCTGTCAAGTAAACTCAACAAACTTCGGAATAAAAATCCCGAAGAGTCAGAGAATTACTCGCCTTTAGCTGCTTTGAAAGCTTCAGCCATTGCGTTGTTGGAGAAGTTTGCATCTTCCTGTTTGTTAACAGTTGCGATTGCATCTTTCTCGTCAGCTTCGTCTTTCGCACGAACAGACAGGCTGATTGCGCGGTTTTTACGATCAACGCCGGTGAATTTAGCTTCAACTTCGTCGCCAACGCTCAGAACCAGGGTAGCGTCTTCAACGCGGTCACGGGATGCTTCAGAAGCACGCAGGTAACCTTCAACGCCGTCAGCCAGTTCTACGGTTGCGCCTTTAGCGTCAACTGCAGTTACTTTACCAGTTACGATAGCGCCTTTCTTGTTCAGAGCAACCCAGTTGTTGAACGGATCTTCTGCGAGCTGTTTAACGCCCAGGGAGATACGTTCACGTTCTGCGTCAACCTGCAGAACAACTGCAGCGATTTCGTCGCCTTTTTTGTATTCACGAACTGCTTCTTCGCCTGCAACGTTCCAGGAGATGTCAGACAGGTGAACCAGGCCATCGATGCCGCCGTCCAGGCCGATGAAGATACCAAAGTCAGTGATAGACTTGATTTTACCTTCAACACGGTCGCCCTTGTTGTGGGTTTCCGCGAACTGCTGCCACGGGTTAGCTTTGCACTGTTTCAGACCCAGGGAGATACGACGACGTTCTTCGTCGATATCCAGAACCATAACTTCCACTACATCGCCAACGTTAACAACTTTGGACGGGTGGATGTTTTTGTTGGTCCAATCCATTTCGGAAACGTGTACCAGGCCTTCAACGCCTTCTTCGATTTCAACGAAGCAGCCGTAGTCGGTCAGGTTGGTCACGCGACCAGTCAGTTTAGTACCTTCCGGATAACGTTTAGCGATAGCTACCCACGGATCTTCGCCCAGCTGTTTCAGGCCCAGGGATACACGGGTACGTTCGCGGTCGAACTTCAGCACTTTAACAGTGATTTCGTCGCCCACGTTGACGATTTCGCTCGGATGCTTAACGCGTTTCCAGGCCATGTCAGTGATGTGCAGCAGGCCGTCAACGCCGCCCAGATCAACGAATGCACCGTAGTCAGTGAGGTTCTTAACGATACCTTTAACTTCCATGCCTTCCTGCAGGTTTTCCAGCAGCTGATCGCGCTCTGCGCTGTTTTCGGATTCGATAACGGCACGACGAGAAACAACAACGTTGTTGCGCTTCTGATCCAGCTTGATTACTTTGAATTCAAGCTCTTTGCCTTCCAGGTGCAGAGTGTCACGCACCGGACGAACGTCTACCAGAGAACCTGGCAGGAACGCACGAATACCGTTCAGCTCAACAGTGAAGCCGCCCTTAACTTTGCCGTTGATAACACCGGTAACAGTTTCAGCATCTTCGTAAGCTTTTTCCAGCGTGATCCAGGCTTCGTGACGTTTAGCTTTCTCACGGGACAGCAGAGTTTCACCGAAGCCGTCTTCTACTGCGTCCAGAGCAACGTCAACTTCGTCACCTACCTGGATTTCCAGCTCGCCCTGGGCGTTTTTGAACTGCTCAGCCGGGATGGCAGACTCAGATTTCAGACCAGCGTCAACCAGTACTACGTCTTTGTCGATAGCAACAACAACGCCACGAACGATAGAACCCGGGCGGGTTTCGATTTCTTTTAAGGACTCTTCAAAGAGTTGAGCAAAAGATTCAGTCATGTTTAATCTTCAGGTTTATATTTAACGTCCACCTGGCTCCGTGCCGGATGGGGTTGTTTAACATACCCGCTGTCATTCCATTGCAACGGGGGTACTGCAAATTCGGTCGCTTATGCGAGAGCCAATTTTTGGCGCGCGTAGTGTAACGCTTTTTCAATTACTTGCTCAATGCTTAAGGTGGTGGAATCCAACACTAAAGCATCGGCTGCCGGAACCAGAGGCGCTACCGCACGATTACGATCGCGGTCATCGCGTTCTTTGATCTCGGCCAAAAGGCGTTCAAAGTTAACACTAAAGCCCTTCTCCTGCAACTGTAGCATTCGGCGATGCGCACGTTCTTCCGAAGAGGCGTCAAGGAAAATTTTCACTGGCGCATCAGGGAATACCACTGTTCCCATGTCGCGGCCATCGGCAATCAGGCCTGGCAATTCACGAAACGCACGTTGGCGACGCAATAATGCTTCACGAACACGAGGAAATGCGGCAACTTGTGAAGCGGCATTCGCCACTTCCTGAGTACGAATTTCACCGCTGACATCTTCCCCTTCGAGGATCACTTCCAGATTACCATTGGTCGACACAAAACGTACGTCCAGGTGGGATGCCAGCGGCACCAGAGCGTCTTCTGACGCCACATCAACATGGTGATGTAATGCCGCCAGCGCCAGTACGCGATAAATTGCACCCGAGTCCAGCAGATGCCATTGTAACGCTTCCGCCATAGCCTTACACAAGGTGCCTTTCCCTGCACCGCTTGGGCCATCAATGGTAATAACCGGGGCAATTGCCGTCATCTTTATCTCCTTAAAACAGGCGTACCGTTAACATAACCGCGCGCATTATACGCGTCGGCGCCACAAATCGTTAACGTTGTGTGCAAAAACCAGTTTTGTCTGTATTCAGATGGGGATTTATTGCGCAATTATAGCGGGCTGGCAGAAGACCAGCCCGAAAGATGACAATGATTTACTTACCAGAGGCGATACGATCACGGATGTGCTGCGCACGCTCTGTTGATGGTGGGTGAGAGTCAAACATGGACTGAGTACGACCGCCATCCAGGCTAGCCAGTTTTTCAAAGCTACCGACCAGTCCCTGGGTGCTGATGCCACGTTTCTTCAGCAGATCAAAGGAGAAATCATCTGCTTCAGACTCTTTATCGCGGGAGTATTTAGCATTGATAGCGCCTTCTGCGATATCACCTAATTGTGAACGGGAAAGCTGGGAAGCAACACCGCTGGTGGCGGAAATAGCATCACGTGCGGCAACGATCGCATAAGAGGCTTTCATTTCAGCCAGCGAGTGACCCAACGCAACGTGCCCCAGTTCATGACCCAGAACCCCTTCAATTTCGTTGTCGTTCATCATGTCCATCAGGCCACTGTATACACGAACACAGCCGTTCGCCATCGCCCATGCGTTGACGTCGCTGGTCATATAAACCTTATAGTTGACCGGCGTGCCGTTAATATTGTTACCCAATGCTTTGGCGATTTTTGCCAGACGTTTACCGTACTTGCTGGATTTACTTGCGACTTGATTGCCGCTGTCCATTTCGGCACAGCCCTGATTGGCAATCGCTTTTGCATCGGCATCGCTTAACGTTGCTGCTTTATATGCATTTAAACCGGAGCTGATAGCCATATTGGTATCAATACCGTGGGTATTTTGACACCCTGTCAGTAATGCTGCAGAGGTCGCAATCGCCAGCAGTAATTTAGTATTCTTCATGTGAATCATCCGTTGATTAATCATATATAAATATTATGTATCAACAACTTACATTGACAGTTAACGCTACCATCAATAAAAATGGTTCACAATGTCCGAAAAAAAACGCCGACAATGTGCCGACGTTTTGATAAAGAAAGATTTGGCTATTTATTGCCCGTTCTTCATTCAGGCTGCCTGGCTAATCCGCGCCAGTTGCTCGAAATAATCCGGAAATGTTTTGGCCGTACATTTTGGGTCAAGAATCGTCACCGGCGTATCTGACAAGGCCACCAGCGAGAAACACATCGCCATGCGGTGATCGTTATAAGTGGCGATCTCGGCAAAGTTCAGTTTTTCCGGCGGCGTAATGCGAATGAAATCATACCCCTCTTCCACTTCAGCCCCCACTTTTCGCAGTTCAGTCGCCATCGCAAAAAGACGATCCGTCTCTTTAACGCGCCAGTTATAAATATTACGCAGCGTTGTGGTGCCTTTTGCAAACAGCGCCGCCGTCGCGATAGTCATCGCCGCATCGGGAATATGGTTCATATCCATATCGATAGCGTTCAGTTCACCACGAGTGCAGGAAATATAATCATCGCCCCAACTAATGGCCGCCCCCATTTTTTCCAGCACATCAGCAAAGCGAATATCACCCTGCATACTGTTGCGTCCAATGCCGGTCACTTTTACGGTGCCACCTTTGATCGCTGCTGCGGCAAGGAAGTAAGACGCAGAAGAGGCATCGCCTTCTACCAAATAAGTCCCCGGTGACTGATAAGACTGCCCGCCTTTTACGACAAATTGTTGATAGTGCTGATTTTCAATTTCAACACCAAACGTCTTCATCAGATTGAGCGTGATGTCGATATAAGGTTTAGAAACCAGTTCACCTTTAATACGAATAACCGTATCTTCCGGCGCAAGCGGCGCGGTCATTAACAGTGCGGTGAGGAACTGGCTGGAAACGGAGCCATCAACTTCTACATTGCCCCCCACAAAACCACCCTGTAAACGTAGCGGTGGGTAATTTTCTTGTTCCAGGTAAGTAATTTTCGCCCCGCCCTGGAGCAGCGCATCCACCAGATGACCGATCGGGCGCTCTTTCATACGAGGCTCACCAGTCAGGACAATATCATTGCTTCCCAGACAAAGTGCTGCCGCCAGCGGACGCATCGCTGTTCCCGCATTACCAAGGAACAACTCCAGCGCATTTTCCGCATGTAATGGACCGCCGTTACCGATGATTTCGCAGCGCGTACGATCGGCAGAAAGCGTATAGCTCACCCCCAATGCCTGCAACGCATTCAGCATATGACGAACATCATCGCTATCCAGCAGATTGGTTAATACTGTTTTGCCGTGTGCTAATGCCGCCAGCAATAAAGCGCGGTTAGAAACGCTCTTGGAACCAGGCAGATTAATAGTGCCATCGACACGGGCGATGGGGTGTAACGTCAGGGATTCCATGAACTCAACTCTCTACAACAGAAATAAAAACCCCACAGGCTGGCTGTGGGGATTAAGCAAAATTTCGGCATTAGCCGTGACGGCGTTCGAACTCAACCATGAAGTCTGTCAGAGCTTTAACGCCTTCCAGCGGCATCGCGTTATAAATAGACGCGCGCATTCCGCCGACCACACGATGACCTTTCAGCGCATGAAGGCCAGCCGCAAAAGACTCTTCAAGGAACAATTTGTCGAGCGCACTGTCCGCCAACTGGAACGGCACGTTCATCCGCGAACGGTTAGCTTTCGCCACATCATTACGGTAGAAATCGCTGTTATCAATCACGCCATACAGCAGTTCTGCTTTTTGCTGATTGATATTATCCATTGCAGCCACACCACCGTTCGCTTTTAGCCATTTGAAGACCAGGCCAGATAAGTACCAGGCAAACGTAGGCGGTGTGTTAAACATGGAGTCGTTATCGTTGAGGATGGAATAATCCAGAATCGACGGGCAGGCGATATTTGCTTTACCCAGCAAATCTTCGCGAACAATAACGATCGTCAGGCCAGCTGGGCCGATATTTTTCTGCGCACCTGCGTAAATCACGCCGTAACGGCTGACATCAATCGGACGGGAAAGAATCGTTGAAGAGAAGTCGGCAGCGACCACCACATCTTTACCGAAGTCTGGCGTTTCGTCGATGGCGATACCGTCGATGGTTTCATTCGGGCAGTAATGCATATAAGCAGCATTATCAGAGAGTTGCCATTCACGCATTGGCTTAACCGCGCGCAGGCCATCAACAGTCACTTTGGCGTCAAACACATTTGGCGTGCAGTATTTTTTCGCTTCTTTGATGGCGCTTGCCGCCCAGTAGCCGGCATCAACATAATCTGCTGTGGTTTTATCACCGAGAATATTCAGTGGTACAGCAGCAAACTGACCGCGACCGCCGCCGTGGCAGAATAATACTTTGTAGTTGGAGGGGACGTTAAGAAGATCGCGAAAATCCTTCTCGGCTTCCTCTGCAACCTGAATGAACTCTTTGCCACGGTGGCTCACTTCCATCACCGACGTGCCAAGACCGTTCCAGTCGCGCAGTTCCTGTTGAGCCTGTTTAAGCACCTCTGCCGGTAACATTGCCGGACCAGAACTAAAATTGAAGATTTGAGCCATTTCCCCTCACCACGTTGCGTTGCTATTAACCCCCGGTCAATCGATTGCGACCGCAGATAATACGTTATTCCTGTGGCTATCGGTTTTATCATTCAGTGACACGCATCGCAATGGGTAAAACCGTTGCGCGCAAAAATGCGGCACGCGTCACACAATATAAAATCTCGAATCATTGTCAAAAAACCGATGTTTTTGCTGTCAGGTCACCCGTTTTACCCGACTTGCCTTCGTCCATTCTGGATTTGCACAACGCGGACATAATTGTTTTTCACCCGCGTTCATGTGAATGATTTCACTGCAACGGATACAGGCATAGTCCGCCGACTCCGGCACCACTTTATAACGCTGGGTACAATCACTGGGTAAAATAAGTAACCCCGGCTTCACCTTGTCATCTTCAAAGAAATAGACGCTGATTTCACCGTTGGTTTCAAGAATAGCCAGGCGTACCTGTCCAAGTTGTTCCACACCACGCAGTCGCAGCTCCATAAAAAACTCAAATTCCGTCATGTTGGAGTTATTGAGTTTCGACCAGGCCAGTTCGCCATCTTCAATAATGACAACCGGCTTGCCTTCCAGCAGATCTTCCAGTTTCTCACTGTGTGCCATCAGCCACATCACCAGGCGGTATAACAACGCCAGGGTAATGAAGACGATAAGCACCGGGATCATCGGCACATCGTCGTAAAACGCCACATCCCCTGCAGCTGACCCCAGCGTCAGAATGATTAACACTTCAAATAGCGACATTTGCCGCACGCCACGCCTTCCTGTCATTTTTAGAAACAGAAAGACCAGAACAAAGGTATAGAGGCTCCGTAGAGCGACTTCGCCAAGAAAATCCAGCGGCACTTTATCGAATGCCATACGGTGGAGATCGAACGCCTTCATTTTTATGCTCTTATCGTAATTTATCCGCTAAAAGCATAGTCAACAGTTCACCGGCGTGGCGGCGGTGATAGCGCCTTTGAGATAAAACCCGTATTATTGCGCGCTTTCCGTACGACTAAAGTGATTTTCATGACACAAACATTTATCCCCGGCAAAGATGCCGCCCTGGAAGATTCCATCGCTCGCTTCCAGCAAAAACTCTCCGACCTCGGTTTTCAGATTGAAGAAGCTTCCTGGCTGAATCCGGTGCCTAACGTCTGGTCTGTACATATTCGCGACAAAGAGTGCGCACTGTGTTTTACCAACGGTAAAGGCGCAACCAAAAAAGCGGCGCTGGCTTCTGCCCTGGGCGAATATTTCGAGCGTCTCTCAACCAACTACTTTTTTGCTGATTTCTGGCTGGGCGAAACTATCGCCAATGGTCCGTTCGTGCATTATCCCAACGAAAAATGGTTTCCACTGACTGAAAACGACGATGTGCCGGAAGGCCTGCTCGATGACCGTCTGCGCGCATTTTATGACCCGGAAAATGAACTGACCGGCAGTATGCTGATTGATCTGCAATCCGGTAATGAAGATCGCGGTATATGTGGCCTGCCGTTTACGCGCCAGTCTGACAATCAGACCGTTTATATTCCGATGAATATTATCGGTAACCTGTACGTTTCCAACGGTATGTCCGCCGGTAATACCCGCAACGAAGCGCGCGTTCAGGGATTGTCCGAAGTTTTCGAACGCTACGTGAAAAACCGCATTATTGCTGAAAGCATCAGCTTGCCGGAGATCCCGGCAGATGTGCTTGCACGTTATCCGGCTGTAGTTGAAGCGATCGAAACACTGGAAGCGGAAGGTTTCCCAATCTTTGCTTATGACGGCTCGCTTGGCGGTCAGTATCCCGTGATCTGCGTCGTACTGTTCAACCCGACCAATGGCACTTGTTTTGCCTCCTTCGGCGCGCATCCTGATTTTGGCGTTGCACTGGAACGTACTGTGACCGAGCTGCTGCAAGGTCGTGGTCTGAAGGATCTGGATGTGTTTACTCCGCCGACCTTCGATGATGAAGAAGTCGCCGAACATACTAACCTCGAAACGCACTTTATCGATTCCAGCGGTTTGATCTCCTGGGATCTTTTCAAACAAGATGCCGATTATCCGTTTGTGGACTGGAATTTCTCTGGCACCACTGAAGAAGAGTTTGCCACGCTGATGGCTATCTTCAACAAAGAGGATAAAGAGGTTTATATTGCCGATTACGAGCATCTGGGCGTTTATGCTTGCCGCATTATCGTGCCGGGTATGTCCGATATTTATCCGGCGGAAGATCTGTGGCTGGCAAATAACAGTATGGGCAGCCATTTACGTGAAACGATCCTTTCGTTACCAGGCAGTGAGTGGGAAAAAGAAGATTACCTGAACCTCATCGAGCAACTGGATGAAGAAGGTTTTGACGACTTTACCCGCGTGCGTGAGCTGTTAGGTCTGGCGACCGGACCAGATAACGGCTGGTACACTCTGCGTATCGGTGAATTAAAAGCAATGCTGGCACTAGCTGGCGGCGATATGGAACAAGCTCTGATCTGGACTGAATGGACGATGGAGTTTAACTCATCGGTGTTCAGTCCGGAACGCGCCAACTATTATCGCTGCCTGCAAACATTGTTATTGCTGGCGCAGGAAGAAGATCGCCAGCCGCTGCAATATCTGAATGCCTTCGTTCGTATGTACGGCGCAGATGCGGTAGAAGCAGCCAGTGCGGCAATGAGTGGCGAAGCGGCGTTTTATGGCTTGGAACCGGTAGATAGCGATCTGCACGCATTTGCGGCGCATCAGTCGCTGTTAAAAGCCTACGAAAAGCTGCAGCGCGCCAAAGCGGCATTCTGGGCAAAATAAAATCAAATAGCCTACGCAATGTAGGCTTAATGATTTGGCTGAGTTATATTACGGGGCGTTTTTTTAATGCCCCGCTTTACATATATTTGCATTAATAAAATAATTGTAATTACAAGGTTAAATATCGGTAATTTATATTTAATAAATACGATCGATATTGTTAGTTTATTTGCCTGTTGCTCCCTTTTAATTAACTGTTTTAGCGGAGGATGCGGAAAAAATTCAACTCATTTGTTAATTTTTAAAATTTATTTTTATTTGGATAATCAAATATTTACTCCGTATTTGCATAAAAACCATGCGAGTTACGGGCCTATAAGCCAGGCGAGATATGATCTATATCAATTTCTCATCTATAATGCTTTGTTAGTATCTCGTCGCCGACTTAATAAAGAGAGAGTTAGTGTGAAAGCTGACAACCCTTTTGATCTTTTACTTCCTGCAGCAATGGCCAAAGTGGCCGAAGAGGCAGGTGTCTATAAAGCAACGAAACATCCGCTTAAGACTTTCTATCTGGCGATTACCGCCGGTGTTTTCATCTCAATCGCATTCGTCTTCTATATCACAGCAACTACTGGCACAGGCACAATGCCCTTTGGCATGGCCAAACTGGTTGGCGGCATTTGCTTCTCTCTGGGGCTGATTCTTTGTGTTGTCTGCGGAGCCGATCTCTTTACTTCCACAGTGTTGATTGTTGTTGCCAAGGCGAGTGGGCGCATCACCTGGGGCCAGTTGGCGAAAAACTGGCTGAACGTCTATTTTGGCAACCTGGTCGGCGCGTTGTTATTTGTGCTTTTAATGTGGCTTTCCGGCGAGTATATGACCGCCAATGGTCAATGGGGACTTAACGTCCTACAAACCGCCGACCACAAAGTGCACCATACTTTTATTGAGGCGGTTTGCCTCGGTATCCTGGCTAACCTGATGGTATGCCTGGCGGTATGGATGAGCTATTCTGGCCGCAGCCTGATGGACAAAGCGTTTATCATGGTGCTGCCGGTCGCGATGTTTGTTGCCAGCGGTTTTGAGCACAGTATCGCAAACATGTTTATGATCCCGATGGGTATTGTAATCCGCGACTTCGCATCTCCGGAATTCTGGACCGCTGTCGGTTCTGCACCGGAAAATTTTTCTCACCTGACCGTGATGAACTTCATCACTGATAACCTGATTCCGGTTACGATCGGTAATATTATCGGCGGTGGTTTGTTGGTTGGGTTGACATACTGGGTCATTTACCTGCGTGAAAACGATCACCATTAATGGTTGTCGAAGTACGCAGTAAATAAAAAATCCACTTAAGAAGGTAGGTGTTACATGTCCGAGCTTAATGAAAAGTTAGCCACAGCCTGGGAAGGTTTTACCAAAGGTGACTGGCAGAATGAAGTAAACGTCCGTGACTTCATTCAGAAAAACTACACTCCGTATGAGGGTGACGAGTCCTTCCTGGCTGGCGCTACTGAAGCGACCACTTCCCTGTGGGACAAAGTAATGGAAGGCGTTAAACTGGAAAACCGCACTCACGCGCCAGTTGACTTTGACACCGCTGTTGCTTCCACCATCACTTCTCACGACGCTGGCTACATCAACAAGCAGCTTGAGAAAATCGTTGGTCTGCAGACTGAAGCTCCGCTGAAACGTGCTCTTATCCCGTTCGGTGGTATCAAAATGATCGAAGGTTCCTGCAAAGCGTACAACCGCGAACTGGATCCGATGATCAAAAAAATCTTCACTGAATACCGTAAAACTCACAACCAGGGCGTGTTCGACGTTTACACTCCGGACATCCTGCGTTGCCGTAAATCTGGTGTTCTGACCGGTCTGCCAGATGCTTATGGCCGTGGTCGTATCATCGGTGACTACCGTCGCGTTGCGCTGTACGGTATCGACTACCTGATGAAAGACAAACTGGCACAGTTCACCTCTCTGCAGGCTGATCTGGAAAACGGCGTAAACCTGGAACAGACCATCCGTCTGCGCGAAGAAATCGCTGAACAGCACCGCGCTCTGGGTCAGATGAAAGAAATGGCTGCTAAATACGGCTACGACATCTCTGGTCCGGCTACCAATGCTCAGGAAGCTATCCAGTGGACTTACTTCGGCTACCTGGCTGCTGTTAAGTCTCAGAACGGTGCTGCAATGTCCTTCGGTCGTACTTCCACCTTCCTGGATGTGTACATCGAACGCGACCTGAAAGCTGGCAAGATCACCGAACAAGAAGCGCAGGAAATGGTTGACCACCTGGTCATGAAACTGCGTATGGTTCGCTTCCTGCGTACTCCGGAGTACGATGAACTGTTCTCTGGCGACCCGATCTGGGCAACCGAATCTATCGGTGGTATGGGCCTCGACGGTCGTACCCTGGTTACCAAAAACAGCTTCCGTTTCCTGAACACCCTGTACACCATGGGTCCGTCTCCGGAACCGAACATGACCATTCTGTGGTCTGAAAAACTGCCGCTGAACTTCAAGAAATTCGCCGCTAAAGTGTCCATCGACACCTCTTCTCTGCAGTATGAGAACGATGACCTGATGCGTCCGGACTTCAACAACGATGACTACGCTATCGCTTGCTGCGTAAGCCCGATGATCGTTGGTAAGCAAATGCAGTTCTTCGGTGCGCGTGCAAACCTGGCGAAAACCATGCTGTACGCAATCAACGGCGGTGTTGATGAAAAACTGAAAATGCAGGTTGGTCCGAAATCTGAACCGATCAAAGGCGATCTCCTGAACTACGATGAAGTGATGGAACGCATGGATCACTTCATGGACTGGCTGGCTAAACAGTACATCACTGCACTGAACATCATCCACTACATGCACGACAAGTACAGCTACGAAGCATCTCTGATGGCGCTGCACGACCGTGACGTTATCCGCACCATGGCGTGTGGTATCGCTGGTCTGTCCGTTGCTGCTGACTCCCTGTCAGCAATCAAATATGCGAAAGTTAAACCGATTCGTGACGAAGACGGTCTGGCTATCGACTTCGAAATCGAAGGCGAATACCCGCAGTTTGGTAACAACGATCCGCGTGTAGATGACCTGGCTGTTGATCTGGTAGAACGTTTCATGAAGAAAATTCAGAAACTGCACACCTACCGTGACGCTATCCCGACTCAGTCTGTTCTGACCATCACTTCTAACGTTGTGTATGGTAAGAAAACCGGTAACACCCCTGACGGTCGTCGTGCTGGCGCGCCGTTCGGACCGGGTGCTAACCCGATGCACGGTCGTGACCAGAAAGGTGCTGTAGCTTCTCTGACTTCCGTTGCTAAACTGCCGTTCGCCTACGCTAAAGATGGTATCTCCTACACCTTCTCTATCGTTCCGAACGCACTGGGTAAAGACGACGAAGTTCGTAAGACCAACCTGGCAGGTCTGATGGATGGTTACTTCCACCACGAAGCGTCCATCGAAGGTGGTCAACACCTGAACGTGAACGTGATGAACCGTGAAATGCTGCTCGACGCGATGGAAAACCCGGAAAAATATCCGCAGCTGACCATCCGTGTATCTGGCTACGCAGTACGTTTCAACTCGCTGACTAAAGAACAGCAGCAGGACGTTATTACTCGTACCTTCACTCAGTCTATGTAATTAGATTTGACTGAAATCGTACAGTAAAAAGCGTACAATAAAGGCTCCACGAAAGTGGGGCCTTTTTTAGCAAGAGAGCCTTTTTTGTCAGCTATCTATACTTTAAGGTAACTGCCAAAACAGACTCGACGTAGCCTTCGAGCTGCGCACCAACACGGCCTCAGATGGGCCACATCTGGAGAAACACCGCAATGTCAGTTATTGGTCGCATTCACTCCTTTGAATCCTGTGGAACCGTAGACGGCCCGGGTATTCGCTTTATCACCTTTTTCCAGGGCTGCCTGATGCGCTGCCTGTATTGTCATAACCGCGACACCTGGGATACGCATGGCGGTAAAGAAGTTACCGTTGAAGATTTAATGAAGGAAGTGGTGACCTATCGCCACTTTATGAACGCTTCCGGCGGCGGCGTTACCGCATCCGGTGGTGAAGCAATCCTGCAAGCCGAGTTCGTTCGCGACTGGTTCCGCGCCTGCAAAAAAGAAGGCATTCATACCTGTCTGGACACTAACGGTTTTGTTCGTCGTTACGATCCAGTAATTGATGAACTTCTGGAAGTGACCGACCTGGTAATGCTCGATCTCAAACAGATGAACGACGAAATCCACCAGAATCTGGTAGGCGTTTCCAACCATCGTACACTCGAGTTTGCTAAATATCTGGCGAACAAAAATGTGAAAGTCTGGATACGTTATGTCGTAGTACCTGGCTGGTCTGACGATGACGATTCAGCTCATCGCCTCGGTGAATTTACTCGCGATATGGGTAACGTCGAAAAAATCGAGCTCCTCCCCTACCATGAGTTAGGCAAACATAAGTGGGTGGCGATGGGCGAAGAGTACAAACTCGACGGTGTGAAACCACCGAAAAAAGAAACCATGGAGCGAGTGAAAGGGATTCTTGAGCAATATGGTCATAAAGTGATGTTCTAAAACATCATGTGCAGGCTGAATTCCGACCTGCCACCCCTTCCTTTAGTAGTAAAAAGTAAATCAGCGTTGAGAACATGCTCGACGCTGATTTACTGGATATAATTTCCGAGTTTTAACCTTCTGATTCTACCTCGTTACCAGTCGGCGTAAGGTATCAGCGGCTGCGGCGGTAAATCCATGTCGCCCTGC